>JAHDWG010000360.1 GCA_023384495.1 Caldilineaceae bacterium
GGACCAGTCTCTTGCACCTTCCAGACCCGTCCCATGCGCACGTAGGTGACCGAAGAGGGCAAGCTGACAGGGATGTAGGGTACACTCAAGGCCGTGCTCCCTGTATCGCTGCCCCAGACCAGGAAAGACTTGTCCGCCGCAAAGGCGTTGGGGTTGCTGCCGTTGTCGGCAGCAATCGCACCCAGACCGACCGTAACCAGGGTGCCACTGTTGACGCTCTTGGACTGCTTCTGGTTGAGCGCCGAAGCGTCATCGCGGCCGATGCCGGCGATGTCATTGTTGTAGCTGGTGTTAATCGCCGTATCCCAGGAGATCGTCGCCCCATCACTGGCTACGTAGTCGTGGTTAAGCGTCACGCCATACTTGATCGCCAGGTACGACTGCACCTGCCGCCTTTCCTGCTGCGTCAACACACGGGTAAAGGCGATGGCTTCGCCTATCGGGCCGCTCCAATAGCCATTGGCTGAGACGATGCCGGCGATTTTGGCGTCGGCCGCAAGTGGGAAGGTCCCATCAGCGCCAGTGAAGGTTTCTTCTGCGCCGTTGGCGGCGATCAGGAAGTTCTTGGGGTTGGTATTGGGGAAAGCATAGCTAAACACACCCGGCTCGTTCACCGCATAGACCCGCGTGTGCATACTCTCATTTGGGCTTGAGGTATCGTAGGCCCAAGAGGTCGGCCGTCTGGTATTCCTGAAATACATGGATGGCCGGTCGTTCCCCACCTCCATCAAGTTGCGGCTCGCAACGGGAAATGATGACGTATTGAGCGCCGCGGCGAAGAAAAAGGTTGTAGAAGCGGTGGAGTCGGGGAAGATACCCGTGACGTTATAGTGATCGTTCGACCCATCGAAGGTGACCGCCGGGTTGAAGTTGATCAGGCCAGTGACTGCCGGCTGATACGCCGCAGTGTTCTGCACGCCATTCATCCCGTTCCCACTGGAATCAGGCCAGAGGGCGCCGGTAACGCCGCTTCCATCGGCGCGCAGCCACATGCGCAGATCGGCGCTCGCCCCGCCAGGGGCAGGCTGAGAGAGGGCAAAGGTGAAGAACTGGCCGTCGATGAAGTCGGCCGGGAAGGAGCCGCCGCTGAGGGAAATCTCCTGGAGGCCGGAAGTGAAACCGGCGTCGTTGGCCACGAGCAAGTGGGTGGCCTGGCTGGGGCCGGTCACCTGCACCGCGCCGACGGCGCCAGTCTCTTGCACCTTCCAGATGCGACCCATGCGCACCGTGGGCATGCCGCCAATGGGCGGGTGCACAACGGAATAGGTTGGGCTGCCTCCATCGTGACCCCAGAGTAGAAAACTGTTATCTGCCGCAAAGGGGCCGCCGTTGTCCATGGTTACAAGCGAGCCGGCGTGGACGCTCTTGGATTTGCGCTGGTCGAGCGCAGAGGCATCATCACGGCCAATACCGGCGACGTTGTTGTGAAAGGCGGCATTGGCGCCGAGATCCCACACGGTTGTGCCGGCAGCGGAGAGCCAGTTGTCGCTGTTCTTCAGCGTGATGCCGCCACGGATGGCCATGTAGGTGCGCACCTTCTGCAGATCGGCGCCACCCAGCTTTTGATCATAGATAAAGCACTCGACGATGGCGCCGGTCCAGTCTTCGCCACCACCGCTCGGCCACAGGTCGCTGCCGATATTCACCCGAACAAACATTTCGGCGTTGGCAGCGCCGCGGATCTCCATGTTGTTGGCATGGTCGCTGCCGTTGAGGTCGGCAATGAGGTCATTGTTGAACACGGTGCCGCCATTGAGCGCCCGCATGCCAACAAACAGGTTCTCGCCCTGCACTACGGGTGAATCCACATGGGTAACATAGGCGGGAGAGCTGCCATCTGCCCACGGGTTGTAATTGAGCGCGGTAATGTCCAGTGTGGGATCATTGCCGTTGGTGCCCATGGAGCAGATTGTGTCAATGCCGGCGTTAGCAGTCTTGAACCCTGTGGCATACATCGTCAAGTCTGCCGTGAAGCGATCCATGACCACACTCGGGTTACCGAGATAGTGGTTGCTAAACTCCAGGTAATTGTTGAAATTGCTTTGTTCAGTGCCGGCGCGCAACGTCGGACGCTGACTCAGCGTCGGCTGCGTGACATGTAGCGCCTGGCTGGATTGGTCGTTCCATTGCTGGACCTGTTGTCCGGGCGTGGCGGGTGTGGCGCCCGCATCGACAAACGTATCCAGGTCGGCGCGTACCCAAAAGCGGAGACCGGTAGTCACCCCACCGGGGGCCGTCCCCTGGGCCCGCACTGGCGTGGGCTGGAGAACGGTCAACGCCCCGGTGGCAGTGAGGGCAAAGATCTGTAACAGAACAATACAGAGCGAAAGTAGTCGATAGAGCTTACTTCTCAGCTTTGACATAGTGGCTCCTATAGCAGGAATTAGCGCTTAGACTGCGGTTGCTTTGAAAGCGCGCATGACCGTTGGCTGAACAAGCAAAAATCTCGCGCTTTCAAACAGAGCAAAGCATCGCTGTTTTCCGAAGGTTGCCTTTGGCGGCGTATGGGCGCCGATTGACCGCTCTGCTGACCAAGGCACAAGTGGTGGGAGCTTCAGAGATGGCGCAACAGGGTTGTCAACGTGGCGCGAGATGGCGGCGAAGGGAGCGGCGGCGCGTCTATGTCCGGCAAGCGAAGAAGAGTCGCCGGGGGGATGCTCTACCAATAGCAAACAAGAACGAGCATACGATTCCACCGGCTATCGACCTTTGCGCGCAGGAGTCAATTTCGTCTCCATCCAAGCGGCGATCTGTGACAGCAGTTCGCCGCCCACACCCTAAAGACATGGCTTAAGAATTATAAGTACAATTGATGTCTATCGTACCTGACGGCTGTCTGAAGGATCGCCTATAAGGAGCACCACAGCCGCCATCAGACATATGTGACAGAATACACGGTATAGCATTGCGCACCTTTTCGGTGGAATTCAGGCTGGCAATCGCATCATCGCACCCTCCTTTCACCCTACAGCATCCTAACAAAAACCGCCATACATCGAGGGTACATCGGAGCGGGGAAGTAGCGCAAGCGACAAAAGGATGAGTTATTGAATCGTAACGAAACCGTAAGGTGAAACAGACACGTTACATTCCTGTTTCACTTTGGTTGATATTGAAATTTGTCCAAATTCTGTCTAGCCCTTACAATGCCACCCCATGAGAATGTAAGATTCCCTTTTGTTAGCACAATCCAGCCAAACCCCCAGCCACTCCTCGGAGAAAGCCACATGCCGACGCTCCGACTCTATCTGTTGGGCCAGTTCTACGCCACCATAGATGATCGGCCACTTGAAGGATTTCGCTCGGTGCGCGCTCGGGCCTTGCTCGCCTATCTCACCTTAGAAAGCACCCGCCCCCTTTCCCGCACCCATCTGGCTCGCCTCTTGTGGGACGGTCAGGACCCCGAGGCAGCGCGCAGCAACTTACGGGTGACGCTCTCCAATCTCCGCCAGATCCTCAAACCGCTCAACCTCATCCGTACGACCAACCAGGTTGTACAGATTCAGGTGAAGCACCCCGATTTTTGGTGCGACGCCCTGGCCCATGATCTTGCCACACTCGAGGCGCCCCCCGAAGAGACGGACAGCTCGCCGCCTCGCCCGTTGGATTCTGACTGGCTCTATCAGCACGACCTTCTGGCCGGTTTTGAAACAATCGACAGCGACCTCTTCCAGAACTGGCTACAAGAGCGCCGCAAACACTATCGACAGGTGTTGCGCGCGCTTGCGCCAGGCTCGATTACGTTCGGAAGACCACAGCCATCTACACCTGATACGCCGCTGGCGGCGTATCAGGTCGAGAGTTCACCCACTGTGACCCTACCGCCCAAGCTGATGGCGCCGACTGTCGAGGCCTTTTTTGGCCGCGAACCCGAACTCGAGCAGCTTCGGCAATGGGTGTTGGACGATCAAGCCCGTCTCGTTATGGTGCTCGGCATGGGCGGCCAGGGGAAGACTGCCCTGGCCGCCCGCTTTATGAGCATGCTCGACAGCGTGAACGGCGCGAGGGAGGGCGAAACCAATACGGGTTGGCCCCAGGAAGGCCGCCCACCGTTTGCACGGCTTCTCTGGCGCTCCTTGCTGAATGCGCCTCCGTTGGACGAGGTCTTGCAGGAATGGCTCGGTGCGCTCTCCAACCAACCAACCAGCGAATTGCCGCCGGCCCTCGACCGGCAACTGGACTTGCTACTCGCACACCTTCAGGGTCAACGTTCTCTGCTGGTGTTGGACAATGTCGAAAGCATTATGAGCACAGGTGAGCGGGCCGGTCAGTGCCGCCCTGGCTACGAAGGGTATGAGCAACTCTTCCAGCGCATCGCCGAGTATGGCCACCAGAGTTGTCTATTGCTTACCAGCCGGGAAGAGCCTTACATCCTCAAACGCCTGGAAATTGGCGCGCCGGCCGTAGGCTCGCTCCGCCTCGAGGGGTTGGCCATGGAAGACGCCCAGGCCATGATGCGCGAGGCCGGACTCACCAGCAACCCTGAGGAGATCACCCAGATCGCACAACGATACTCGGGCAATCCGCTGGCGCTCAAGCTGGTGGTCGCCGCGATCCAGGACATCTTTGCAGGCAGCGTCGGGGCCTTCCTCGCCGAACAGGCGCTGGTCTTTGACGATATTCGTGATGTGCTCGACCAACACTTCGAGCGGCTCTCCCCGGTGGAGCAGGAGATGATCACCTGGCTTGCCATCGAGCGCGAGCCGATCACACTGCGCGAACTGAGCGACAATCTGGTCAAGTCAAGCTCGCAGCGGGTTTTGCTGGAGACGCTGCGCTCGCTGCGCCGGCGATCCTTACTCGAGCATGATGGGGCGCGCCACGGCTTGCAGAACGTCGTGCTCGAATATACGACCGACCGTCTGGTGGAAAGGATTTGCCACGAGTTGCTTGAAACCACCCCGTCGGTTGACTTGCCGCTCGTCGAGACCCACCTGAACCGGTTTGCGCTGGTCAAGGCGCAGGCCAAGGAGTACGTGCGCGAGAGCCAGGTGCGCATGTTGTTGCAACCGGTGGCCACATGGCTTACGGGCCGCTGGGGCAGAACAAAATTGGTCAATCAGGCGCGCCATATCTTGCGGCGAGCGCAGGAAGAGGCGCCGCTGGCGCCCGGTTATGTCGGGGCTAACTTGCTGCACCTCTTGCTCCAACTGCGTGTCGATCTGCGCGGGTCCGACTTTTCGCGGCTGACACTCTGGCAGGCCGACCTGCGCGGCGCCGCCTTGCCCCAGGTCGATTTCACCCAGGCGGATTTGACTCACTCAAGCTTTGTCGAGCCGTTTGAGACGATTCGATGCCTGGCGTTCACTGCGGATGGTCTGCGCCTGGTCGGCGGCGCCTACAACGGCACCCTCCACATCTGGCGGCTGGCTGACCGTCAACTCGAGCGGCTGCTTCGGGGCCACCATGGGGTGGTCTATTCGGTGGCGCTTCACACCGGGAATGCCAACGGGCCACAATTGCTGGCGAGCGCAAGCGCCGACCAGACCGTGCGTCTGTGGGACCTGGAAACCGGCCAACTCTACTGTGTCCTGCGCGGGCACGAGAGCGAGGTGGTGCTGGTTGCCTTTGACGCCAGTGGGGAGACGCTGATCAGCACAGGGCAAGATGGCGTCACCCGCACCTGGTCGGTGAAGACGCTGCTCAGCCGGTTGGTGAGTGACCAGCCGGAGACCCGCTTTGGCGGGACGCCCAACCCCATGTACCAGGCTGCAGCCAGCAGAGATGGGGCGTGGGTGGCCGCCGGTGGCGATGATGGGGTCGTGCGCTGTTGGGATGTGCAGGGCGGCCACCTGCACGCAAGCCTGCAAGGGCATACGCATGCGATTACACGCCTGGCCTTTAGCCCCGACGTCCAAACCCTGGCCAGCAGCAGCCTCGACCAGACAATCCGTCTGTGGGTGCTTGTGGACCATGCGTCCCTTCCTGACTTATCCCAACCGCGCCACATCCTGCCAGAACTGGCTGAACAGTTGGCCTTCAGCCCAGATGGAGCGCTGCTAGCCAGCGGCTCCTTTCATCACCTCAGCCTTTGGGTGGTGGCGACTGGCGAATTACGACAGCGCCTGACCGGCCATACCGGCCGGATCTCGGCGCTGGCCTTTAGCCCCGATGGCGCTACACTGGCCAGCGCGGGCTATGACCAGACGATCCAGCTATGGAATGTGCAGACGGGTCAGGCGGAGCAGAAATTGTACGGCCAGGCCCGGGCCGTGGAACTGGTGCAGTTTAGCCCCGATGGCGCCACCCTGGTCAGCAGCCACTATGATCACACCGTCCATTTGTGGGCGCGGGATGGCCGCCATCTGCAAACCCTGTACGGTCATCAGGATGTTGTACGCCATATGGCCTGTAGCCCGCGCCCGGTGGGCTCCCGCCGGCTGCTAGCTACCGGCGGTAACGACCAGGTCATCCAGGTCTGGGACATGCGCAGCGGCGAACACCGGTTCAACTTGCGCCGGCATGCCAGCGCGGTGCAGACCCTGGCGTTTAGCCTGTCTCCGGCCGGCGCCCGTACCGTCCTGGCCAGTGGTGGGGGTGATACAGTGATCTGCCTGTGGGATGTGGACACGGGTGAGCCGTTTGGCATATTAGAAGGACACAGCAGTCAAATCAAGTGGATCACCTTCAACCCCGCAGGTACGCTCCTCGCCACCGGCAGTGGTGATCAGACAACGCGCATCTGGGAGATGCCGTCGGGTAGGCTGCGCCACGTTTTGCAGGGGCACACAGCGATGGTTCGCTGGGTTGCGTTTCACCCGGATGGTCGCTTGCTAGCCACAGTCAGCGACGACACGACGATTTGCCTGTGGGATGCTGTCGAAGGCCGGGTCTGCCAGATCCTCCAGGGGCACACCCAGGCGGTGATCAAAGTCCAGTTCACGCGCGACGGACGGACCCTGATGAGTGTCAGCGATGACCAGACGATGCGGATTTGGTCAGTTGAGGCGACAACCGGCGAATACCGACTCGCTCATGTCATGCGGGAAGTTATTTACAAGCACAACTGTGTCACCCTTAGCCCCGATAACCGCACGCTGGTCAGCGGCGGCATGGACGGAACCGTACACCTGTGGGATCTACAAACCGGCACATTGCGCCAGCCGCTGCACGGTCACACCAATCTGATCACCGGTGTCGATGTCAGCCCGGATGGGCGCCAGATTGTGAGCGGGTGTAACGACGGTATGGTCAGAATCTGGAATGCCCATACCGGTGAATGCCTGCATACGCTCCAGCCCGAAGGCCCCTACGCCGGCATGAACATCACCGGCGTCACCGGCATCAGCGAAACACAACGAGCCGCCCTGATCACATTGGGCGCGGTGGGGCAGTGCATGAGGCCATCATTCACGTAGATACTGCCGGTGGCTGAGGCAGCATCCTTTACTCGTACACAGCGGCGTAAGTAAGAGAAGTGTTCGTAGTAGCGACTTTAGTCGCTCTTGTGGAAAGCGACTAAGTGGTTATCTCGCTAAGTTCATAAACCAGAATTCAGGCCTGGCACTGGACTAAAAAAGCAGAAAACTGTGTTTGTCTATTTGGCGAGAGAACCACTAAAGCCGCTACTGCAATCATGTCTTTATTGACGACCACTGTACCCGTGAGGGATGCGTTTGTCCCTGGTATGGCCTGTGGGGAAGCCTGTACGCT
>JAHDWG010000361.1 GCA_023384495.1 Caldilineaceae bacterium
AATCTCGCCGCCTCGCCCGCGGGGGCAGCGCACACCTTTCACTGGCGCGCCGACGCCGACCTGATCAAGAACGACAACGTTGCCTTCCGCATCGAGGCCTACGAGCATCTGCGCAAGCCGGGGCCGTACCAGTTTGCCCACGCCGCGGCGGCAACCCATTCCTTCCGCGTCGAGCCAGCCCAAGCCTTTGCCCGTATCGTCGATGAGGCGGGCCAACCGGTCGCTGGGGCGACACTCTTCGTCGATGGCCGGCGGGCGGACAAACCCGATGGAACTCCTGAGACCAGCGACCGCGCCGGGCTCATCCGCCTGGCCGGGTCACAGGCGGGGCAGGCTTTGGTGGCGCTGCGCCAGGTGTACGAGCAGCCTACCGTGCGCGACGCCCACGACGGCTGGGCCTATCGCGTCCACCAGACCAGCCTGACCATCCCCCCCACCGGCGACCCGCTGCCGGCCATCTCGACCGGCAGCGGCGAACAGCGGCTGGCGGTGCGCCGCACCAGCCCGCTGATTCTCTTCAACCTCGTCGTCTCCATCGAGTGGGCCGCTGACGAGGTCTACATCGAGGAGATGGCGGCGGCCATGGAGGCGGCGTCGAATTATCTGTTCGATGCAAGCGATGGGCAGATGGCGTTGGGACGGGTGACCATCTTTGACCGGGCGACGCACTGGGCCAACGCCGATCTCCAAATTTCGGCCAAGAATATCGTGCGGCCCCATGCCTTTATCGGCGGCCTCATCGACAGCGACCGCTCGCGGGTGATCCGCGTCGGGCGCGGGTGGGATGGCGCCTCGGGCAACGCCGGGCCGTGGAGCGAGCGCTACGGTTACAGCACGCTCATCCACGAATTTGGCCACTACGCCCTGCACCTGGAGGACGAATATTTTGGCTATGACATCCAAAACGGCGTGGTGCTGGGCGTGGTGCGGACGGTCTGCACCGACATCGGCAACCGCGACGCGGCCACGGCGGCCACCAACGCCAGCATCATGGACCACCAGTACACCACCAGCGAGCTGAGCGCGCGCGGCGCGCCCGGCCTCTGGTCGGCGGAATGCGAACAGACGGCCCAGGTCTTTCACAACCAGGGCGAATCGGCGTGGGAGACGGTGGCGCGCGTCTTTGCCGACAAGGCCAGCCCGCCCCGCTGGCAGATCGTGACGCCCATGAGCCGGCAGCAGTTGCTGGCCGGGCCGGAGCGGCTGCCGCGCGCCATTTTGGATTTGCCCACCATCGTCGCGCCCGAGCCGGGTCTGGTGGGCCAGGCGGTGCGTCAGTTGACCGCGGTAGGCCCCAACGGCGAGCCCATCGCCGGCGCGGTGGTGGCGCTCTATCCCAAAGATGCGCAGACCGTGCTGGAACAGGGGCTCACCGACGCCGAAGGCCGGCTGGCGGTGCTCGGCGCGGCCACGGGCGACCGGCTGCGCGTGCTCTCCATCGATGGCGGGCTGAGTGGCGAGGTCACGGTGGCGGGGAGCAGCGCGGTCGTAGTCTCGTTGCAGCCGGTGGGTGTGGCTGCGGCCGGGGCCGGCGGCGCGCCCTATCTGCGCCTGATCCCGGCTGCCAATGCCGCCGCGCCTGGCCAGGTCGATCTGCTCCTGTCGTTGCACAACTTCGACCCGCCCGTGGGCGACGAGGGACAGCCTCAGGTGCTCGTCACCGAGCCGCTGGGCCAGACGGCGCAATCACCCACGGTGCGCTTTAGCCCCACCACCGGCGCCTATGAGTCGAAGGTGAGCTTCAGCCCCACCGCACGCGGGAGCGGCCAGGTGCAGGTGAGCGGCTTTGCCGGCGGCCGCGCTGCGGCCCTGCACACGACCTACCAGCTCCAGCGTATCGCCGGCGAACAGGACGACGATATCTTCGCCGGGGACGGGAATCTGCATTTGCGCGTCTTTGCCGGCAGCCTGCCCCCCGGTATGGGGGAAGCATATGTGGTGGTCATGCCGCCGGGCGCGCTGCCCGGCCCGCTGCCGGAGGGCCAACGGCTGGTGGGCAACCTCTACGACCTGAGCGCATCCGGCGCTATCGGGCGGTTGGAGAAGCCGGCGCTGCTCCGTCTCTATTACGACCGCGCCCTGCTGAGTGATGCGTTCGACCCAGCCGCGCTCCGCCTCCACCGCTGGGCGCCCAATACGGAACGCTGGGAGCCGGTAACGGCCACGCTCGACGCCGAAAACCAGGCGCTCATCGCCGCCATCCAGCCGCTTGGCGTCTATGCGCTGCTGGCGCCCGGTGACGGGGCTGGGGGCAACGTGCACTATCTACCGCTGGTCCACCGCTAGCGAGCGCCGGATTGGTTCTTCCGGCTGGCTGCCCGTCGGGAATCAACACCGGATCGCCACTGGTATACCGCGGTTGCTTTGAGAACCAGAGTTTTTGCAGTTGAAAAACTCTGGTTCTCAAGCAGAACTGAATATAAGATTGTGGTTCAGTCGCCCCAAGCCAGCACCCCAACCACCTCATCCTGCGCGGGGTCGATTGGCGCCAGTGGCTGGAGGCTTTCCGTTGCATAGGCCAAGACCACGACGCGGTAGTCGCCGGGCGCCAGCGCCGGATCGCCGAATTCCAAAAAGAGGCGGCTCTGCTCGGGCGTGCGCCAGCAGTCGGCGGTCTCGCCCAGGTCGTTCCAGAGGGCGCTGTCCACCTGCGCCACCGCTGTGCCCGTCACATCGAGCAGGCGCAGCGAGACGGAGATCGGTTCGGCGTAGGGGCCGTCGCTCCGCCATTGGACTTCGGCCAGCAGTTCGCCGGGTTGGTCACCCGTTGCTACTCTGTGATACAGATGGACGGCTTCGATGCGCAGCCCCCCGGCATAGCCATGCCCCGGTTGAAAGCGATGCACCGTCACGTCAGCGCCGGTGTGGGTGTAGTGAAGCAGCAAATAGGTGCGCCCTGCCTCTTCACGCGTCTTGGTGTAGCCCAACAACGCCAGTTCGCCCTCGAGCGACCGCTGCGGGTCGGCGGTGACATGCATGCCGGCGGTCCAGCGCACCAGCGCCACCTGCTCGGCGTCGAGGTCGGGCAGCCGATAGGGCGGCCCCGTGACATAATAGTTGGGGCGCCCGCCGCTCAGGTAATCAATCGTCCAGTGTTCGCCCGGCGCAAACTCCTTCCATTCAGCCGAGATGGGCGCCAAAAAGAACGTTTCGGGGTTGTCAACCACCTGCCGGGCCAGGCGCGTCATATCGGCGTCGAGCTGCTCGTAGCTTTCGCGGGCGCGGCTCCACTGCTGATAGTCGCGCCAGGAAACGGCGCCATCCGCCAGCACCAATGCCACGATAGCGGGTATCATCCAGCGAGGGCGTCGGATGAGAAACGCCAGCCCGACGCCAGCCAGCAGCAGGGCGGGCGCGGCAATTGCGATCACACGCAGGTGGTCGGGCGGCGCCGGGTTGTTGGAGACGGCCAGAATCCCCGGCCAGAGCATGACGCCCACGGCCCAGAGCAGCGCCCGCGGCCCCGCGCTCCGCCACCCGGTCGCTACCCCCAGCCAAAAGAGCAGCGCGGTGGGCAACAGGAGCGGCGGACGAAAGGGGATGTTGTGGATCCAGAGCGGGTCGCCCGTGAGGCCAAACATGCGCAGGTGGTCGCGCAGCTGCCACCAAAAGAGATGCAGCGGCTCCGGCCGGTTCCACAGGGCGGCCTGGCGGATGCGCTGCGCCCCCACGCCCAGATCGGCGACGATGGCCCATGCCAACGGCAACGTCACCAGCGCCGCCACCCCCGCGCCGATCAGCAAGCCGCGGCGGTCGAGCGTTTTGCGCCAGTCAAAGGCCAACACCAGGGCCAGCAGGGGTATAAAACGGGCGGCAGTGTAGGTGTACTGACTCAGCCCCAACAGAAGGCCAGCCAATAGATAGGGCCGCAGATCATCGCGCCCGCGGCAGCGCCAGAAGGCCAGCAGCCAGAGCGAAAAGAGCACGGGCAGCGCGTTGGCCCGGTAGCCCATGCGGCTGAGCGAGACGGTCCAAAAGGTGACAGCAAGCAGGCCCGCGGCGAGCAGCGCTGTGTGCGCGCCCACGAGTCGCCGGCCCAGGACAAAGGCCGCCGCCACGGCCAGCGTCCCCAGCATGGCCGCGGGCAGCCGCACGGCGAGGATTGTGTTGTCGAGCACGCGCACGAAGAGCGCGACCAGATAGGTGAAAAGCGGCTCATGGCCGTTGGCGGTGGGGAAGAAGAGGTGAAGCCGCCCCTGCCAGACCTGCACTGCATCCAGCCCGTGGGCGGCTTCGTCATAGTAGAGCCCAGGCGGCGCCGCGTCGAGGTTGTATACGCGTAGTAAAAAGGCCGCCAGCAACACCAATAACAGACCGACGCGCAACACATCACCCCTTTTACCCGATTGCCCGGATCATCGCCTGGAAGAGCGCCAGCCCCAGCCGGCCCTGGCCGCCCAACGGGTTTTGGATGGGCATGACGTGATCCTCGGGATGGGGCATGAGGCCGAGGACATTGCCCTGGGCGTTGCAGATGCCGGCAATGTCGGCGACGGAACCGTTGGGGTTGCGCGGGTAGCGCCCGCCCGCCGGCTGGCCGTCCGCATCCACGTAGCGCAACGCGATGAGGTTGGCGGCCTCCATCTGCGCCACCGTCGCGTCGTCAGTTGCCTGAAAGTTCCCCTCACCGTGGGCGATGGGACAGAAGATCAGGTCGTCGATCGTGGCCAGAAAGCCGGCCCGGGCCTGCCGGTTCACCGCCAAATGCACCCAGCGACACTCGAAGTGACCTCGCTCGTTCTCGGTGAGGGTGATCGTCCGGCGCGGCCCAACCCCGGCATCCCGCATCCCGAGTCCTGTGTCTTCTATCCCAAACACGCCCGCCTTGACCAGCGTCTGAAAGCCGTTGCAGATGCCAAGCACCGGTTTGCCGCGCTCGACAAATTCGGAAAGCTGCTCCTCGAAGTAGACGCGCAGGTCGAGCGCCAGCCGGGCGCCCGCACCCAGCGCATCGCCATAGGTGAAGCCGCCGGGCAACAGCAACATCGCATAATCGGCCAAGCGGCGCTCACCCCGACGCAGTTGGTTGATGTGGACGATCTCGGGCGCGCCGCCGGCCAGTTCGCAGGCGCGGGCCGCCTCGCCATCCCGGTTTGCGCCGGATGCGTGCAAGATCAAGATGGACGGTTTCATGCCCCAGCTCCCTTCCAGGCGTTGACCAGTTTCGCAACGGGCAGGTTGACCAACGGGTTTGCGTCAAAGGTGATCAGAAGCTGCGGCTCGGTCTGCACCTCGCCCAGCCGCACCAGCTTTTGCCCCCCAAAATGGGCCTCAACGGCGCGGGCGTCTGCTGGGGCGACTTCGAGCAACAGCCGCCCGTTACTCTCGCCAAAGAGAAGCTCCTCGTTGGTCAGGCGCTCCGTCTCCAGTCTCCAATCCCCGATTTCGAGCCTGGCGCCAAGCCGCCCGCCAATACACATCTCGGCCGCGGCCACGGCCAACCCGCCTTCGCTCAAATCGTGACATGCCTGCACCCACCCCCGGCGGATCGCCTGGTGAAGCAGCCGGTAGCGCGCCAGTGGCTCACGAGGCAGCCCCGGCGGATGGCCCCCGACGTAGCCCAGCAGCGCATAGAGCAGAGAACCGCCCATCTCCGGCAATGTCTGGCCCAGCAAGTAGAGCAAATTGCCGGGCCGCTTCAGATGCGAGGTGACACAACGCCGCATGTCGGGTACGATGCCGATAGCCGAAATGAGCAGCGTGCCCGGGATGGGCTGGCCGTTGAACTCGTTGTTGAGGCTGTCTTTGCCTGAGATAAACGGGGCCTGGTAGGCCAGCGCGCCGTCGTAGCAGCCCTGGCACGCCCGCACCAGCGCGCCCAGCCGGTCGGGATAGCGCGGGTTGCCCCAGCAGAAGTTGTCCAAAATGGCGATGCGCTCGGGGTCGGCGCCCACGGCCACCGCGTTGCGAACGGCCTCGTCGATGGCGCTGATGGCCATGGCGTATGGGTCGCGCCGGCCGATGAGCGGGTTGATGCCCGCGCTCAGCACAAAGGCCATATCGTGTTCCCATGTCCCCAACGGCTTGAGCGCGGCAGCGTCAGTGGGGCCATCGAGTTGCGGGCCAGTGAGCGGGCGGACGAGCGCGCCGCCACGCACCTCATGGTCGTAGCGGCGGATGACCGGCTCCTTGCTGGCGACGTTGGGGTGAGCCAACAGTTGCAGCAACATGGCGCCGGGGTCGGCAACCGCGGGCGGCGGCGCCGTGACCATGGGCGCATCCTGCCAGATCGCCTCCATGCGCCGCTGGGGCAGCCCGTCGTGGAGGAAGCTCATGGGCAGGTCGGCCACCAGGTTGCCATTGTGCTTGACGCGCAGCCGATGGTCGCCGGTGAAGGCGCCCAGCACGCTGATCTCCACATCCCACAGGTCGGCCAAGGCTTGCAGCGCGGGCAGATTGTCTGGCGGCGCGGCCATGACCAGCCGCTCCTGCGCCTCGGAGATCCAGATCTCCCACGGCTGCAGGCCGCCATATTTGAGTGGCGCATTGGCAAGCTCGACCTCCACGCCCAGCTCGCTGCCCATCTCGCCCACGGCGGAGGAGAAGCCGCCCGCGCCACAGTCGGTGATCGCGGTGTAGAGCTGTTGGTCGCGCGCCGCCTCCACCAGCTCGATCAGCCCCTTCTCGGTGATGGGGTCGCCGATCTGCACCGCGCTGCCGGCTAGCTCGCTGGTTTCGTGTGTCAGTTCCGCCGACGAGAAGGTCGCGCCGTGGATGCCGTCGCGCCCGGTGCGCCCGCCCAAGGCCACCACAAGATCGCCCACCTGGGCGGCGGTGGGGTGGCGACCGCGCGGCAGCAAACCGACACAGCCGCAGAAAACCAGCGGGTTGCCCAGATAGCCCTCGTCATAGAGGATCGCGCCGTTGACCGTGGGCAGCCCCAGCTTGTTGCCGTAGTCGGCAATGCCGGCCACTACGCCATCGGCGATCCGTTTGGGGTGGAGCACGCCCGCCGGCAGTTGCTCGTGCGGGTATTCTTGCGGGCCAAAACAGAGCACATCGGTGGTGGCGATGGGCCGCGCCGAGACGCCGAGGATGTCGCGCACCACGCCGCCCACGCCGGTGTTGGCGCCGCCAAAAGGCTCCAGCGCCGAGGGGTGGTTGTGCGTCTCCACCTTGAAGGCCAGATCGTGCGTCTCGTCGAAGGCGATGATGCCGGCGTTGTCCACAAAGGCCGAATGGAGCCAGGGCGGGTTGATCGCCTCGGTGGCGGCGCGGATATATTGCTTGAGCAGCCCGTCCACCGTTTCGGCGCGGCGGATGTTGCCCGCGGCGTCGCGCCAGGTAAAATCGATCTGCGCCTTGAACGTCTTGTGGACGCAGTGCTCAGACCAGGTCTGCGCCAGCGTCTCCAGCTCCACATCGGTAGGCTCGCGCTGCGCCTCCTGATAGAACTCCTGGATCGCCTGCATCTCGTGCAGGTCGAGCGAGAGCAGGCGGTTGCGGCTGAGCGCCATCAGCGCTGCATCGTCGAGCGTGGTGATGGGAATCGTCTCCACCTGGTCGCCGGCGGCCACTTCCTCGGTAAACTGCGGCGTGATGGGGCCCAGGCTGTAGTGTTGCACCGTCTCGTTGCAGAGCAGTTGACGAGCCAGCCGGTGCAGCTCGTCGTGGCTCAGGTCGC
>JAHDWG010000362.1 GCA_023384495.1 Caldilineaceae bacterium
TCACCTTGCGGATACTTTCCTCCATGATCGGGAGGCGCCCGGCATTTGCTTCGGTGCGTTTGAAAAGCTCTACCGTCTCCTGTTGCAGTTGGGCGATGCGTTTGCTGTCGCTGGTGCGTTGTTCGGCCAGGAACGGCAATTGGCGCGTGCGCTCCTCCAACTCTTTGGCCAGGCCGCCGATCTGATTGCGCACCCCCATGATCAGCTCAGAGAGCCGCTCATCCTCAACCGAGCGGATCTCAATCGCCTCTTCCAGACGTGAGATGCGCGGCAGTTCGCGGCGCACCTCGCTGATCTCGCGGCTCAACATTTCGCGGTCGCTAAGGCGGGCGCGCTCCAATTCGCGCTGCGCCTGCACGCGGCCTTCATCGCCTCGCTCCACCAGGCCCACCAGCTCGGTCTTGGCGTTTTGGATCGCCTGCTCGACTTGCGTGAAGCGCGAGAGATGCGCTTGGGTGGCGGCCAACCTGCCCTCCAACTCTTGAATCCGGCGCGCTTGCTCGATCATATCTGCGGATTGGGCCTCAATCCGCTGTTGTAGGCGCGCGATCTCCGCGCGGTCGCGGCGATGCTCTTCGTCCAACCAGTTGACCATCTGCGCTAATTGTGCCAGGTCCATATCGTGCCACCCTTTTTGCTAACCAACCACGCTTGCAGAAGGCGGGAACCCAATGCCCGACGCCAACCTCAAGACGCTGGCCATCGAATTGTGCCCAGCACCAGTATATCACCTTCGCCGGTGAATCTCAAACACACCCGTTGCAGCTATACTGCGGTTGCTTTGAAAACCGGAATTTGCGAAGATGCCTATTCCTTCGGGTAACTCCAGGGTAACTCCAGTTTTCAAACAGAGCCCAGTATAACAGCCAGTGCAAAAGTCAGTCGCGCTGCACCAGCCGCACGAGGATGACGAAGAGCAACATCCCCAATGCGCCCAGGAGGGCATAGAGCGCCTTCTCCTGATGCTGCGGCGGGATGTAATCCGATGCCAGGTCGCGCACGACGTCTTTGATCACAGCAGCAGCAAACGCTCCGGTTTGGGGGGACGCGGGGGCGGTGCTGACCGCTGGCTGTGGCGCTGGTGTGGGGGATGGACGTGGCGTAGGGCTGGGGGTTGGCGCCACAACCGGCGCGGGGGTTGGGGTGGGCGCAGGCGGGGCGATGCGGGCTTGAATCTGTTCGTCCAGCACCTTGAGGCCCTGCCGGATCACCGATTTGGCCGTGCTGTCGATCAGCCGCTGACCGACGCTGGCGATCTTGCCGCCCACCTGTACGTCGCCCTCATAGCTCATGAGCGTGCCCTCACCGTCGTCCGAAAGGACAATGGCGCCGCTGCCGTGGACATGGCCGGCCGGGCCGGCGCCACTCACCTTCATGCGGTATTGGGCGGGCGGCTCCAGATCCTCCAGTTCGACCTTGCCTTCGAACCGGCCCTGGACGGGGCCAACGCGCACATTCATCACGGCCCGGTATTCGTCCTCGCCAATCTTTTCCAATTGTTCGCCGCCGGGCAATGCCTGCGCCAGCACGGTGGGGTCCATCAACGCCTCCCAGACAGCGGGGCGCGGGGCCTGGAAGGTGTGGCCGCCTTTGATCTGCATCGTCTGTTCTCCTTGTCTGTCGAATCGATTCTGGCGCAAATTGTAGACAGGGTAGTGCGCATTGTCAAAGATTCATCGTCTCTTGTAGGGCAAGATGGCATCTTGCCCTACGGTCGCAAAGGTGCTACAATCCGCCCATCTTCAACTCCTTCATCTACGCACCCCGTGGCTCGAATGCCAGGTTGCGTTCATCTGCATAGACAAACATGGTCAAAACCGAAGTGCGCCGCGGCGCCTACTATGATTCAGTGGTGCTCATGCAGTTACAGCGGGCGCTGGCCGCACTACCCGGCGTGACGGAGGCGGGTGTCGTCATGGGCACGCCCGCCAACAAGGAGCTGCTGGGGCAGAGCAATCTGCTGACCATTGAAGCCGATAGCGCCGCCGCTGATGATTTAATCATCGTCGTAGAAGCAGAATCCGCGGCAGCAGCCGAGGCAGCGCTTGCTCAGGTCGAGGCGCTTTTGGCCCGCCGCCAGACCGAGGGGCTGGCTGATGATTATCGACCCAAAACGCTGGCCACCGCGGTCCAACAGTTGCCCGGCGCCCGCTGGGTGCTCGTCTCCACACCGGGCCGCTATGCGGCGGGCGTCGTCGAGGAGGCGCTGCACCTGGAGAAGCATGTCTTTCTCTATAGCGACAACGTCAGCCTGGACGATGAGGTGAAACTCAAACAGCGCGCCGCCGCGCAGGGCCTACTTGTCATGGGGCCCGACTGCGGCACGGCCATTGTCAACGGAGTAGGGTTGGGCTTTGCCAACCAGGTGCGCCGGGGCAGCATCGGCCTGATCGGCGCCTCGGGCACGGGGCTACAACTGGTGACGGTGCGCATCCATCAATTGGGCGGCGGCGTCTCCCACGCCCTGGGCGCCGGTGGCCGCGATCTCTCCGAAGCGGTTGGCGCCGTTACCGCCCGGCAAGCGCTCGATCTGCTGCGGCGCGACCCTGAGACAAAGGTGATTGTTCTCCTCTCAAAACCACCGGCGCCCCAGGTAGCCGAGGAACTACTGCGCCTGGTTCGCTCCGCCGGCAAACCGGTGGTGATCGATTTTATCGGCTATCGCGCCCCCGAGAGCCAGCAGGAGAACGTTTACTTTGTCCAGACCCTCGATGCCGCCGCCGAACTCGCCGTCGAACTCGCCCAATTCGACGAAGAGATAGACCAATCCACAATCCAAAATCCAAAATCCAAAATCCGTAATCCGGGTCGTTACCTGCGCGGTCTCTTCTCCGGCGGCACGCTGGCATACGAAGCGCAGTTGTTGTTGCAGGAGTACCTGCCCGCCGTCTACTCCAATGCGCCATTAGACAAACGTTTTCAGCTGAAAGCAGCCATCACCAGCAAAGAGCACACCATCCTCGACCTGGGCGAAGACGAGTTCACCGTAGGCCGGCTGCACCCAATGATGGACAACGAGCTGCGCATCCGCCGCCTGCGCCAGGAGGCAGCCAACCCGGAGACGGCCATCATCCTGCTCGATGTGGTGCTGGGCCACGGCGCCCACCCCGACCCGGCGGGCGAACTGGCGCCAGCCATCGCCGGCGCGCTCCAGGTCGCCGAGCAAGCAGGTCGCCACCTGGAGGTGGTCGCCGTGGTGGTCGGCACCAACGAGGACCCGCAGGATCTTGCTCGCCAGGTCGCACAGTTTGAGGCTGCCGGGGCCCAAGTTTACCTGAGCAACGAAGCCGCCATCCGCCAGGTGGGCCGCCAACTCCAGGCGCTGAACAGCTTGACCACCCTTCCGCCGGTAGACCTGGCTGTCTTGCACGAGCCGCTCGCCGCCATCAACGTGGGGGTGGAGGCGTTCACGGCCAGCCTCACCGCACAAGGCGCACCCGTTGTGCAGGTAGACTGGCGCCCCCCAGCCGGGGGGAATGAGCGGTTGGCTGGTATTCTGGCAAAACTGAAGGGACAAAAATGAAGATTGACATCGACCAAGCCAATACCACAGCCGTCACCCGCATGATCGAAGCGCGCACGGTTCTCGTGGGACTAGGCAAGGCTAGAGACGTGATTCCCGGCATGCGCGAGAACTTGCTCCTCCACGCCGGCCCACCCATCACTTGGGAGCGCATGTCTGGCCCCATGCGCGGTGCGATCATCGGCGCCCTGATTTTCGAGGGCCGCGCCAACGATGCCGAGGAAGCCGAAGCTCTGGCGCAATCGGGCGAGATCGACTTCGAACCATGCCACCATCACGGCGCGGTGGGGCCGATGGCCGGCGTCACGTCGCCCTCGATGATGGTCTACATCGTCGAAAACCAGACCCACGGCAACTGCGCCTTCAGCAACCTGAACGAGGGCTATGGCAAGGTGTTGCGCTACGGCGCCTACCAGGAAGATGTGCAGCAACGGTTGCGCTGGATGAACGAGACGATGGGGCCGGTGCTCCACGATGCCATCACAGAGGCCGGGGGCATGGATATCCGTGCGCTGCTGGCCGAGGCGCTTCACATGGGCGATGAGGGGCACAACCGCAACAAGGCGGGATCGCTTCTGTACACGAAAAATTTGGCGCCCCATGTGGTCAAGGTTGCTCCCAACAGCGAGGTCACCGCCGAGATCCTCAAGTTTCTGGGCGACAACGCGCTGAGTGTTCTCAACCCGGTGATGGCTGCGTGCAAGGCCATGGCCGACGCCGCCCACGGCATCGAAGGGAGTACGTTGGTCTCGACCATGGCGCGCAACGGCACCGACTTTGGCATCCGCGTCAGCGGGCTGGGCGACCGTTGGTTTACCGCGCCGGCGCAGATTCCCGACGGGCTCTTCTTTCCCGGCTTCACTGCGGCCGACGCCAACCCCGACATCGGCGACAGCACCATCACCGAGACGGCCGGCATCGGCGCCTTCGCCATGGCCGCGGCCCCAGCCATCGTCACCTTTGTCAGCGGCAAGCCCAAAGACGCCATCAACGCCACGCTGGAGATGTACGAGATCACCCTGGCTGAGCATAAAAGCTTCACCATCCCGCAGCTCGATTTCCGGGGCACGCCGACCGGCATCGACATCCGCAAGGCGGTGGAGACGGGCATCACCCCGCGCGTCAACACCGGCATCGCCCACAAGAACGCCGGTGTCGGCCAGGTGGGGGCCGGCCTGGTGCGCCCGTCCATGCAGATTTTTGAAGAGGCGCTGGTTGCCTTTGCGGAACAATATGGCTTTTAATTGTGAATGGTGAATGGAGAACTGTGAATTGTTAACGGGGTCGGTAACACTGCAGGAAACCGTGGAGTGCGACGCACTCTGTCGCTCCAGGCACAATTCACAATTCACCATTCTCAGTTCACAATTCACAATTCACCCTTCATCAGGAGCAAGAGTCCAATGCCCCAAAAAATCTACGACCTCTCGCAAGACCTTGACGCCGACGCCTCATTCTGGCCTTTTTACCCGCCCTTCGAGGTCAAATACTTCAAGCGCAAGGCCGAACATGGCGTCAACGCCCAACTGATCACCAGTTCCAACCACATGGGCACCCACCTCGACGCGCCCAAGCACTTTGTCACCAAGGGCAAGACGATTGACCAGATCCCTATCGAATGGCTGTGGGGGCCGGGGGTGATTGTCGATCTCAGTTATCTGGATGAACTGGATATGTTCTATCCCGAAGATATCGAAAAGCGGGTGGAGGTGCGTGAGGGCGACATCCTCTTTATCCACACCGGGTGGCACAAATATGCCTACTACGGCCCCGATGCGGATGAAGAAAAATATCTCCATCGCCACCCCGGTCCGCACTACAGCATCTGCGAATGGCTGCTGGACAAGAAGATCAAAATTTGGGGCGTTGATATGGTCTCCACCGACCACCCCATGAATCTGCCCATTGGGCGCTTCTTGGGCCGCGGCGGGTTGGAGCACTGGCAGAAGGTGCGCGCCCAGTGTGAAGCCAAGTTTGGCGCTGACCAGATCGACGTACTCTTCCCTGATGCAGCCTACCAACTGACCCACAACGCCCTCTTCCCCCACGACTGCATCCATGTGGAGAACATCGGCGGGCAGATCGGCGCCCCCGAGCTACAAAACAAGCGGTTGACGTTGGGCGTCTTCCCCTGGAAGTTCAAGGGCGGCGAGGCGGCCTTCTGCCGCTGTGTGGCCTGGCTCGACGAGTAAAGACCCCAGAAAGGGTCTACGCTGGGGCAGGCCTGCGGGTTCGGTGCGCTTGCCAATGTCCGGGGTCAATACGCACAATGGTATAATGTAAAACACGTGTAGTCGCCTGAGCCGTCTTTCCCAACAAGCTGAGGTAAATCACTCCCATGTCGCCATCCAATCCGTACAGCACCGGCCTAGACAAAAATCCGGCCAACTTTGCGCCGCTGACGCCCTTGACGTTTCTCACCCGCGCCGCACAGGTCTACCCGCACCATACGTCGATCGTCCATGGTGAGCGGCGCTACGCGTGGGCCGAGACTGACGCCCGCTGCCGGCGGCTGGCGTCGGCGCTGCAGCGACGGGGCATCGGCGCGGGCGACACGGTGGCGGTGATGGGCTACAACACGCCGGAAATGCTCGAGCTGCACTTTGCCGTCCCCATGGCGGGCGCCGTGCTCAACACCATCAACACCCGGCTCGATGCGGCGACGATTGCGTTTATCTTGGGGCATGGCGAGGCCAAGGTGCTCGTTACCGACCGCGAGGCGTCGCCGGTGATCAAAGAGGCGCTCCGCCAGTTCGGCAAACCGATCCTCGTCATCGACATCGACGACCCGCTGGCGCAGGGTGGCGAACTGCTGGGCGAAACCACCTACGAGGCGCTGTTGGCCGAAGGCGACCCTACCTTCCATTGGCAGCCACCGGCGGATGAGTGGTCGGCCATCAGCCTCAATTACACCTCCGGCACCACGGGCAACCCGAAAGGTGTCGTCTATCACCATCGCGGGGCCTATCTCAATGCGGTCAACAATGTGCTGGCGTGGGAGCTGCCCAAACATCCGGTCTATCTGTGGACGCTGCCCATGTTTCACTGCAACGGCTGGTGCTTCCCGTGGACACTGGCCGCGGCAGTGGGGACCAACGTCTGTCTGCGCCGCGTCGACGTGGACCAGATCTACGACCTGTTCGAGCGCGAAGGGGTGACGCACTACTGCGGTGCACCCACCGTCCACTCTATGCTGATCAACGCGCCGGCAGAGGTGCGCGCCAAAAAGAAGCAGCCGATCAAGGGCATGATCGCGGCGGCGCCGCCACCGGCGGCCATCCTCCAGGCCATGGCCGAAAACCAGTTCGACATCACCCATGTCTACGGCCTGACTGAAACCTACGGTCCGGCGGTGATGTGCGACTGGCACGGCGAATGGAACGACCTGTCCATCGAAGAGCAGGCCCGCCTCAAGGCGCGCCAGGGCGTCCGCTATCACATGCTCGACGGCCTCACCGTGGCCGACCCGGTGACGATGGAGCCCGTCCCCGCCGACGGGGAGACGCTGGGCGAGGTGCTCTTCCGCGGCAACATCGTGATGATGGGCTATCTCAAGAACGAAAAGGCGACGAACGAAGCATTTCGCGACGGCTGGTTCCACAGCGGCGATCTCGGTGTGATGCACCCCGACGGCTACATCGAACTCAAGGATCGGGCCAAGGACATCATCATCTCCGGCGGCGAAAATATCTCCACCATCGAAGTGGAAAATGTGCTCTACCGCCACCCGGCCATTCTCGAAGCCGCCGTCGTCGCCCGCCCGGACGAAAAATGGGGCGAGACACCCTGTGCCTTTGTCACGCTGCGCCCGGACATGGAAACAAGCGAGGCCGAAATTATCGACTTCTGCCGCCAGAACCTCGCCCATTTCAAAGCGCCCAAAATGGTCATCTTTGGCCCGCTGCCCAAGACCTCGACCGGCAAGGTGCAGAAGTTTATCCTGCGCGAGCAGGCCAGGCAGATTTAGAGGGTGATTACCCTGAGGAAGGCACAGGGAATTGACTTTGAAGGAGTGAACTCATGCATTCGGTTTATCGCCTGCGTGCAAATGAACTAGATGAACGATTCA
>JAHDWG010000363.1 GCA_023384495.1 Caldilineaceae bacterium
GTGCCCTTTGCGTTGCCATCCTCAGCCGTTGACGCGCTGATAGAGCGCACCGAAGGGTGGGTGGCTGGGCTCCAGTTGGTCACACTGGCTCTCCAGCGCCAACCGCCGCACCTGGCCGGGCGCTTCCTTGCTACGCTCTCAGGCACCCAGCGCCATGTGTTGGATTATCTGGCGACCGAGGTGTTGGCAGCGCAGCCTGAACCGATCCAGCACTTTCTGTTGCAGACAACGTTTCTCAACCGGTTGACGGCCTCACTGTGCGACGCAGTCACTGGTCGCAACGACAGCGCGCTGCTCCTCGACGCACTCGAACGGGCCAACCTGTTTTTGGATTCTCTCGACGAAGAGCAGCAGTGGTATCGCTATCACCCCCTCTTCGCCGAGGCGATGCACCAGATCGCCCGCCGCCCGACTCCGCCCGGCTATGGGGAGGGCAGCCTTCGCGGGTTGTACAACCGGGCCAGCCTTTGGTTCGAGCAATATGGCTATCTCGACGATGCCATCGAAACCGCCCTCTCAGCCCAGGCTTATGGTCGCGCCGCCACCCTCATGGAACGGATGGTCGAAGCCGGTCATTTGCGCAGCGAAAAGCATACGTTGCGCCGCTGGATCGAGCAGTTGCCCTCGGACTTGCTCTACACCCAGCCCAAGCTCTGTTTTGCCTACGCCATCGCCATCCTGTTCACGTCGGACCGGAGTGCGCCAGAGACGGCGATGCAACTGCAACAACCGTTACAGATGGCCGAACGACACTGGCTGGCCGAGGAAGATGAGGCGCAACTGGGCCAGTTGCGGGCCTTTCGCAGCATGGTCTCCTTCTGGCAGGGAGATCTTGGCGCTGCGTTTGCCGCAGCCAGAGAGGCATTGGAACTATTGCCGGCGGATGATGTCGAGTGGCGTGGAACCAGCGTGCTCAACCTGGGTCTAGAACACCTGTTTGCCGGCAGGATGCACGAGGCAAGAGCAGCCCTATTAGAGGGGCGCGCCCTCTGTGCGGCTGCCGGCAACGGCTATGGCGTCCGCGCGGCAACCCTTGTTTTGGGCCTGGTCTCTATCGAACTGGGCAATTTGAGCCAGGCCGAGCGGCTGTTCCGGCAGGTCCAGGCAGAGGCAGCCGAAGACCCGCTCGACCAGGGTCACGCCCTGGTGGGCCTGGCTTCGCTTGCCTACGAACGAAACAAGCTGGATGAAGCCGAACGGTGTGCAACCCAGGCCATCGAACTCAGCCGCCGGCACGTCGAGGAACTGGGTCCACAACATGCGGAAGAATCGCTCACTGTCCCTGCCACGCTTGTGCTGGCGCGACTGGCGCACGCACGCCAGGAGACCGCACACGCGCGCCAGCTTCTGACCGGCCTGCTCGCTGAGTTGAGCCTGACGCCGCTGTTGCGCTGGGAAGTGGAGACGCTCGCCGCCCGGCTTGCCCTGGCTGCCGGCGACCTGGCCACGGTGGAACGCTGGCGCGCCATCTGTGCCACACAGGATGATGACATCTTCCGGCTGCAACAAGAGCGGGAGGCACTGGTTATCGCCCGCCTGTTGGTGGCGCAGGGCGAGGCCAGGGAAGCGCTCCGCCTGCTCGAACGCTGGCGAGCCGACGCCCGCACCCACGGTCGAGTGGGGCGTGAAGTAGAAAACCTGGCCGTCAGCGCGCTGGCTCATGCTGCTCTCGCCAACCTCGCTCAGGCGAAAGAGGTGCTCATCGAGTCGTTGACACTGGCGCAACCCTGCGAGTTTCAACGTCTCTTCCTGGACGAGGGAGAGGCAATGGCTGCGCTGTTGCAGGCTCTCTATCCGGATGTGCGCGAGCAACCGCTGGCGCTAGCCGTGCGCAGATTGTTGCTTGCCTTTGCCGAGGAACCGCGCGGGCTAGTCAATGGGGACAGGCACACAGGTCTGCCCCTACCGGACGCTGGCGCACCCGGCCTCATCGAACCGCTGAGCACGCAAGAGGAGCGCGTGCTGCGGCTGGTGGCTGCCGGCCTCTCTAACCCCGCCATTGCCGAGGAACTGGTGGTCTCGGTCAACACAGTCAAGACTCAGGTGCAGAGCATCTATCGCAAGCTCGATGTCCACAGCCGGGAAGAAGCGCGTGACGTGGCGCGCGAGTTGGGCTTAATCTAGACAGACACTCCCACCCCTTTCACCCGGTCCATCCTCCAGTCACCACACCTATCACCCCTTAAATCACCCCCCGCGGGTGATGACGATTCACCCCATCCCTCTCTATACTGCACGTCTGTACCATCAACGAGCCTCAATCCAGACGCTCGTTGCTGTCAGGGAGCATGGCGAATGGCGCTTCACGGCCTTCCAGAACACGCGAGTGCGGCCTATCGGCGGTGATTTTGGCGGCATTGTTGCCTGGCTGTTGACGGATCTGCTTTGGAGGCTGTTGGGTCCCAAGAAATGGAAAGAAAAAAGAAAGGAATGAAGATGAATACAAAGAGAAGAAAAGCAGTGATCATTGGCGGTGGTGTTGCCGGTCCGGTAGCGGCGATGGCGCTCCAGCGCGCCGGGATCGAGGCAACGATCTATGAGGCGTACTCCCAGCGGACGACAGATGTCGGCTCATACTTGACGGTGGCGACCAATGGCCTGGATGCCTTGTGCGCGCTCGACGCACACCGGCCCGTGCAGGCTGCGGGTTTTCCCACCAGCCATATCGTCTTGTTGAGCGGATCGGGCAAACGCCTGGGAAAAGTCTCAACCGGGGGGGGCCTGCCGGACGGCAGCACCACCATCACCATCAAACGGTCTCATCTCCACCGGGCGCTGCACGAACAGGCGCTCAACCGCGGGATCCGCTTTGAGTTTGGCAAGCGGCTCATCGCTGCAGAGACAACAACAAAAGTCGGCGTCATCGCCCGTTTCGAGGACGGCTCGCAGGCGAGCGGCGATCTGCTCATCGGCTGCGATGGGGTCCACTCGGTCACGCGCCGGTTGATTGACCCCACTGCGCCTGCCGGTCGCTATGTGGGTCTGGCCAACTTCGGGGGCTACACGCGCGACTTTACCTTGCCGGTCGAACCAGGCGTGTGGCAGATGATCTTCGGCAAGCGCGCCTTCTTTGGCTATGTTGGCGATCTCAACAGTGGGGTTGTCTGGTTCGCCAATGTCCCGCGCGGCGAAATCAGCAAGGCAGAACGCCAAAGCACCACCGATCAGCAATGGCAGAAGCAACTGATTGAGCTCTTTGCAGAGGATCGTGGACCCGCTGCCGATTTGATCGCGGCTGGCGAACTGGAGCTGGCCGCCGGCAACACCTACGACCTGCCGTCGGTCCCCAAGTGGCACAACGGCTCGCTGGTCATCATTGGCGATGCGGCGCACGCCCCCTCGCCCACATCAGGGCAGGGCGCTTCGCTGGCAATGGAGGATGCAGTCATCCTCGCCCAGTGTCTGCGTGACTTCCCGGACCATGCGCAGGCGTTTGGAGCGTACGAGCGCCTGCGGCGACAACGGGTGGAGCGCATCGTGGCCGAGGCGGCGCGCCAGAGCAATAACAAAATTCCTGGGTTCTTGCGCGACCTGATGATGCCCCTGATTTTCAAGTTTTTTGTCACCGAAAAGGCCCTCAGTTGGGTGCATGACCACCATATCGACTGGAACGCTCGTCTGGTTCCAGCCGGTAGCGCGGTGAACAGCCGTCGGCTGGCTGCCGCCTAGCATAAACAAGGCTGCGCGGGATAAACCCAATCCGCCTCCGGGAGGTGACCATAGATAGTCCGGTTGATAAAGCCGATTCTGGTCACCTCCCGGAGGTCTTAGCGGCGGTGCGACCACGGCTGCACATCGCACCACCTCTTGAATCGTAGCTGCCAACCACCAGCGGCAATGCGCGAATCTGCGCTCAAACCGCGCCATTCACTTTTCTCTGATTAGGTATTAGCCGTAGGAGTCGATCAGTATGTACAGTTCAAAAGACAGCGATACGGCAAGCAGCAATCGTACGGCTGCAGTTGGGCCGGACGCCGCAACGGAACAAAGGTCAGGCATCGATTTTGCTGCCCCGCTCGGCGGGGCGGCAGCAGGGCATCTGCTCTTTCCTGCAGGTGCGGCTGGGGTTACCCTCCACGTCGACCCCACGCTGGTCGAGCTTTGCCGCGCCCACTTCGAGCGTCATATCCCAACCGTCCAGGCGCAAGACGGTGTCGTGACGATTCGCTACCCCAGCTTCTCGCTCTTCAACTGGCTGGTCTACTGGCGGGAGCCGGTGGCCGAAGTCACCCTCACCGCAGCCCTTCCCTGGCAGATCAAGATCCATGGCGGGGTATCCAAACTCACCGCCGACCTGCGCGGGCTGCGGCTTGCAAAGCTCAGCATCGACGGCGGCGCCAGCGGGGTGCTGGTGATGCTGCCGGCCCCGGTAGGTAGAGTGCCCATCCGTATCGGCGGGGGCGCCAGCAACGTGACGTTTCGCCGTGCGGCCGCTATAGCAGCGCGAGTGCACGTCCAGAGCGGCGCCAGCAACCTGACGGTGGATGAGCACTACTTCGGCGCCATGAGCGGTGAAATCCATTGGGAGACTCCTGAAGCCAGGCAGGCAGCCGACTACTACGACATACACATCGGGGGCGGGGCCAGCAACCTGACGATTGGGAGTGATTGAGTCCTGGTCAACCGAGTGTCGGGCGCCTATGCGGTCGTCTGCTTTGTAGATACGCCAGGAGCAATCCCACAGGTTGCGCACGGTATGTTTACCGAGTTTACAGTTCGCTAGACGAGCTGTCGAAAGGCGAAGAGATTTCCATCCGTTGATGGCAAAAGGGAAATCGCAACTATGAATCTCACGATCAGCATTGTGATCGTCATTACACTATCGTCGCTCTTTGGCTGGCTGGCCGTACGCGCCGGTCAGGCAAAGAGCAGGCCCGCCGTGAGATGGGTGGGCGCTGGCCTGGCCGGGCTGTTGGCCGTGCTCGGCGTCTTCGTCATCGGCCTGGCGCTGACGGGCCTCTTTCGTTTCTATCTGCCAGCGGCTGCGCCCGCGCCGGAGCTTTTGATCGAAGGATCGCCAGCGCAAATCGCCCGCGGTGAACGGCTGGCCTACCTCTGCGCCAGTTGCCATTCTACCGCTAGCAATCTGCCCCTGGATGGCAGTGCGGAAAACTTTTCGCCGGCGATAGGAACCATCTACGCCCCCAACCTCACCCCAGGCGGGCCACTCCAACACTGGAGCGACGGCGAGATCATGCGCGCCATTCGCGAGGGGGTCCACCAAAGCGGGCGTGCGTTGGTCCTCATGCCGTCGGACCAGTTTCATAGCATGAGTGACAGCGATGTGCAGGCGCTGGTGGTCTATCTACGCACCCAACCGGCAGTGGGGCGCCAAACCCCGGCCACCGAGCTGACGCTGCTGGGCGCCATCCTGGTCGGTGTGGGGATGTTCCCCTACAGCCCACAGCCGCCCATCGCCGGTCCCGTGGAAGCGCCACCGGCCGGGGAAACCGCCGCCCATGGTCAGTATTTGCTGACGATGGCGGGCTGCCGTGAGTGTCACGGCGCCGACCTGCGGGGCGGGAGATCGCAGTTTGTGCCCATTGGGCCAAACCTGCTCGCCATCCTCGCTCAGTGGAGCGCCGAGGAGTTCGTCACGACCATCCGCACGGGTGTCGACCCATACGGTCACGCTCTCGATCCGGAAACGATGCCGTGGCCGGCGTATGCAGCCGCCTTCGAAGATGAGGAACTCGCGGCGATCTACACCTATATCCGCACGCTGCCGCTTACCGGAGAGGCGACTGAGTAATTTTGGCCGGTGTCGCAACCAATTCGCCACAGATCGGGGGGGATTGACAAATCCCTGACCGGTATACAAGCAATCCAGGCCAAGCCGGGGCAAATCACCACGAGCACTGACAATTTGATGATTTTAAGGAGATACAAGATGCAATTTGCAGGCCAAAATCAACAACGCGACCATAGGCACATGCACAGCACGGGTTCACGACGAAGCTTCCTTAAACAGATAGTGGGCGTCGGCGCGGCAGGGTTGTTCCTGCCCGGTTTGCTTGCAGCCTGTCGCAATGAGAACACCGCAGCCGCGTCATCCACTGAAACGGCGCCAGGGATAGTTGGGGGCTCCTGCGCAGAGAGCGAGGCAATTCCCTTGACAGCAGTTGCAACCCGCAAGGCAGTCGCCTATGTAGATCTGTCTCTACATGCAGAGAGAAGATGCGACAACTGCCGTTTCTTCAAGCAACCGGCAACCGGCGCAAGCTGTGGCGGCTGTGAAATCGTCGGCGGGACGATTGCGCCTGCCGGCTATTGTACAGCGTGGGCGGCGATGTGAATTGTGAATTGAGAATCGTGAATTGCGAATGATGAATAGGGAGGGGGAGCAATGGCGCTGAAGAGACCGCTCACCTCGCATAAGTCGATGGGGATTGCCCCTGGTGACTTCCGGGAGGTGGCGGGCGTTTACCCGCCACCTCCCGGAAGCCCCTGCCTGAAACCAAGCATTTTTACCGGGTAAAAACGCTTGGTTTCAAACAACCGCCAGTATGGGCTTCCCGCTCCTTCTGTGCTACAATGCCATTGAGGGTCCTCTATCGTGTCGCACCCCAATTGCCACGATGAGAACCTCATTCCAACTACATCGGCCAGTCGAACCGTTCTGCTTATGTCCCACATCTCCACAGCCCCTTCCCTCGACCGCATCCAGCCCTCGCGCATCCGCGCCCTGGCGGATGTGGCCTTTGGCATGGAGGGCGTCTACAAGCTCCACTTTGGCGAGTCCAACCTGCCGACGCCGCAGTATATCAAGGAGGCCGCAACGCAGGCGTTAGCCGACGGCCACACCTTTTACACTGAAAACGCCGGGCTGCCCAGCCTGCGCGCCGCCATCGCCCGTAAGGTGGCTGAACTCCACGGCGTGGAACTCGACCCGGCAGCAGAGATCTTGGTCACGGCATCGGGGGTTCAGGCGCTCAATGTGACCATCCGCTGTACGATTGACCCCGGCGACGAGGCGCTGATCCTCACACCCAACTGGCCCAATGCGGGCGAGATGGTCAAACTGTATGGCGCCACACCGGTAGAAGTTCCCTACCGACTCGATCACGAACGGTTTGTGATCGACTTCGGCGCACTGGAAGCCGCCATCACCGCACGCACACGGCTGTTGGTCTACACGTCCCCTTCCAACCCCTTGGGGTGGGTCGCTACGCAGGATGACCAGCGCGCGCTGCTCGATTTTTGTCGCCGCCACCGGCTCTGGCTGCTGGCCGATGAGGTCTACGAGCGCATCTACTTTCACGGGCCGGTGGCGCCGTCGATCCTGCGGCTCTGTACACGGGACGACGCCGTGATCGTGGTCAACTCCTTCTCCAAGAGCTACTGTATGACTGGCTGGCGGTTGGGCTGGGCAGTGGCGCGCCGTGACTTGATCGCCAGGGCAACGCCGCTCAACGAATTTATCATCTCGCACGCGCCCACTTTTGTCCAGAAGGCCGGCGAAGTGGCGCTGGCTCAGGGTGAGGACGACATCGCCGCCCGCGCCGAACTCTTCCACGAGCGGATGAGTTTCTGCTACACCGCCCTCTCATCGCTCAAGGGCGTCACCGCGCCCAAGCCGGATGGCG
>JAHDWG010000364.1 GCA_023384495.1 Caldilineaceae bacterium
GCTATCGCATGCGCTCCGCGATCTGATCACCCAACTTGAGGCGCGCGGCTGGCAGATCGACCTGTTGGGCGGCGATGCCGGCCATGCCCGGGCGCGCCTGCCGGAACCCCAGGCGAACTTCCAACGCACAGCTGCCGGCTCGTTGCTCCAGGCCTTCCAGCGCTGGTGGCTCTTTCACTGGCTGTGGGGACGCCTGTCGCCCCCGCTGCGCAACCAGATCAGCGGCTACTTCGTGCCCCGCCCCATGCTTGTGAACGCGGTGCACAACCTGAGGCTGGTCGAGGATGCGCTCCATCGCGCCGACGACTATGACCTTGTCCTGCTCTGTGTCGATGGCGTTGCGCGCGGTGCGGCCGCGCTGGCGTTGGAGCGCCACCCGCGGGTGGTGCTCCTCAGCCTCGAAGCGCTCGCCACCCAACTGACGCAATGGCCCGGCCAGGGTTGGCTCGCGCACCGGCGGCTGGGCAAGGCGTCGCATCCATACCTCTATGCGTGCGCGCCGGTCGAGCGGGTGCGCTGCGCCCTCTTCCCCAGCCGGGGCTGGCAGCAAGCTGCCGTGGCGGCAGGTCTACCTGCCGCCGTGACCCATGTGGTCTATTTTGGCATCCCGACGCCGCCCCCCTTGCCGCGCCCGCCTGATGTCCGCGGACGGCTGCTCTGGGTGGGCCGGCTGGCGCGGGATAAGGGGCTGCATCTCTTTCTGGCTGCGCTGCCCGCCCTGCGCCGGGCAATCCCCACCGTCCGGCTGACGGTCGTGGCCGCGCCCGGCCCCGCCCCCTATCGGGCGCTGATCGAACGGCTGATTGCCACACAGGAGCTGGCCGATATCGTCACGTTGCACGGGCCGGTTCCCCGCCCAGCGCTGCAACCGTTCTACGCCGAACACGACATCCTCTTATTCCACTCAAAATTTGCCGAGCCGGTCGCCTTTGTCATGATGGAAGCCATGGCCGCCGGGCTGCCCGTGGTGGCGCCATTCAGTCGGCGCGACGCTCAGTTCGTTCAGGATGGGCAGACCTGTCTCTGCTACGACCCGCGCCGCCCCCAGACGCTGGTGGAGGCCGTGACCCGGCTGCACCACGACGCCGACTTGCGGCGCAAGGTGGCCGCACAGGCGCAGCACTGTGTCCGCGCGGCCTATTCGGTGGAGACAATGGGCGAACAGTTTCATCGCCTGCTGGCCGCATATGCCGATACGGGCCACGCGCCAGCGGGCCTCACAGGATCAACATCGCATCGCCAAAGCTAAAGAAGCGATAGCCCTCGCGTTTGGCTATCTCGTAGGCGGCCAACAACAGCCGGCGACCGGCGTCGGGGTCATCGGCGCTGGCCTGGCCGGCAAAGGCGCTGACCATCATGAGCAGGCTCGAACGGGGCAGGTGAAAGTTGGTGATGAGCGCATCCACGGCGCGGAAACGATAGCCGGGGCGGACAAAGAGCGAGACGTTGCCCGCAAACGCGGCCACCCGCTGCCACGGGCAGGCGCCGGCATCGTAGGGGTCGAGGCCCTGGGCGCCGGTGGCGGCCCACTCTAGCGTGCGCGCGGTGGTGGTGCCCACGGCAACGATGCGCCCACCGGCAAGGGTCGTCTCGTTGATGCGCCGCGCCGTGTCGGCGCTCAACTCCGCCCATTCGGTGTGGATGCGGTGCGCCTCCACCGTCTCCGTGGTCACCGGTTTGAAGGTATCAAGCCCCACATGGAGGGTCGTGGTGGCGAAACCGACGCCCTGCTCGCGCAGGCGGATCAACAGCTCCGACGTCAGGTGGAGGCCGGCGGTCGGCGCCGCCGCGCTCCCCTCGGGCCGGCTGTAGACCGTCTGGTATCGTTCGCGGTCGCCGCAATACTCCGTGATATAGGGCGGCAGCGGGATCTCGCCCAGTTCCTGCAGATAGGGCCGGATTGGCTCGGCAAAGCGCACCGTACGCGTCCCCGCGTCATGGACGGCCACGATCTGCGCATGAACGGGGGGAGCCCCACTCGCATCATTCGCCGCGATCTTCACCGCCACTCCCTCACGCAGTCCTTTGCCCCGCACAAGGCATTCCCACATCTGGCCGCTCTCATCGACCTGGCGCAACAGGAAAATCTCCACCGCGCCGCCGCGCCCGCCCGGCCCCCATTTCCAGCCGTGCAGCCGCGCCGGGATCACCCGGCTGTCATTGGCGACGAGCAGGTCGCCCGGGCGCAGGTAATCGCCCAGGTCGCGAAAGATCCGGTGTTCAACCTGCCCGTCGGCGCGATGGAGCACGAGCAGGCGGCTGCTGTCGCGCGGCTCAGCCGGCTGTTGGGCAATAAAGTGTGGGGGCAGGTCGTAGTCAAAAAGGTTGGTTTGCATGGTGCATAAAGCGCGTCACTTCTCGCGGCACGCAGTCAAGAAGCTCTCCCAAATGCGCCGGTGACCGTGGTCCAGCTCGAAGATGCGCTCTGGGTGCCATTGCACGCCCATCACCCAACGATGCGCCGGACTCTCGTACGCCTCGATCAGCCAGTCGTCGGGGATGGCGACGCCAGCGGGCGCAAAGATGGGAGCCAGCGTGGCGCGGTCGATCCCCTGGTGGTGAAAGGTGTTGACCCGCAGCGTGGGCGCCCCGACCACCGCGCCCAGGCGGCTCTCCCGTGAGAAGCTAACATCGTGGAAGCGGGTGGCGTCGGGGTCGGAACGGTGCCGGTCCAGGTGTTGCACCATCTTGCCGCCGGCCGCCACGTTGAGCACCTGGCAACCCCGGCAGATGCCAAAGATGGGCAGGTTGCGGTCCAGCGCGGCGCGGCCCAGGGTTAGCTCCAGTTCGTCGCGCAGCCGGTCGATGGAGTCGACCTCGACGCCGCTGTGCGCTTCGCCAAAATAGGCCGGGTCGACATCACCCCCACCCGAAAAGACGATGCCATCGAGATGGGCGAGCACCGCGGTGGGCAGCCGCCCCAACGGGTCGGGCGCAAACGCCGCCCCGCCCGGCAGCGTCGCCGGCGCGTCGGGCGCCAGGATCACAGCGGTGGCGCCATACTCCTGAAGCGTGTTGAGATAGTTCTTGCTGCTCTTTTGCACCCATTCCGGGTCGCCCCGGCGGACGGTGATGCCGATGGTCAAACCGACAAATGGAGATGGTTGCATAGCTGTGTTGTCACTTTCGCTGCGGCGATCTGGTGCATCCAGGATTTAGGGCGGCCCAGGTGACAGTCACTTTTGAAGTGACTGTCACCTCACGGTGCACCCGCGGCGCTCTGGTTTCTGGTTTGTCGCGGCCAATTGTGTTATAACATCAGGAATTGCGCAAACAATACACCGAAGATTTTCAGATTTGGATTTCATGGCCTTTTCCCAACAGCCCGACACCATTGCCGCCCTGGGCCCGCCGCTTGCGCACGGACGCACCGCCACTGTCTACGCCTGGGGGGATGGCCAGGTGCTCAAGCTCTTTGTGCCGGACTGGTCGAAAGGCGCCGTGGAATACGAGGCGGATGTGGCGCGCCGGGCCCAGACCACCGGCGTTCCCATGCCCGCGGTGGGCGACGTCGTCTCGCTTGAGGGCCGGCTGGGGATTGTCTATGCCCGCGTCGATGGGGAGACCTTGTTGCAGCAGTTTGGCGCCCGCCCGTGGCAAGCCCTAAAGATCATACGTAGCCTGGCCGAACTCCACGCGGACATGCACCGACGCAGCGCCCCGTCGCTGCCGGCGCAACGCCAACGGCTCGCACGCCGGATCAGGCAACCGGAACAATTGCCAGCGCGCCTGCGCGGCCAAGCGCTGGCAGCGCTGGATTCGCTCCCCGATGGGGATCGGCTCTGCCACGGCGATTTCCACCCCGACAATGTGCTGATCACAGCCAACGGGCCGGTGATCATCGACTGGGTCGACGCCACCCACGGCAACCCGCTGGCCGATGTGGCGCGCACCTACGTGCTCTTCCGGCTTGCAGCTGGAAGCGAGTCACCGCCCAAACGCTGGTGGTACAAGCCGCTGTTGGACGCTCTCTCGCTCTATTATCTGCGCCGCTATCGCCGGTTGCGTCCCTTTGCGCAGGGCGATTTCCAACGCTGGCTCATCCCCGTGTTGGCGGCGCGCATGGACGAACATGTGCCCGGCGAGGCCGGGCGGATCGTAGAGACGCTAGAGCGCCTCTGCGGGCGCGAGGGAATTTGACAAACGATTACGCCCCCAGGGCATGGATGCAAACTTGCAATGCTGACCACTCTCTTTATTATCCTCCTTGTCGTCGTCGGGGTCATTCTGGCGCTCGTCGGCGCCTTTTTCTTTTATCTCTACTGGTGGCAGATTCAGCGGGCGGCGCCCAATCTCGACCAAGATGTGGTCTTCAGCGGGCTGGACCAACCCGTGGAGATCCGCCGCGACAAACATGGCGTCCCCCACATCACCGCCCAAAGCGAAGCCGACCTCTTCCGCGCCCAGGGTTTTGTCCACGCTCAGGATCGCCTCTGGCAGATGGAGCAGAGCCGGCGCATCGCGCGCGGCGCGCTGGCCGAGATCTTTGGCGACGCCGCGCTGGACGCCGACCGCTTCAGCCGGATCGTGGGCTTTTGGCGGGCGGCCCAACAAGAACTGGAGACGCTCGACGGCGCCACGCGCCAGATGCTCGACTGGTATGCCGAGGGGGTCAACGCCTACATCAAGGCGCGGCCCGGGCGATTAGCCGCCGAGTTCAACCTGTTGCGCTTTGCGCCCGAACCGTGGCGCGCGCTGGATACTCTTGGCTATGCGAAAGTCATGCACTGGTCGCTCAGCATCAACTGGGAGAGCGAACTGACCCGCCTGCAACTGCTCCACCAGCTCGACCCCGTGGCCGCCGCCGAGCTGGAGCCTGACTACCCGCCGACAAACCCCATTACGCTGGAGGGGGTCGGCAGCGAAGAAGTGACGCGCCTGCTTTCGGCGTCGGGGCTGCTGCTCAACCAATACGACGCCGTCCGCCAGTGGCTCGGCGTCCAGCAGGGCGGCGAGGGGAGCAACAGTTGGGTCTTGGCCCCCAAAGCCAGCCTCAACCGCCGCCCGCTGCTCTGCAACGACCCCCACCTGGCGCTCACCGTGCCCGGCGCGTTCTACGAGGTCCATCTCGCCTGCCCCACGCTGGAGGTGAGCGGCGTCTCCTTCCCCGGCGCGCCCGGCGTGCTCATCGGCCACAATGCCGATATTGCCTGGGGCATGACCAATGCGCTGGTCGACGTGCAAGACCTCTACCTCGAGCGAGCGCACCCCGACGACGACACGCTTTTCGAGCACAACGGCGAATGGCGACCCGCCCAGGTGATAGAAGAGACGATCCAGGTGCGCCGGGGGAAGCCCCATGTGGAGCGCGTGCTGATCACCCGCCACGGCCCGCTGCTCGATGGGCTGGTGGCGCGCAAGGAGTTGCCCGCGGCCATGCGCTCGTTGCGCGTGGCCCTGCGTTGGACGGGACACGAACCCGGCCCGCTTGTGCGCGCGGTCTATCAGCTCAACCAGGCTCGCAACTGGGATGAATTCTGCGCCGCGCTGGCCGATTGGTCGGGGCCGCCGCAAAATGTCACCTTTGCCGACGCCGCGGGCAACATCGGCTATGTGCTGGCGGGCCGCGTCCCCATCCGCACCGGCAACCTGGGCCTCGTCCCCGCGCCGGGCTGGACGGACGAACACGAGTGGGCCGGCTATATCCCGGCCAGCGAGCTGCCCCGGCTCTATAACCCGCCGTCGGGGATCATTGTCACCGCCAACAACAAGATGGTGGGCGATGACTATCCCTATTTCTTGGGGCTGGAGTTTGACCCCGGCTGGCGCGCGGCGCGCATCGAAGAGCGGCTCACCGAAAAAGATCGTTACACGCTGCGCGATATGGAGGAGCTTCAGCTTGATACAGTCAGCAAATACGCCCAGGCGTTGACGCCCTGGCTCACCATCATTGGCAGCGAAGACCCGTGGGAAAAGGCCGCGCTCACCGCGCTGCGCCGGTGGAATTTTCGCATGGAGGCCGAAAGCGAAGCGCCGACGGTCTTTCACTACTACCTCACCACGTTGCGCGAGATGGTCTTTGGCGACAAGCTGGGGGCGGGCCGCGCCGGCTATTTCGCACGGGGCAGCAACCCGCTCTTTCTCATCAACGGCTTTCTGTTGCGCGCCGAGACCCATCTACTCGAACTGCTGGACAACCATGAGCAGTCGGTCTGGTATATGGATGCGGCAACGGGCCGCCAGCGCACCCGCGACGAGCTGCTGCAAGAGGCATTGGCGCGGGCCATCAAACAGTTGCGCGCCGACACCGGCGATGTCACCCGCCAGTGGAGTTGGGGCAAGCTGCATCAGGTGCGCTATGTGCACCCTTTGGGCAGCGCGCGCCTGCTGCGCGATGTCTTTAACCGGGGGCCCTTCCCCGTGGGCGGCGACAGCACGACGCCCAATGTTACGCGCCACGCGGCCCAGTTGCCGCCGGGGTTGGTGCAGGTGGCCGCCGCCTATCGCCAGATCTACGAAGTGGGCGCGTGGGATCGGGCACAGAGCGTCACCAACCTGGGCCAATCGGGCCATCCGCTGAGCCGCCAATATGACGACCAGATTGTCATGTGGCGCGAGGGCGTCTATCACGCCATGCCGTGGGGCGAAGAGGCGGTGCGCAAAGCGACGGCGCATCGCATGACGTTAAAGCCGGAGTGAGGAGTGAGGAGTGATTCGTGGTGACTCCTCACTCCTCACTCCTCACTTGTCACTCATCCCGTATCCCATCTTTTGAACACCCGATGCCACCCTTCTCGTTCACCCCTTTTCTGCAAGGCTTTGGCCTGAGCGCAGCGTTGATCATGGCGATTGGCGCGCAGAATGCATTTGTGCTACAACAGGGGTTGCGCAGACAGCACGTCTTTGCCACGGCGGCGATCTGCGCCCTCTGCGACGCCGCGCTGATCGTGCTGGGCGTGGCCGGCCTGGGCGCCGTGATCACGCAGAGCGCACAGTTGACGGCGCTGGCGACGTGGGGCGGCGCGGCCTTTCTCTTTGCCTATGGCGCCCGTGCGTTCTGGTCGGCGCTGCGACCGGGGATGCTCGATGCCGAACAGTCGACCTTGCGCGGGGGCGCGCTGGCGACCACCGTGCTGGCCGCGCTCGGCGTCAGCCTGCTGAACCCCCATGTCTATCTGGACACGGTGGTGTTGGTGGGCAGCGTCGGCGGGCGCTACCCGGCGGGCGACCGGGTCGCCTTTGCCGCCGGGGCCATGAGCGCCTCGTGTGTTTGGTTTTTTGGGTTGGCCTATGGCGCGGCCTGGCTCGCCCCGATCTTTCGCCGGCCCAGGGCGTGGCGGCTGCTCGACCTGGCGGTGGGCGCCATCATGTGGGCCATCGCTGCGTCGCTCATCTGGGGCTAGGGCCTTTTGCACCGCGCATCACGTCTGACTTTTCACGCAAACATCAGAACAGGCATCATGACCTGTGGTCACCGAAAGCGATGAAAATGGTACACGGATTTTCAGGATGAACGCGGATTTTTGGCTTTTCATCCGTGCAATCCGTGCAATCCGTGTACCATTTTCACAGCAGTCATCATGAACGGTATACACCACGAACGATGAAAATCAGCGAGGTGGTGCGGTCACGTGCAACGCACCCT
>JAHDWG010000365.1 GCA_023384495.1 Caldilineaceae bacterium
ATCACCACCTACAACCCCTTCCCGCCGCTGCCCGGCATGATGAAGTTCTCGTGGCCGCTGCAAGCCAAGGCGCTCGAGGAACATGGCCCCTTCTACAATAACGACCCGGCCACGTCGGTCAGCATGGGCCGCTTCAAGCTGGTGGCGCTGGAGCCAGGCCGCCGCGTGGTGCTCGAAGCCAACCCCGACTACAAAGGCCCCAACCCGCCCCGCCTCAAGGGGATGGAAGGCGTCTTTATGGACACGAGCACCTATTTTGCTGCGTTCCAGAACGGCGAACTCTATGACGTGGGCTACGAAGCGCTGACGCCGGCTGATTTTGACCTCATCCTGGCCGACGAGACGCTCAGCGCCAACTATCTGCGCCACTTTGGCGACTTCCGCACCGACTATCTGCTCTTTGACACCTACAACCCCCCCTTCGACGACCTGAACGTGCGCAAGGCCTTTGCCCATGCGGTGGACCGTGAGGCCATCGTCACTAACGTCTATGGCGAGATCAAGGCGATGGCGGCCTACTCGTTCCTGATGCCCGGCTTCCCGGCGTCGGATACCGAAGGCGTGCTGAAAGAGTACCAGATGTACGACTGCGACCAGGCGCAACAACACCTGGCCGACGCGGGCTATCCCGGTGGCGAAGGCTTCCCGGCGCAAGAACTGTGGCTGCGCGGCGAAGGGCCGGCCATGCAGGCGGTGTTCCAGGCCGTGGCCGCCTCTATCTCGTCTTGCTTGGGCATCGACATCGAGGTCTCCAATAAAGACGGCCGTGTCTACATGGATGCGCTCAACGCCAAGCCCACCGAGCTGACCTTTGGCGCTGTCTCTTACGGCATGGACTATCTTGACCCCACCAACATGTTGGGCATCTTTGTCTCCACCGGGCGCCATTCGTGGACAAACGAAGAATTCGACCGTCTGATCCGCGAGGCGACGCCGCTGGTGGCTGACCCGGCGCTGCGCGAGCAGATGTTCCGCGACGCCGAGCGCATTCTGGTGGACGATGTGGGCGCCGTCTTTATCAATCACCGCTGGCAGGGCACGCTCTATCAGCCCTTTGTCCAGGGCGAGGGCTTCCGCGAACCCGACTCGCAGGGCATCGCCGCCTGGCACTGGGGCAATGACTGGGTCTGGGGTGATGTCTATTTGACGCAGTAACTGTTACTTGATTGATAGGGCGACAGCGTCATGATCTTCATGATATTACTTTGTCGCCCTGTCAGTCGATCATCTCACCACTGCCCACTCGCCGATATTGGAAGCCTGGCTGCATAAAAGTCACGAGCTATTTTCTGGCAACGCGGGCGCGCCCGGATCGGGCATTCATTCGAGACGAATGGATCGAGTACGTCATTAGCTATCCGCTTCGCGAAATTGTCCAGTCTGATGGCCGCATTCGCCGCTGGGCGAAAATTGCAGAAGCAGACCAGCGCGTGTTACGGATAATCCTGCCCGTTGAGGAGATTTTTTTGTCATGACCCGGTACATTTTGGGTCGTCTCGTATCCTTGCTCTTTGTGATCTGGGTGGTCTCCATGATCACCTTCTCGCTCATGCACGCCGTCCCCGGCGGGCCTTTCGACGAAGACAAACAGCCGTTGCCGCCGGCAGCCAAGGCCAACATCATGCGCAAGTATGGGTTGGACAAGCCCGTCTGGCAACAATATCTCAACTATATGGGGAATGCGGTGCGTCTGGACTTTGGCATCCCCTATCAGCAGCCGACGACCACGGTCACTGCGCTCATCGCCAGTACGTGGAAGGTGACGGCGCAGGTGGGGCTGGTGACCGTGCTCTTTGCCTTCACCGGCGGCATCCTTCTGGGGATCATTGCCGCGCGCCACCAAAATTCGTGGATCGACAGCACAGTCACTTTTGTGGCCATGCTTGGCATTACCCTCCCCAGTTTTGTGATTGGCACCTTTGCGATCCTGTTTTTTGCCGTCTATCTCAACTGGTTGCCCATGGGCGGGTGGAGTGATTCGGCCTGTTTGATTGGGCGCGCCTTTTGCACCGACTGGATCATGCCGGTGGCGGCCTACTCGCTGGGGCCCATGGCGGTCATTGCGCGCTACACCCGGGCCAGCATCGTCGATGTGATCCGCGCCGACTATGTGCGCACGGCCCGCGCCAAGGGGCTGGCTGACCGCATCGTGATGACGCGCCACGTCTTTCGCAACGCGCTCATCCCCATGGTGACGGTCATGGGGCCGATCATCCCAGACTTGATGACCGGGAGCATCTTTATCGAATCCATTTTTCGCATCCCGGGTCTGGGCAAATATTTTGTCACCAGCACCTTCAACCGCGACTATCCGATGGTGATGGCCACCGTGCTGTTGATTGCCGTGCTGTGGGGCATCACCTATCTGCTAACCGACATCATCTATACCCGGGTCGATCCGCGCGTACGCCTGGGCGCTGAAGGGAGTAAATAGTGGCCGAGGCCAAAACCGGCAACCTCAGCGTTGCGTTGCAATCGAGCGCCGCCGCGCCGACGGCAACCCGCCGTCATCGCACTCTCTGGCAGGATGCTGCTCGCCGCTTCTTTCGCAACCGGCTGGCCGTGGCGGGGCTGGTGGTTGTGATCTTCTTTCTCTTTCTCGCTGTCTTCGCCGACCTGATCGCCCCCTTCCCTTACGACAAGGCAGACTTCTCCAAGGTGCGCCTTTTGCCCATGCAAGACCCGGCCCACCCGCTGGGCACCGACGAGGTGGGCCGCGACTACCTCAGCCGCCTGATCTTCGGCGCACGTACATCAATGACCGTAGGCATCACCATCCAGTTGGTGGCTGTGCTGATCGGGGTGCCGCTGGGGGGGCTGTCTGGTTATCTGGGCGGCAAGTTTGATTTCTTCATCACACGCGCCATCGAGATCATGACGGCCTTCCCTGGGCTGATCTTCTCTATCCTGATCATTACCCTCTTTGGCGGCGGCATGTGGAAGGTGATCTTTGCCCTCAGCATCACCAGTTGGATTGGCATCGCGCGCCTTACCCGCGGGCAGATGCTCTCACTGCGCGAGAAGGAATATGTCGAGGCGGCGCGGGCATCCGGTGTGACCACACGCGGCATCTTGGCGCGCCATCTGGTGCCCAACGCACTGTCGCCCATTCTGGTAGCCGTGAGTTTTGGCATCCCCGCAGCCATCTTTGGCGAGGCGGGGCTGAGCTTTCTGGGCATCGGCATCAACGACCCGATCCCCAGTTGGGGCAAAATGGTGGGGGTGGCCGGCGCATATGCGCGCACTTCTTGGCACATGGCCTTCTTCCCAACCCTGGCCATCGCACTCTCCATGCTCGGCTTTTCGTTTGTGGGCGACGGTCTGCGCGATGCATTGGATCCAAAACTGATTGAATAATCCTGAATGCATGATCACGACGTACGCAACGCCTGATACTGGAGGGCTTTGTCTCAATGCGAAATCTATCTCGACACGGCGTCTTCGGTGTGCTGATCGGGGCCATCCTCACGGCGGTGGTTGGCTGCGGCGGGGGGGGTAGCGGCGACGCGGGCCGCACCGCGGCCACGGCCGCGCCGGTGCCGACCATGCCTCCGGCCCGCTTCACCGCGGTGGCGCAACAGAGCATCACCCGCACGGCCACGATCACGACGACCGCCACCCTCACAACCGCGGCCATGACGGCGACGCAAAGCTCCGCCAGCGAAGCGCCCGCCGTGACGGTCGACCTGGAACGGGGCGCCCGCGCCTACGAGCGCAACAAGTGTGGCGACTGTCACGGCGCACAGGGTGAGGGCGTCGCCGGTCAGGGCAAGGCCATCGCCGGCACAAGCCTCAGCGAAACCGAATTTACCAGCATTCTGCGCACCGGCGGTGGGTTGGGCAACACCCACATCTTTGGCCCCCAGGCCGTCAGCCCCGCCGGCATGAGCATCCTCTATGCGTATGTACAGTCGCTGGAGTAAGATCTAGGGCGCAGTGACCTGAGCGATTGAGATGATGCAACCCTCCGCCAACACAGAAAAAGCGCCGCAACGGATAGGCGTTTATGAGGTCGGTGAAGAGATTGGCCGCGGCAATGTCGCGGTGGTCTATCGCGCTACCGACACCCTCTATGAGCGCGAAGTGGCGCTCAAGGTGCTCCACCCCTACTTCGCCCACTATCTTTCGTTTGCCCGCCATTTTGTTAACCAGGGCCGCGAGGGGATGCGCCTACGCCACCCCAATATTGTGCAGGTCTTTGACGCCGGCCAAAGCGATGGCGCCGCGTATATTGCGCAGGAACTATTCACCGGCGGTTCGCTGGCCGATATGATCCAGGCGCGTGGCGGGCCCTTCTCACTCGACGAAGCCATCGCCGTTATCGACCAGGCCGCCGCCGGGCTGGACTATGCCCACCAGCTGGGGTTTCTCCACCGCAACCTCAAGCCCAGCAACTTCTTCTTTGCCGACCACGGTCGTATTCAGATCGCCGATTTTAGCGCCCCGTTGCCCCATGGCGGGGCGCCGCCGGCCAACTACCCCATCGGCGCCCCCACCTTTATGGCGCCCGAACAGGCGCGCGGCGAGGGCGCAGTGGACCAGCGCGCCGATATCTACAGCCTCGGCGCCGTGGCCTTTCTCTTGCTCACGGGGCAGCCGCCCTTTGCGGCGGAAAACCCCCTCGTGCTGCTGCGCAAGATCATCGAAGACACGCCGCCGCTGCTCGAACGATTCCAGCCCGACCTCGACCCAGGCGTGGCCCAGGCGCTCAGCCAGGTGCTGGCCAAACGGCCCGGCGCCCGCTACCTGACCGCAGCGGCCTTTTCGCAGGCGATGGCGCAGGGGCAGCCGATTGCGCCGCGCGCCCTCGCCCCACACTCGACGCCCATGCCCGAGCCCGCCCATGCGCCACATGTTACCGCCGCTGCGCATGGGCCGGCGCGGAGAGCGCACGCCAGCGGCAAGGCGCCGGCCACTTTTACCTTCACCCGCCGCACCGTAATGGTGGCCGGCATGTTGATGGTGACGCTCTTTTTGCTGCTGCTGGTGATCGCCGCAGCCGCTGCGCCGGGCTTTTATCGCCGCATCGCCGGTGCGGAGACCCCGACCGCGGTGCTGGCCATTCTGCCTGCGGCTACCCAAGAAGCTGGGCCGCCCATCGCACAGAATCCACTGGCGGTCGAACAGATTGCCGCCGTGGCGGAGGCAACCATCACCCCCACCGTCACGGTCGCCATGACGCCAACCCCCACGCTCGTCCCGCCGCCCACGGTGCGCATCGTGGCTGGATCGGTTGCCCAAGCCGGCGCGCCGCCGCTCAACCTGGCGTCGCCCACCCGTGCGGCTCTCCAGCCGTCCGCAACAGTCGCCGTGGCGTCGGCGTCGCTGCCCGCGCAGGCAAACCTGTTGGTGGCGTTGCCGTTGCAGGCCGAACCGCCGGTCACCGAAACCGTTGCACTGACCAGCGTCCCCACCGCGGTGGAGGCCCCCAGTCCGTCGCCAGGCGGGCGCATTGCCTACACGGTTCACAACCCCAAAACCGACCAGTTGGATACCGTGATCTACAACCTTGCCACGGGCGAACGGTGGCCGATCCTTGCGGCGAAGCGGCAGCCCGATTTCAACAACCAGAGTGACCTGGTGCTCAACAGCGAAGGCGGCGGCTTTGACGGGCTGGTGATCATGCGGGCAAGCGGGGAGTTTATCACCATTGCCAGCGCCTTTGCCGAGGATGCGCGCGGCCACTGGTCTCCCACCAACAAGACGATTGTGTTCGACTCGACGCTGGTGGGCGATGGGCGGCACCGCCTCTATTTACAGCCGGATACCGAATATGGTCAGCCGGTTGGCCCTATGATGTACGATGTGTGGGAGATATTTGGCCGCAATCCTATCTTCCTGCTCGACGGGCGTATTGCGTATAATGGCTGTGATGTGTGGGATAACGCCAGCACCTGCGGCATCTTTGTAGTGGACACCCAAGGGGGGCAACCGCAAAACCTGACCAAATCGCCCGGCGACATCCCCACTGATAATCTGGGCAACCAGATTCTCGCCATGTCCGACCGGGGCGGCAACTGGAATGTCTATCTGGTCAACAGCCAAAATGGCGCCACGCGGCAACTGACCGACGACCGCGGGCGCGATGGCCTGGCGACCGCGTCACCCGACGGCACCTTCATCGCCTTCCTCACCGACCGTGAGGGCAAGTGGGCCGTCTATGTTATGCGCCCCGATGGCAGCGACCAGCGCAAGCTCTTTGACCTCAACGGTGACTACGGCGCCGGCCCCCAAGATTGGCGCCAGGAGCGGCTTACTTGGGGGCGGTGATCGGCCATCCCCAACGTGTCCAATGACAAGGTCAGCCCTTCTCTTCGACGCGGTTTCAGCCAAGCCCCAATCAGATCCCGGCCAGTTCCCGAACCATGCCTATCTGGCCAGCCCCAGTTGACGCCACAATCAACCGCGCGATGTGTCTTTTGGTGATTCCCTCGGCAACCGGTTGAGCAGTATGCTTGGGTAGACAGCAGCACCCGCTGACTGTCCGCCCACCAACCATTGGCAACCGAGGAGTCACCAATGCATTATCCTGCCTTCCAAAAATCTCTGTCTGTATCTTCTCATTCATCTTCTCATTCATCTTCTCATTCATCTTCTCATTCATCTTCTCATTCATCTTCCCGTTCATCTTCCCGTTCATTTTTCGATTTGATACGCCAGTCTGCGCCTAAAGCAACAGCCGCGAGCCTGCGATGTATGCTCCACCTGCTGCTGACGCTGGCTGTGCTGGGCGGGGCCTTGCCCATCGCCCCCGCAGCCGCCGTGCGCGCCCAAACCCAATCGGCCTCCGTGACGCCCGCCGCCCTGCCCGATGGGATGACCGTCCAGCCGGCCAGCGCAGCGTCCCCCCTTGATGTGGCGCCCGCCGAGGCGACCGCGCTGGTCAGCGACCCGCGCAACCCGGCCTGGCAGACGCGCTACGGCTCGTTGGCCGGGCAGATGTCGCTGGCGCCCCGCTTCGCCGCATTCGAGACAGCCCTGGCCGGCCCCGAAGCGCCCATCGGCGCCTGGCAGACGCACACGCTCCAGGCCGGCGCCAAGGCGATCACCGCCATTGTCGCCGGCCCGGATGGCCGCCTCTATGCCGGTGTAGCGGATACCGGGCTGTGGGTCTACACGCCGGCGGCCAACGGCGTCTATGCCTGGATCAGCATCCCAGCCGGGGCCAATGGGCCGGCCAGCAACGCCGTAACCGCGCTGGCAATCTTTCAGAACCAGCTCTGGGTGGGCACAGCCAATGCCGGCATCAGCGTGCTCAACCTGACCACCAATGCCTGGAGCGCGTTCAACACGGGCAATGGGCTGCCCAACAACGCCATCAATCGCATCACGCCGGTGCAGGCCACCGAGCCGCTGAGCAGCGACTACGTGTGGGTGGGCACCGACGGGGGCGCCGCGCTCTACAGCAAGCCACTGGTGGGGAACTATGGCTGGTCCGCCGTCACCACCGCCAATGGGCTGGCCGATAACGAAGTGTTCGACGTGGCCGTCTGGCGCAACCAGGGAACCACGGCCACCTATTTCGCCACCGCCAACGGCCTCAACCGGCGCATTGGCAAC
>JAHDWG010000366.1 GCA_023384495.1 Caldilineaceae bacterium
GGGTCCTCACCGAGGACAAGCTCACGATAGAAGAGCACATGGGGTTTGAGATAGGGCTTTGGCGACTCGGCCTGGCCATATCCGTCGATGCCGGCGTCGGTCGTGATGCGCACAACCGGGTATCCGCCAATGATGGCGCACTTGAGATCGGTGATTTTCATGGAGTGTTCCTCTTGGGTCCTCAATGACTGATATGAAAACTGGACACGGATTTTCAGGTTTGGCGCGGTTCGAGACATCCGCACCCCTCCCAAAAATCCGTGTCCAATCATGCTTGCTGTGCGGCGCGCCGGCGGAGCCGCCTGGGATCACCCCTTGATGCCCGATGTGACGATGCCCTGCACAAAGAAGCGCTGGAAGAAGAAATAGAGCAACGTCATGGGGAGCATGTACATGACACACGCCGCCATGATCAAATGGTGCATAGGCTCGCCGCCCACATCGGGCGCGTTGACAAAGAAACGCAGCCCCACGGCCAGCGTAAACTTTTCGGGTGAGTTGAGATAAATAAGCGGGCCGAGAAAGTCGCCCCAGGCGTCGATGGCGGTGATGATGGCGAGGGTGGCCAGCGCCGGCTTGCAGAGCGGCAGCAGGATCGACCAGAAGATGCGGAAATAGCCGGCGCCATCGATGAGCGCGGCTTCATCCAGGTCGCGCGGCAGCGTCATCATAAACTGGCGCATGAGAAAAATGGCAAAGGCGCCGCCCCCAAACCAGGCCGGCACCCAGAGCGGCAGCAGCGTGTTGACCCACCCCAGGCGGTAAAAGAGCACAAACTGCGGGATCAGCGTCACCTGGGCTGGCAGCATGAGGGTGGCCAGCGTGATGATAAAGAGTGCATCTCGGCCCCGGTACTCAAAGCGCGCAAACGAATAGGCCACCAACGAGGCCGTGATCAGCGCGCCTGCCGTCACCAGGGCGGTGACAAAGAGTGAATTCCACGCCCAGACGCTGACTGGGATGCGCGGGATCAGGAGCACGCGCACATAGTTTTCCCACTGGGGGGCCGAGGGCAGCCACGGCGGGGGGAAGGCCATCATCTCTTGGGGTGTCTTGAGCGAACTCATCACCGTCCAAAAGAGTGGAAAACCAAAGAGCGCCACTAAAAAGAGGACGAGAAAATACAGAAAGGCGCGCCCAAGATCAATCTTCAATCCTGGCCTCGCTGGGCGTTGTGCAATCGTCTGTTGCGCCATACCATCTCCCAAAGATCACCAAATTATCACCCCACTGGAACCACCATATCAATCGACGATGGACGATGGACTGTGGACGACGGAACGTACATTATCCGCCTTCGTAATGGACCCAGCGGCGCGATCCGCGCACTTGCACCCAGGTGAAAACCAGGATGATCACGGCCAGAATCCAGGCCAACGCGCTGCCATACCCCAGCCGGAAGTATTGGAAAGCCTCGACAAAGATGTGCATGGCGATAAACCAGGTGGCATAGGATGGGCCGCCTTGTGTCGCCACCCACGCTGTGCCAAAGACCTTGAGCGCCGCGATCACCGCCAGCACCAGGTTGAAGAAGATAGTGGGGGTGAGCAGCGGCAAGGTGACATTGCGGAATTTGGACCACGCATTGGCCCCATCCATTGAGGCCGCCTCGTAAAGCTCTTGGGGTACGCCCTGCAACCCGGCGAGAAAAATAATCATGGTGTTGCCGCCGATCCCGGCCCAGACGAGGATCAGCGTGACGGCATAGAGGGCCGAATCTTTGCTGGCCAGCCAACTGGGCGGGTTGTCAATGCCCATCGAGCGCAAGGTGGTGTTGATTGGACCCATGCGCGGCTGCATGAGGTAGATCCAGAGCACGGCCAGCGCCACCGCCGGGATCAGGTGGGGCATGAAGAAGACGGTGCGATAGTAATTGGTGCCCCACAGCTTTTGGTTGAGCAGCACTGCCAAGAGGAGCGCGCCGATGATCACCGCCGGCACATAGAGTGCAGTGAAGGTGAAGGTGCGCCCCATCGAGGGCCAGAAGAGCGGGTCGCGCGTAAAGACGCGAATGTAGTTGTCCAGCCCGACAAACTTGGACGAGCCGATGATCTCGTAGTTGGTGAAGCTGAAATAGAACGAGGCCAGGATCGGCCCGCCCCAAAAGATCACCAACCCCAGAATCCAGGGCAGGGCGAAGACATAACCCCACAGCGCCCGCTGCGTTTGAAAGCGAGTTTTGGCGCCGACGATCTTGCCCAGCAGCCCCGCATCATTGTTGGGTGACGCCATCTTGATTTGGTCTTGCGCTACCGCCATGCCAACCTCCTATTCAAAGATCCTATCCGAATCGCTCTGCGACCCACCCTTCTGATAGGCTATTGGTTCGACCCGCAAGCCTGATTCGGATGGGTTCTATTCGGATCGGTGTTCACCAGGGCAGCCGCCAGTATGCCTCGGGCGCCTCTTGCCAGCGCGGCATGCTCAGCCCGGTGGGGTCGAAGACGATCTTGCCCGCCCGCAGCGTCAGTGCGCATTCGATTTTCTGATCGCCGTAAATTTTCGCTCGACCACAGTCTACATAGCCAAACTCGCCCGTCAGCAGCTTGAAGACGGCCACATCGGCCTCGGCGCCCACCGTCAGATTGCCCAACTCCGGGTGGCCGATCTCCTGCGCCGGGGTGACTGTGGAGCGATAAATCACCTCTTGCAGCGGCATGCCCAGGTTGAGCATTTTGTTCATGGTGGTCTGCATGTCCACCACCACGCCATGCACATTGTTGACGTGCAGGTCGGTGCTGATAGAGTCGGGCATAAATCCCTGCTCCATGGCCGGCTGGGCGTTGCGGAACCAGAAGCTGCCGGCGCCGTGGCCCACATCGAAGATAACGCCACGGTCGCGCGCCTCATAGAGAAACCGGCTCACCTTGCCCTGTGCGTCGAGCACAGGGAACTGTTGGGCAAAGACATGGGTGTGGATGTCGCCCGGGCGCATCTTTTTGAGGATCAATTCATCGTAAGGGCGTTCGGGCCGGGGCCAGAAATCGACCATCACCGGCTTGCGGCAGATGTCGCCGGCGGCGACGGCTCGCTCCACCGCGGCCCAGGGTGGGTGCTCAGCGTCGAACGGCTCGCGCGTCCAATAGTGCGCGGTTTTGATCCCCACGCAGACCTCGGGGTAGGCCAGCACGATGGATGCGGCCAACTCCGGGTCCATGGTCGAGACATCTTGCTCGAAGTCCCCCAACATGCCGCCATCCACAATATTGATATAGGCGAAGATGCGCGTCTTGACGCGATCGATCACGGTGCGCTTGAAGTGGAGAAAGTGTTTGGCCCCCGCGGTGCCCGTGTCGACCATGGTGGTGACACCCGAGCGAAACGAATGCGAGTCGGCCATGATGCTCAGCCCCTCCGGCTCGCGCGTGTGGTAGACGTGGACGTGGATGTCGATGATGCCGGGCGTCACATAGTGGCCGGCCACATCCACCACCTGGGCGGCCAGCGCGGGGTTGAGGTCGGGACCGACGGCGGCGATCCGGTCACCGGCAATCGCCATATCCATCTTGCCATCGATGTGATTCCGCGGGTCGATGAGATGGCCGTTTTTGAGCAGCAGGTCGTATTGGTGTGAAGCTGTCATTGGGTGTCCAATAATTGTATGATCTGATGATGCTATTTCTGCATGGCTTTTTGATAGAGTGCGACCCCATAAAACTCGTATGACGCCGCCCGATCCGGCACATCGACCACATGGACGGTGAAGCGAGCCGGCAGGCCATTGTCGGGGCACTGTTCTTTGAAATAGCCGGCGTAGGCTTTGCGATAAGCTGCGCGCAGCCGATCCCACTCCTTGACGTACCCTTCGGGGTCCACCAGCGGATTGGGCTCTTTGGGCTGGCAGCCGAACGCGTGGATCTCGATAAAGTCTACATCGGCTAACCGCTGGCAGATGCCGGCGTCGCGCAGCCACTTCTCCCAGCACTGGAAGACGAGCGGGATCTCGATCTCCGGGTCCATAAAGGTGACCGTCTCCAGCCCGAGCACGCTGCTGGCCGAATAGCCGCCGGTGAGGCCCGAAAAGTAGATCTTGAGATCGCCATCGGGCTGGGTCTCGGTGACCAGGGCCGAGAGCACCGGGTCATCCCCCTGATAATAGTAGGTGAGTTTTCCGCGTTTTTTGATCTGGAATGACATGGCGTTTCTTCCCAATCGTGATATGATTCGGATTCGGCAGGCCGGGCGCCTTGCTAAACTGCGGTTGCTTTGAAAACCGGACTTTGTGAAGAGGTTTGCTCCTTCCAGTAACTCTGGTTTAAGACTTACGCAAGCCTTGACTGAGCGTGATTAGATTGAGCGTGAATCTTCTCCTGGCAAGCATTTAGGCGCTGCGTAGGTCTTGTGGTTTTCAAACAGAGCTCAGAATAGCGGTGCGCCGGCAATGGATAGAATGCGCAGGCGGCCCAATTGTAGGCGTCAACCGGGCAGTGGGGAATGGCTTGCCCTTGCGTTATCGTGCGTTATGACCGTTGGCGATATGACCTGTGCGGGCGCTGGTGGGCTCGCTTGAAAGCAGGCGTGGTTCTAGCGGTGTTTGGATCGGCGTTGAACGTCGGAAACGATTGTTTCATTATACCGACAATCGACGGTTAGACAAATAGCAGATTCGCCTGGGTTAGGGGCAGCCTTTCTGTTCGAGATTGCGCAAACACGAAACAAAGTTACATGTTACTTTGTTACATGTAACATAGCGACAAAGATACAAGTACAAAACAGATAAACACCCATGACTTACGCAGCGCCGGATGATTATCAATGCGACAACTTTTTCAACAAACAGACCTGCAGTCAAGACGTGCGTAAGCCCTAACAGATAGACATTAGACATAATGAAGCCAAACATGAATGATACACCGACAGAAGTGGCTGGGTCACCATTGACCAGCGCAAAGCTTGCTTATTTCTGCTACTTTGCCGCGATGGCTGGCTTTATGCCCTTTCTGACCCTTTATTACAACCAGCTTGGCCTCAGCGCCACCGAGATTGGCTTGCTGGTTGGCATCTCGCCGGTTGTGACCTTTATTGCCGCGCCGCTGTGGGGCGGGCTGGCCGACGCCACACGCCGTCATAAGCCGATGCTTCTCGCCACCATTGTGTTGGCAACCCTGGTGGTGGGGGTCTTTCTGATTGGGACCAATCTCTACCAGTTGATCCCCGTCGTGGTGGCATTGGCGCTCTTTAGCGCGCCGATTATGCCGCTTATCGACAACACCGTGCTAGCCATGCTGGGCGACCATCGTGAACGCTATGGGCGCATCCGGCTGTGGGGGGCGTTGGGTTGGGGCGCGGTGGGGACGATTGGCGGGCTCCTGGTGGATTGGGCAGGGTTGGGGGCGTCGTTTTTCAGCTATTTCTTTTTTATGCTCTTGTTACTTGCCACGGCCATTCGCATGCCCGTGGTCGAGCAGAGCATTGGCAGCCGATTCTGGCAGGGCGCGCGTAGCCTCTTTGCCGACCGCCAGTGGACGGTGTTGCTGGTCACCATCTTTTGCAGCGGGGTGGCTATGAGCATCACCAATCACTTCCTTTTTCTTTATGTGGACACGCTAGGGGGGAGCCGCACGCTGATGGGGCTGAGCCTGACCGCCGCCACCATCAGCGAGGTTCCCATCTTCTTCTACGCCGAACGGCTGCTACAGCGGTGGGGCGCGCGGGCTACTGATGGCGTCGCTGCTGGCTCAGGTAATCCGCGTCTTTGCCTATGCGCTCATGCCCACGCCCTGGCTGATCTTGCCGATCAGCCTGCTACACGGATTCACCTTCTCGGCCATGTGGACGGCCAGTGTGGCCTATGCGGGGGAGCTAGCCGCGCCTAAAGGGTTGATGACCACGGCGCAGGGGATGCTCTCTGGGGTGAGTATGGGGCTGGGCGGTGTGATTGGGGCGTTGATCGGTGGGGTTGTCTTTGAACAGTGGGGACCGGTTGCGCTCTTTCACATGGCCGGGCTGATTGCGCTGGTCGGCATGCTCTTTTTCCCGCTGGCCGGGCGACAAACAGCGCCGCTTCGCACCGAGGCGGTGACGGCAAGCCAGCGCGAGTAACGATAGAGCAATTCTACACATCTCGCGACAACAATGGGCGAAATTTGTAGCCGTAGATGATCTGACCCTCCGGCCCATCTTCGCGCAGCTTGCGGGTGACCATCTCCACTCTCATGCCAATCGTCACCTCATCGCCCGACACGTCGGTCAGTTGCGCCGTAACCATGGGGCCATCGTCGAGCTTGATCAGCGCGATGGTGTAGGGTTTCTGGTCGTCAAAACCGTGCGGGGCATTGTACATGGCGCTAAAGCTGTAAACTTCGCCTCGACCGCTCAGGTTGTGCGTCAACTGAGCGGTCGAGGCGTTTGTTTGTGGCGTTTTCATCAGTCGCCCCCGGCGGCAATCGGGGCGGCGCTGTGGGGCAGGCTGATCATCAGCGGCAGTACAAAGGCGCCTGCATCTGCAACGGTCACTTGCATGGGGTGGCGACAATGGGGACAAACCTCACGCGGGGGGAAAATGGCCTGGCTACAGGTTGCGCACAACTCAGCCTGCAGACGATAGCGTTGATGTTTGGTGCGCCAGAGATTCGGAACTGCCATAGGTAGCCTCTCTATATGAATCTGTCTATGAATCTGTCTATGAATCTGTCTCTATCTACTACTGGCAAGACATTCTACCAGTAAAACACAATATAAACAAAACATGAACATTTCCCGTTCGTTTGCTCTATTTTACACAATGGCAGTGTAACAGAATTGGGCTTTCAATTCCTATCTGCCTCGCCCTACAGGCGGTTTGATAGGTTTTGACAGCTCTTGCAAGACTCTTGTAGATGCGCACAACCATCTCTCGGTGTAGACAATGGTGAGAATTGTCAGGATTGTGCAATTCTTGCTACAATCCCATGTATGAAACATCCACCCAGCGAGTCCATACCCAGCGAGTCCATGTGGGAACTGCACTTGAGCATTATACCTTTGCTTGAATCAGCGCCGATTGCCATGACGGTGGTCAGCCAGACTGGCGCCATCCTGTTTGTCAACGGCAAGCTCGAAGATCTATTCGGCTATGATCGTGGTGAACTGCTGGGCCAGCCGGTGGAAGTCTTAATGCCTGAGCGCTTCCATAAGATCCACCGGCAGCATCGGGCCGATTATATGGGCGCGCCGCATATGCGCAGCATGGGGTCGGCCATGGATTTGGCCGCACGTCGCAAGGATGGCAGCGAATTCCCGATTGAGGCTGGCCTGAGCTACCTTCAATTCGGTGACCAGATGGTCATCATGACTACCATCACCGATGTGTCGCGCCGCAAGCAGACGGAGTTGGTGCTAGAACAGCGCGTCGAAGAGCGGACGCATGAGTTGGAGCGCCGCCAGCGAGTCTCGGATGGCCTGGGCCACATTGTCGGCATGCTCAACTCCAATCAGCCGTTGGAGGCCGTGCTCGATCACATTGTGACGAAAGCCACCCACCTGCTGGACGCGGCCGCGTGCGCCATCTTCCGCTATCAGGAGCGCAGCCATGATCTGGTGCTACAGGTGAGCCACGGCTTTACAGGCCTCGCGCTGAAT
>JAHDWG010000367.1 GCA_023384495.1 Caldilineaceae bacterium
CGGATTGAAGATCGCGTTGCCATCTTGTGTGGCGGTGATCGAGCAGGCGCCGGTTGTGAGGAGGGTGACGGTGTTGCCGTTTATCGTGCAGACAGCTGGTGTGTTTCTGGTGAAGCTTACGGGCAAGCCCGACGAGGCGCTGGCGCTCAACGCAAAGGGTGGATCGCCCAGTTGCTTATCGGTCGGTTTGGCAAAGGTGATACTCTGGTCGCTCTTTTGTGGGCTTGTTACGGCAAAGGATTGCGCAACGGGCGGCGCCGGGTTGAAGAACTCGTTGCCTGGCTGGGCTGCCTGGATCGTACAGGTGCCGGTCGTAATCAGCGTCACCGTGTTGCCATTGACCGTGCAAACCGCTGGCGTGAGCGAGGCAAAACTGACCGGCAAACCTGAAGAAGCCGTCGCGCTGACGGTAAACGGCGGGTCGCTGACCAGCTTGTCGGGCAATGGGTTGAAGCTAATTGTCTGGTCGCTGTGGTCAACCGGCGTGAACTCGTAGGCGCCGATGTCGGTCGCCGCCCCTTTGGGCCGAAATTCACCGTCGAGATCGACCGGTGGCGGCAGGTCATTGCCCGCGTCGATGGCATCCGATGCGGCGCTCAGGCGATAGTCGCCCGCGGCGGCGTTGGCGTAGGCCGCCGACCCGCGCAGGGGCGTACCATTGGTGGTAATTGTGCCGCTGATCACGTTACTGACATCGTTGTCGATCAAGACGCTGAGAAAGTCAACCTCTGGCGGTTGGGCGTTGTTCTGAGCTTCAAGCGCCGTTGGGTTGCCGCTGATCAGCGTATTGGCGAGGAGCAGCAGAATCTGCGCTCCTTCCATCCGCACGGCAGCAGCCGCATCCCCGGCAACCCGGTAATTGTCGGCGATGGTGACATAGTTCATGCCCACGGTGACGTTGCTGAGGTTGCCGGGTTCGACCCAGAGCGCATCGCCGCGCTCGCCGCTGTTGCGGGCGATGAGCACGTTTTCCAATTGCAGGTTGCCGTTGATCAGGGAGATGCCGCCCCCCCGGCTGGGGCCACCTAAAAACGTCTTGATACGGGCCGCGTGGTTGGCGAGGATGCGCGACTGGCGCACCTTCGCTGTGCCGCCGTTGAGGCTGAGTACAATGCCGCCGCCGTGCGAGCTAAAGTCGTTGCCCGCCGTGTTCTCCTGCACGGTGACGTTGACCATCTCCACATTAAGCCGGGAGTTGCCCGCCGCTCGGATGCTCATGCCGCCGCCGCTGGCGTCGAGGCTGCCGGTGGTGGCCGTGTTACTGATGACAGTCACGTTGCTCAACCTCAAATCGGCGGTGATGTTGAAGGTGTTACCCATCTCCACCGCCAGGCCGCCCCCCTGGCCGCTGTCGATGGTGCTGGCGACGTTGTTCTCCAGCCGCAGATTGGCCAGCGTCGCCCGATCTACGACGTTGACCGCGCCGATAAAGAGCCCTCCGCCGACGCCGCCACTGCCGGTCGCATTGCCGTTGCGGATGACAAAGCCGTTGATTCGCACATTGTCGGCGTTGACCGTCAAGGGACGATAGGCATTTTGGCCGTCCAGGATCGTCTGGTTGGCCGTCCATGACGGCGTGATCCAGTTGGTCAGCGTAAAGCCACCGGTCAGCGAAACCGGTTTGCTGACCTGGATCGGTTCGGCGTAGGCGCCGGCGGCGACGCGGATCTCGGCGCCATCGACGGCCTGGTTCAGGGCATAGGTGATCGTCCGGCACGGTTGCGCCGAATCGGTGCAGGTTCCGGTGTCGGTGCCATTCGGCGCCACAAACTGGCGAGGGATAAAGAGATGTTTGGCCGCCATCCCCACAGGTTTGCCAATATTTTGGTCACGCAGGTCGGCGATGATCTGGCCCCAGTTAGTGTCCCCGCGTACGGCGTCGCTGACGATAAAGTTGGCCTCGCTCGCCAAAAAGTCGAGATACTCCAGCGTGGCCGTCTGGTACATAAGGCGCACGCTGATCGAATCGGCCTCAGGGTGGATGGGATAATAGGTTGTGTCCCAATACTGGCCGTCGGCATAGCTCACGCCGACTGGCTGCATATCGCGGGCGGCAAAGGCGGCGTTGCTAAACCCGCGCGGGGGGATGCGACTATCGACAACAACCTCGTTGTTGAGAATAAAGTGAAACCCCTCACCGGCGATCTCGGGGCGACCGATATTCTGGGCATGGGCGTCGGTGAGGCCGAGTTTGATCTCATATTTCTTGAGATAGGGGTCATCGATCAAGGGCCCCACCACACCGGCCATCAGCCCCGAGGTGAAGACGGGCGTCGCCCCGCGCAGTTGGTAGATTTCGATCCACATGCGGCGGCCTTCGGCATAGCCCGTGGGCAGTTTGTGGCCGGTGTTGTTGGTGATCTTCACCTCCAACTGGCCGTTGACAATCGCCACGTCGAGTTGGGCGGCGCGTTGAAGCATCTCTGCGCCCAGCGTTTTGTCGATGGTCGTCTGGGTCTTGTTGAAACCGGTGTCAGCGGCGACATTCTCCCACACCTTGACAATGCCGTCTTGCCAGGTTGCGCTGCCCCCTGCCCACTGGTGCAGACCGACGGTGCGCTGCGGCCCGCCATTCACCAGCGGCGAACTGACCATTGGCATGTGGCAATCCTGGCAGACGGTGATGGGACCATTCTGCGTGCCGGTGCTGCGCTTGAGACCCGGATAGTCCAGCCCGCTGACGCCGCCATTGGCAAAGGTGCTGGCCTGCCATTCGCTGTAGGTGCGTTCGATGGGGAAGAGGCGGTCGTCCGCACCAGCCGGCGTATCGAGGTCGTTGAGTTTGAATTCATTTGTCCCCGCATCAAAGGTGAGCAGCGGGTTATCGATGTCGTGACAGGTGGCGCACAGTTCGGCGGATTGCAGATAGCTCGATTGAGCCACGGCGTGGGGGGCCGCGGCAATGTCAAACGGGCCGCGGCGCACATCGTTGCGGTCCACGATGTAGGCCGAACTGCCGGTGATAAACGGGCCGGTCAGCGCGGCGCGTTCGGCTGCGTCACCGGGTGCTTCGCCTGCGGTGGCGGTCGGCGGCACGAGCCGGTGACAGGTGCTACAGGCTACGCCCTGCAAGTCCTCGGCGTTGATCAGCCGGCCATCGGTTGAAGTGGGGTCGCCCGCAATCGAAGCGCGCCCGTTGAGCCAGGCGTTGGGTACGTGACAACGGATACAGGTGTCGCCCCCAAACTTGGCATCTTTATTTGCCACCTGGAGCGCGGCGCGAAAGATCGGGTCGCGGGCGCTGTTGGCCATCATCGAGCCGGCAAAGTTATTGACGATATGGTCGACGTGACAGCCTGAACAGTTAGATGGGGCGGCCAGCGGCGTCGTCAACCCGCCGGGTTGGGCGCCGGGCAGTTGGAAATCGAGCAGCGTGGTGTCAACCGGTGTGTGCGGGTTGTTGGCCTTATCCCCGCTGGCCACCTCCGCCAGCACATCCCAGAGGCGCGGCACTGCCTGGTCGGTGTCGGCCAGGGCGGTGTGTCCCGGTGCATAGGGCGCACCCTGGTGGGGCTCATCATTGGTTGGTTCTGCTGCCAGCGCAGCCGCCAGGGCGCGGCTGGGGGCGCCAAAGAACAGGATCATCCCGACAAGCAGGATCATCCCGACCGTGCCTGCTCCTACCGTCATTGCGCGATTGCTGATGGAAAGTGCGGTCATAGATACCTCTTGAAGCAGTGAAGGGAATTGAGCCACATGGTCGGCGTCACTTGATGAATGCTGGCGGTTTCCAAGACGAATGCCAGTTTTTCGGGACAGGCGGCGTAGGCCGGCGTGAGGGCCTGGACAAAGCGGGCGGCCCCATCCGGGGGCACGATGGGGTCTTCGCTGGCGCAGTGGAAGGCGATGGCCGGGCAGTGTTGATAGCGCGCCAGATTCGTCAGCGGGTTGTGGCGTTCATACTGCGCTTGAATGACCGGATTGGCGGCGCTCAGTTGATAGATGGAGCCCGGCTTGAGCCAGTCGGCGGTGGCGATACACGCCGCCACCACCGCGATGCGCGCATCCAGTCCGGCTGCGGTCACGGCAATATCGCCCCCCATGGAGATACCGCCCATGCCGACCGCGGGCGCAACGCCCAGTTTCTCGACCGCCCAATCGATGATCAGCGCCACTTCTTCGGCTGTTTCGGCCAGGATCGACCAAAAATGGCGATAGAGCTTGCCATCGGTCACGCTGTGGAAGCGCCCGCTGGTTGGATCGGTGATGGGTCGGGTCGAGCGGTGGCTGCGTTCACCGTGGTCGACTGGGTCAAAGCTGAGCGCGACAAAACCGGCGGCCGCCAGATCCGCCAGGTGCGCTTTGACGCTCTCTTTCTCATCGGTGAAGCCGGGCAACCAGATGACCAGTTTGCGCTGGCTGCCCTTGCCAGGCTCCGCCCATAGCACAGGAATGCCAGCCACCCTCTCTGTGTGTATCATGCTTCCTCTTCATGTTGCCTTTTTGAATGGTAGATCTGCTACCTGTAATTGGGAGCCGCGCCAGCGCCATTCTTCTTGTAGAAGTAATAGTCGGTAGTGTAAGGCACATATGCACGATTTCCAACGTCTGCTAGCGAAGCACAACCGGTTGTGGGGGCGACCCCGCCCGAAGTATTCAGTCGCTGGATAAAGGTGGTCGCGGTGAGCGTGTCGTTGCCCGTACGCCCGGCTTGGGTTCCTACCACCGTGATCAGGAGCCAGGGGATGGCGCCTGGCGCAACGAAAGCGGGGTCGGTGGACGAATGGCCGTCCATCACCTGGCCCCAGACAGTGCTCGAATCCTTGGAATGTTGCCAGGCCGCGCGAATCACGCCTCCCTCAGCCGGGTTTGGGCTGAAGTAGTGGGTAGTCACTTGCTGATAATGGTCGAATAAGGTGGCCTGAGGCGTGAAGAGTACAAACTTCACGCCAGTGTCTGAGGGCAGGCAGATATAGTTTTGGGTGCCGACGGCGCGCCCCACAAGAAACAGCTTGTTCCCCGCCGGCGCCTGGATATTGGCCGGCACAGATGGCGGTGTCACAGGTTCGGCGTAGGTCGGCTGCGGTCGCGCGGCCATCAAGGCCACGACGAGCGCGGTGACATACGCGAGCAGCCGGAAGTGACTCTTGATCTGATTCTCCCGGACAGGGCAGTTGTTCATACCATTCTCCTTTTGCGCCTGGTGCGCAGGTTTTGGAATTGTCATCGTCAGCGATGAACGAGCAAGGTAGTATCTTTGCAGATCTCGCATAGCTTGTTGTAGACGGTGTGTACTTTAGCAGCCCGGTGCGACGAAACGGTCCCCAAAGCGCGTCGAAATCAAGTCATCGCGATTCCAAAGGAGAGGTATAACTCTGTCAAAGGCCGGTGGGAATTGTAAACGAAAGATGATCGTCAGATGGTAAACAGCCTATCGGGCGACGGTATACGCAGTCACCGAAGTCTTTGGGAGGGAGAAACAACCTTGGAATCTTCAGGGATTCCAAAGCTGTTATACTGAGCTCTGTTTGAAAACCGGAGTCGCCTGAAGGAGTAAATCTCTTCGCAAAGTCCGGTTTTCAAAGCAACCGCAGTATAGTTGGGAATGATTGACTTCCGGATGAAGGGACAGATGCGCAAGCAACGGCGCGGCTTTACGCCGGGTAGATGAACTCGGGCAGCATTGGGGGCGACCAAACAGTTATCTTAGCACAGCTGGCGTCTATTTCCTGTCTGAAGCCTATACTACACATGTTGATCGACCAGAATCGTGTTGCCATCTGGATCGACAATCACAAAACTGGCGGGGCCAGTCGAGTCTTCGTCTGCCTCTGAGATAAAGTTGATGCCCCTGGCTTTGAGCTGACGCTGCAACTCTCGCACGTCGGTAAATTCGCTGAGTTGCTGGGCATGACTATCCCAGCCCGGGTTGAAGGTGAGAATGTTCTTGTCGAACATGCCTTGAAACAGCCCAATCGTGTGACCGCCATTCTGCATTATGAGCCAATTCTGTGCCTGATCTCCTGTGAAAACTGTAAACCCCAGCTGCTCATAGAATTGCTTCGACGCCTCAATATCTTTTACCGCCAGGCTAATCGAGAAAGCCCCCAGTTCCATATGCTCCTCCTCTGTTGTATCCAACGCTCAAAATGACCTTGATAGGGACCGCCCGACCAGCCTTTGACAGCAACCCAAAAGGGTGAGCCACAACTAGTCAGTTCGCTCCTGCGCATGATTCGCCAGCAGCGTATTGGCTAAACTCACTCCTCGACAGAACCCCGCAAAAACGCCAGCGTGCGCTCCCAGGCCAGGTTGGCCGCCGCTTCGTTGTAGGCATCGGCGCGGTCGGGTTCAAAGAACCAGTGCCCAGCGCCAGGGTAACGATAGAACGTCACCGGGCGGCCAGCCTGCCGCAGCTCCGCCTCCAACTCATCCACATTGGCTTGCGGCTCATACTCATCCTCTGCGGCAAAGTGACCAAGGTAGACGGCTTGCGAGCGGCTGAAATCCGCCGGCCCCGTCCCGTAAAAGAGAACGACGGCGTGGATCTGTTCGGGTTCGGCGACCGAAAGGTCGAGCGCATAGTAAGCGCCCAGCGAGAAGCCGACCACAGCCAGGCCGGGGCGCCCTTTGGCCCCGTTTTGCCCAGCCTGTTCGTTGAGAAACCGCGTTGCCGCTGCGACCTCGCTCTTGGCCTGGAGGTGGTTGGCGTCGAGCGCGCTGCCCAGCGCTTCCGCCCCGGCAATGGTGTCGGCGACCTGGCCGTGATAGAGGTCGGGGGCAAAGGCGACAAAACCGGCTTCGGCCAGGCGCCCACAGAAAGCCTTGATGGCGTCGTTCAGCCCCCACCAGGCGTGAAGGACCAACACACCGGGTCCCTTGCCGGCGGGGGGAAGGGCGAGGTAGCCGTCGGGTTGGGTGGGGGGGCCGCTTATCTGCTCAGATTGCATTTGACTCCTCCTGATCGACTCTTGGTCATTTCGTCTTCCACACGGATGCATACTTTTTGCGATATTTCTCGTCCTGCTCGGTGGCGATCAAGGCCAGCGCCCGATCGCGAATACCTTCGTCCTTGACTGCGTCATAGAGCTGTTTGAAACCCGCGACGATGTCATAGCGGATCAGCGTGCAATTCTTCTCGGCCGCGCAATCGTTGAAGCGCTGCGCCAGCCCATCCACCACAACCTGCTGGTGGGCCGGCCCGACAACCCCAATCTTCCAAAGAGCCTGCAACGTATGGCGCGCCGTGACGAACTTTTCATCGCGCGTCCCGTTGAGGAGCGCAGCAAAATCGTGCAACATGCGCCCGTCGGGGTCGCTCTTGGCCAGATTGGCGAGCACCTGCGCGGCGATCGCCCGCACATGATTGTTCTTGTCTTGCAAACGGGCGAGCAGATCGTCCCACACCTCGTACGCCCAATCGACCGGTTGTTCGGTGGCGTCGAGGATGTAGGTCATGGCGGCATAGCGCACAGCGCCATCCTGGGCGTAGAGGTTATCATAGTGGGTTTGGGTGATTGGCTCCATCCGTCATTTCACCTATTGGATGACGCGCCACGCTGGTCGAATCTCGCCCAGGGGGTGAGCAGGACGCACGATGGCTGCGCCG
>JAHDWG010000368.1:0-3517 GCA_023384495.1 Caldilineaceae bacterium
ATCACGGCGTCAATGGTGGATGCGTCAAAGGGTAACTGCAAATTGCGCGTGTAGGTGTCGGCCCGATGCCCCTGATAGAGACCGCATTCCAACAAAATGCGCTGGTTGTTGACCTCGATCAGATGCATGGATCCGGTGACTTCCTGCGCCGCACCATGAAAGGTGATCTGCATGAATGTTGTTCCGCTGTTTTTGTGGGAGAATGCTCGCGCCGAAAACGTTTCCTGATCGCACCATTGTGCACCATTGTATGTCAACTAAAGAATAAAATCAACCTGCCCTGATCAATCGGGTGTGTCCAGGATTTAGGCAGTATAGGTGACAGTCACTTTTGAAGTGACTGTCACCTCACATGAGTGAAAACGCATGACACCTGGCCAGCAGATTGTTGACAGATTGTTGATCGACTGCCAGGTGCGTTATACTTTAGGCCTGTGCAACTGATCTGATCGAACCGTCATCTGACCTATGTCGCTTCCCTATGCTGCCCGCTTTGCCGCCACCGTCATCCTGCTCGCTACACTCTATACGCTCCTGGTGATCCGCCCCGGTATTCGCATCATCGGGGTCTTGACGCCGCGCCAACTTTGGATATTGGATCACCCCTTCCAGTGGCAACTGGGGTGGTGGCTCTGGCTCGTCACTATTTTCAGTTGGATGGTGCTGCTTGTTGTGTTGAGCTGGCATTATCTGCCCGCCCACCGTGTAGCAGGCGCGCTTCAATCCGGTGTGATGGTCATCGCCGCGGTGCTCCTCATCGCTGGCGTCACGGTGTGGATGGGCCTGCTTCCCGTGGCGCTGGCCCAGTTTACAGAGGCCGCCCTGTTGACGCCATTGGTCGACGCGTTGGCCCTCGGTCTGCTGGGCGCCGGGTTGATGATGGCGGGCGCCGTCACGACATGGCTGGTGGTGGACCTGATGCGCCTGTCCGTCCTTTCGCGCGCCTGGCTGGCGCCGCTGGCGTTCGCCGGCCTCTGCCTGCTGCCGTCGCCTTTTCTGCTCCCCAACCCCTATCTGCTTCTCGCCGGTGCGCTCTGCTGGCTGATCGGCTGCGGCTGGCTCGCCACACGGCCCCGCCTCCCCAGTCCCTTTGTCGAGTGGCCGGAGCAAAAGGAATCTTCGGGTTTGTAAATCAATCACTGACGGCTCTGCTCGATTTGACAATCTCGCCCAAGCGGATCTGCAATAATCTGCAACGAATGAATTCGGCGACTGACACTGAAAAGTGCCCGCGGGCGCTTGATTTTTAGTCGTTGCAGCGACTTGTCGGTGTTAGTTACGTTTGAACTATTACGTTCTCCTTCACGCCTGCCTCTTCCTCACCCTGTGCTATAATCACCCAATATGGTGAATCGGGAGGTGGCAATGGCGACATCTGAACTGCTGGCTGTAGCGCGCGGGGCCGCCCCAGCGGAGTTGGTGCTGCGCAATGGGCGCATTGCCAACGTCTTTTCGGGCGAAATCGAGCGCGGCGATGTGGCGGTCCACCAGGGGGTGATCGCAGGCATCGGGCCGGGCTACGCCGGGCATGATACGGTCGATCTGCGCGGCGCGTACCTCACGCCCGGCCTGATCGACGCCCATGTTCACATCGAGAGCAGCCTCTGCACCCCCGCCCAGTTTGCGCAGGCGGTGCTCCCCCGCGGCGTCACCGCGGTGGTGACCGACCCGCACGAGATCGCCAATGTGGCCGGGCTGGCGGGCGTCCGCTTCATGGCCGAGAACAGCCGCGGCCTGCCGTTGGCCGTCTATATCATGGCGCCCTCCTGTGTGCCGGCCACGCCCTTGGCAACCAGCGGCGCCCGGCTAGACGCGGGCGAACTGCGCGCCCTGCTCGACGACGGCGTCGCCATCGGGCTGGCCGAGGTGATGAATTTCCCCGCCGTCATCCAGGGCGACCCGGACGTGCTGGCCAAAATCGACGCCTACCGTGGCCGGCCCCGCGATGGCCACCTGCCCGGCGTGCGCGGGCGCGCGCTCAACGCCTATGTGACCGCCGGCATTGGCAGCGAACACGAATGCACCACGGTGGAGGAGGCCGCCGAAAAGCTGGCGCGCGGCCTCTACATCCTCATCCGCGAGGCGACGGTGGCGCACAATCTGCATACGCTGTTGCCGCTGGTCAACGCGCACAACAGCCGGCGCATCTGCTTCTGCACCGACGACCGCATCCCCAGTGACCTGCTTGACCAGGGCAGCATCGACTACATGGTGCGCGAGGCCATCGCTTTTGGCATTGAACCCATCACGGCGCTGCGCATGGCCACGCTCAACCCGGCGGAGTGGCTTGGCCTGCACACGCGCGGGGCGATTGCGCCCGGCCGCGTCGCCGATCTGCTGGTGGTGGATGATCTACGCGATTTTCGCCCGCGGCAGGTCTACGCCGGCGGCAGGCTGGTGGCGGAGGCCGGTCGCATGGTGACGGACGCGCTCCCGCCCGCGCCATCGATCCCGGTGAGCGTGGGCAGCACAGTGCAGATCGACTGGGCTGCGGTCGACTTCTGTATCCCCGCGCGCGGCAGCCGGGTGCGCGCCATCGGCGCCGTCGACCAGCAGTTGCTCACCATCGAAGCGATCGTCGATGCGCACATTGTGGCCGGCGAAGCGGTCGCCGACCCGGCGCGCGACTTGCTCAAGATGGCGGTCATTGAGCGGCACAGGGCGAGCGGCGCGATGGGGCTTGGCTTCATTTGCGGCATGGGGCTAACGCGCGGCGCGATCGCAGGTACGGTGGCCCATGACCACCACAACCTGGTCGTCATCGGCGCCGACGACCGCTCCATGATGGCCGCCGCCCGCGCCGTGGCGGGGATGGGCGGTGGGCTGGCCGTGGTGGATGGCGACAAGGTGGTGGCCACACTGCCGCTGCCGGTGGGTGGGATCATGAGCGACCGGCCCATCGCCGAGGTGCGCGCCGGCTATGACCGGCTCGTCATGGCGGCGCGGGCGCTCGGCTCTGAGCTGCATGACCCGTTTATGGCCATGAGTTTCAAGGCGCTGGAGGTGATCCCCAAACTCAAACTCACCGACCAGGGGCTGGTGGATGTGGAACAGTTTGCAATCGTCGATCTTTTTGTTGCATAACCATTTTTATTCAACTACTGATACGATCATCTATGGATCGAAGGACTTTCCTATGTTCGAGCGCATTACCCCGGCCCCGCCGGACGCCATCTTGGGGTTGACTGTCGCCTTTCGCAACGACCCCAACCCCAACAAGATCAACCTCGGTGTGGGCGTCTACAAGGATGCCCAGGGCCGCACGCCCGTGCTCCACTCGGTGAAGCGCGCCGAAGCGCGCATCCTCGAAACTGAGGCGACCAAGAGCTATCTCGACATTGACGGTTCGCCCGCCTATGCCGCCGCCGTGCAGGAGCTGCTCTTTGGCGCCGGCCACGAGGCGCTGGCCAGCAAACGCGCCGTCACGGCCCAGACGCCCGGCGGCACTGGGGCGCTACGCGTGGCCGCCGACTTCATTGCCAGGGTGTTGCCCGGTCGCCGTGTCTGGATTAGCGAC
>JAHDWG010000368.1:3527-7529 GCA_023384495.1 Caldilineaceae bacterium
GCCGGGCTGGAGGTGGCGACCTATCCCTACTTCGACGCCGCGCGCAACGGCGTCAACTTTGAGCAGATGGTGGCGACCGTGGCGCAGATCCCGGCAGGCGATGTGCTGCTGCTGCACGGCTGCTGCCACAACCCCACCGGCAGCGACCTGACCCCAGCCCAGTGGAGCCAGATCGCAGACCTGGTCGCCGAGCGCAAGCTGTTGCCCCTCATCGACTTTGCCTACCAGGGCTTTGCCGATGGCCTGCGCGAGGATGCCGCCGGGTTGTTGGCCATGGCGCGGCCTGGTTGCGAGTTGCTCGTCGCCAGTTCCTTCTCAAAAAACTTCGGTCTCTACAACGAGCGGATCGGCGCGCTGACCGTGGTGGCGGCCACCGAGTCCGCCGCGCAGAGCGCCCTGAGCCATGTCAAACAGGCGATCCGCGCCAACTACTCCAACCCGCCGGCGCACGGCGCGGCCATCGTCACCACCGTGCTCAGCGACCCCGACCTGCGCGCCGAGTGGGAGGGCGAAGTGGCCGAGATGCGCGAACGCATCAACACCATGCGCCACCTCTTTGTCGAGACGCTCAACGAGAAAGGCGTGGCGCGCGACTTCTCGTTTATCGCCCGCCAGCGGGGGATGTTCTCTTTTTCCGGCCTCAACGCCGCGCAGGTGCAGGCGCTGCGCGACCGCTACGGCATCTATGTCGTCGGGGGCGGGCGCATCAATGTCGCCGGCATGACCGAGGCGAATATGGACTATCTGTGCGCCGCGATCGCGGATGTGCTCCAGGGGTGATCCACTTCACCGTGGCCGGTCTTGACAGGCCCACCCGCCTCGACCGGCTCTTGCGCACCCAGTTCCCCCAGTGGGGGCGACAGGCGGTGCAGCGGCTTATCGCCGGACGCAAGGTGACGGTCAACCGCCGCGCTGTCTGGTTGGCGTCGTGGGAAGTGCACAATGGGGACCAGGTGGCGGTTGCCGATGCGCCGGCGCCCAAGCCTGCGGCGCCGGCGCGCTTCGACGAGCGCTGGTTGATTGCCGAGACGCCGGAGCTGGTCGCGGTCAACAAACCGGCGGGGCTGCTCGCCGAGCCGACACGGTGGGGGCAGGGCGCCAATCTGCTCGATTTGGCGACGGCGCGCTTTGGGCGGCTGATCCTCTTTCACCGGCTGGATCGGGACACATCGGGTGTGGTCCTGCTGACGCGGCCCGGCCCGATCAACCAGTGGCTCGACCAGGCGTTCAAACAGCACATGGTTGTGAAGGAGTATCTGGCCGTGGTGCAGGCCCCCAACTCGCTCGCGCCAGCGGGCGTCATCGACCTGCGGCTGGCGCCCGACCCCCGCCGCCGCGACCGCATGGTTGTCGTCGCGCGCGGCGGCCAGCGCGCGGTGACGCGCTACGCCATCGAAGAGCAGCGGGACGGTCGGCAGCTGGTGCGCCTGTGGCCAAAAACCGGGCGCACACACCAGTTGCGCGTCCATCTGGCGCATCTGGGCGCGCCCATCCTCGGCGATCGCCTCTATGGGCCGCAGCCTGCCACCGGCGCTCGGCTGATGCTCCACGCCTATCGGATTACGCTGCCCGCCATGACGGGGGAAGACGAGCGTACATTTGTCGCGCCGCTGCCGGCGAACTTTTGGCCCCATCTCGCCAGCGAGGCGCGCTGATCGCCCCACATCATCGTCCCTGACCGTTCGGCCAGGCCGCTCCCCACCATCTGCCCAGGAAGTTAACCCTGCACTTGTCGATTGCAGGCCGTCACTATAAAAAGTATAGTGTAGCTGTGTAGTCTCAAGTGATTTCTTATCCGTGCTCAAAGGAGAGCCGACAATGAACGCGACACCAAAGATCGTTGTGCTGGGTGGTGGGTTTGCCGGTTTGGAAACGATCTTTTATCTCCGTCACAAACTGGGCCACCAGGTAGATTTGACGCTGATTTCCGACCAGGATTATTTCCTTTTCAAGCCCAACACGATCTACATCCCCTTCGGTCAGGACCCCGAGCAATTTAAGATCGACCTCAAACGGCCCACGCACCGCAAACAGATCGAACTGATTCAGGCGCGAGCGCAGGCCATCGATGCGCCCGCCAAAAAGGTGCAGACCACAGCCGGCGATCTGCGCTACGATTACCTGGTGGTCGCCACCGGCGCGGCCATGCGCGCTCAAGAGATCCCCGGTCTGCGCGACCATGCATTGACGCTCTGGACGCCGGAAGAGATGCTCGACCTGCGCCACGGCCTCAACCGGCTGGTGGAAAAGGCCCGCTCGGGCGAACGGCAGAAACTGCTCTTCCTGGTTCCCCCCAACAACAAATGTTCGGGCCCGCTTTACGAGCTTGTCTTTATGACCGACACCTGGCTCAACCAGCAGGGTGTGCGCGGCCAGGTGGAGATGACCTGGTCTACCTATGAAGAGAGCTACATCCAGGCCTTTGGCCCCCGGCTCAACACGGTGGTGATGGACGAATTTACCGAACGCCATGTGCAAGGGCATCGCGGCTTTGTCGTTACGGGGATCGAGCCGGGCAAGGTCAACTATCAGAACGGGGAGACCCTGCCCTACGACCTGCTGGTGAGCTTCCCGCCCTATGTGGCGAAGGAGCGCTTCGCCGGCCTGCCCGTGGACGACCGCGGCTTCATCCACGTTGACCCCGACAGCCGCCGGGTGCGCGGCTCCGATTCGATCTTTGCCGTGGGCGATGCGGGCGACTTCCCCATCAAGCAGGCATTCCTGGCTCTGCTCCAGGGCGACGCCGCCGGCGAGCATATGGCGGCGGAAATCATGGGGCGCAAACCCGAGATCAAGTTCGAGCCCATGAGCATGTGCGTCATGGAAGAGCTGAACAAGGCGACTTTTGCCCAGGTGCCGCTTCGGTACACCGGCGATGATGCAAAACCGATTGCCGTGGACGTCGAGGATCGCGAACATTACAAGGTGGGGGTCTCACCGCTCTGGCGCGGCGGGAAGAAGCTGCTGGGCCTCTATCTGCCCTGGCGTTTTGGCAGCGGCGAACCCTTCCACGCCGGCTTTGCGTGGGATGTCATGGACCTTGGGCTGAAGGTGATGTCGAAGGTGATGGCGAACTAAACGCTTGCCCCTCTTTCAGTCCACATCCCACCGCCGGGGGATGTGGACTCGTAGGTCGCCCTATCAGGGGGACGTCGTTACCCATGCAGGCGAGGTCATGCTAGTAGCGTGGGTCAGGCTTGCTGGCAACTCACTCGCACCCCGCCAGTGGCGTTCATTGGGCGCTGTGCAGGCCGTGTGATATACTCTCCGGATAGTTTTTGTGGCAACCATCATTGAATTGTCTGGAGTGACTGACCCATGCCTTTGCCAAGCCGCACGGAAGCGCTCGCGCTGCTGCACGAGTGGGTGGAAACGGAGAGTCTGCGCCGTCATATGTATGCGGTGGAAGCCGCGCTGCGCGCCTATGCCCGCCATTATGGCGAAGATGAAGATCTCTGGGGCCTCACCGGTCTGCTCCACGATCTGGACTACGAGCGCTTCCCCAACATGGATGACCCGGTGGACGGCCACCCCCGCGCTGCGCTGCGTCTCTTTCGCGAGCGCAGCTACCCCCCTGCGCTGATCCATGCGGTGGAGGCGCACGCCACCTTTCTCGGCGTCCCGCGCGAGACGCGGCTCGACAGAGCGCTGCTCGCCTGCGATGAACTGACCGGGCTGATCCAGGCGTGCGCCTATGTGCGGCCTGACCGTAGCCTCCATAGTGTTGAAGTCAAGTCGGTGGTCAAGAAGTGGAAGGACAAGGCCTTTACCGCCGCCATCGACCGCAAAGAGAACATGCTCTTTATCGAAGAGTTGGGCGAACCGTTCAACGAACACGTCCAACGTGTGCTCGACGCCATGAAGGGCATCGCCGACGAGTTGGGGGTGGGCGGCGAGTAACGGTTAATGGTTACTGCTCAATGGTTAATGGAGGCGCGCTGACGCACGAGCCCGTTAACCATTGAGCAGTAACCGTTAATCATTGAGCATTGAACATTAGAT
>JAHDWG010000369.1 GCA_023384495.1 Caldilineaceae bacterium
AGTGCCTTCCTTCCGACGCATTTTACACGCTGTGCTGTTGTTGCTGCTGGCCCTCTCGCTCTTGTTGTCAGTGCAGATGGCCTCAGCGCAGACGGATACTGGCGGCGGGCATGAACCACCACCCGAAAATCGCATTCGACCTGTTCACGGCGCGGCGGAAACGTTGACGCCGCAGATCTATTTGCCCTGGGTCAGTTGGTAGGCCAAAGGCGTAGGGATGCGTTCAAGTGACCGTCACTTTGGGAAGTGACTGTCACTTGAGTAAGGCGCGCTTACAGTGAAACCCTATCCAATTCGTCAGCTGTGACGGATCACATGACTGTAACGGTCGGTGTGGAGTCCGCGATTGTGACGCCATCCACCACGCCTGTTGGGCCGGCTTCTGAAATTCAGCCTATTGCGGATGATGTCGTCACCGGCCAGAAATGGCTATGGCAGCGAGTCTACCGGCTGCGCACGAACCGTCGCCTCTTGTCGTAGCGACGGTGGCCAAGGCCGGCTGCGGCGGCTGCCACATCATTCCGGGGATTCCAGCCGCTGCCGGCCAGTTGGGGCCTGATCTGGTAAACATCGGTGCGACGGCTGCCACCCGCAAGCCGGAGTTTAGCGCTGAAGCCTATATCCGGGAATCGATCTTGGAGCCGAATGCCATTATCGTCCCCGCCTGTCCGCTCGGTCCCTGTCTGGCCAACATCATGCCGCCCAATTTTGGGCAGACTCTGAGCGAGGATGAAGTGACGGCGCTTGTGGCTTACCTGGCCAACCTGCAAGACGAGCAGTGAGCGAAATTATTGCCACATCTTCGGCTGCAACGCCTACGTACCGTCTCTTACATTCAATCAAGGCACTCTTCAGTATCGTACAACTGGGTGACGCACGACCAGACCTCAACCGCCAGACTTCCCGAAGGCCTGGTATTCGAGCAAACCCGAAAGGATAGACCGATGGAAACAGTGGTCCAGGAGCCGGTGGTCGAACCGGTGACCGATGGCGCGTTACCAGTCAACGGGGTGCAGGTACTGCCGCTAGACGAGTACAACCGCACCCTGGTGGGCAATGCGCATCCGCCCGACTGGGTAAATCCTACGCCGGCATCCAGCTACAACCTCGTCATCATCGGCGGTGGGTCGGCGGGGTTGTTGGCGGCGGTGGGTGCGGCGGGCCTGGGCGCCAAAGTGGCGGTGATCGAACGCTATCTGCTGGGCGGCGACTGTCTGAATGTGGGCTGTGTGCCGTCGAAGACGGTGATTCGTTCGGCCAAAGTCGTGGGCGAGATCCTTGAAGCCCAAGCTTTTGGCATCCACGCGCCAGCGGCTATTGACGTGGATTTTGCGGCGGTCATGGCGCGCATGCGCCGGGTGCGGGCCGAGATCAGCCACCATGACTCGGCCGAACGCTTTCGCAGCCTGGGGATCGACCTCTTTCTGGGCGAAGGCCGGTTTGGCAGCCCCACCACCGTGGGGGTGGTGAATGGCGAGCAGAAGAGTGTGCTTGCCTTTAAGAAGGCGCTGATCGCCACCGGCTCGCGGCCCATGTCATTGCCGATTCCAGGGTTGGCCGAAGCGGGTTATCTGACCAACATCACCCTCTTTGAGCTGACCGAACGACCACAGCGGTTGGCCGTCATCGGCGCCGGGCCGATTGGCGCGGAGTTGGCGCAGTCGTTCCGCCGTTTTGGTAGCGAGGTGATGGTCTTTGATGTCGTGCCCCGGCTGTTGGGCCGCGAAGACCCGGATGCGGCGGCGGTACTCAAAGGTGTGTTCGAGCGCGAGGGCATCCGCCTGGCGTTGGGCGCCAAGATCGAGCGGGTGGGGAAAGGGGCGGCTGGCAAGACCATCCAGTTTGAACTGGATGGCCGGCAAGAGACGCTGACGTTCGATGAGATCTTGGTGGCGGCGGGCCGCACGCCCAACATCGACACGCTCAACCTCGAAGCTGCCGGTGTCGAATATCACAACAAGGGTGTGCAGGTGGATGACACACTGCGCACCACGAACCCCAGTGTCTACGCCGCCGGCGATGTGGCGATCAAATACCAGTTCACCCACACGGCGGACGCCACGGCGCGCATGGTGCTGCAAAATGCGCTCTTCCCCGGCCCCAAGAAAAAGGTGAGCAATCTGATCATCCCTTGGTGTACGTACACCGACCCAGAGGTGGCCCATGTGGGTCTCTACGAACAGGAAGCCCAGGAACAGGGCATCGCCATTGAAACTTTTGTCGTCTCGACCGGCGATGTAGACCGGGGGCGCGCCGATGGGGAGACCGAAGGCTTTCTCAAAGTGCATGTCAAGCAGGGTTCCGACCAGATCGTGGGCGCCACGATGGTGGCCCGCCATGCCGGCGAGATGATCAATATCCTGACCCTGGCCATGACCACGGGCGTGGGGTTGAAGGGGATCGCCACGATGATCTTCCCCTATCCAACCCAGGCTGAGGTGATCAAGAAGGTGGCGGATAGCTACAACCGCACGCGCCTGACGCCGCTGGTAAAGGGATTATTCACCCAGTGGTTCCGGTGGACGCGCTGAATCGGAGTGAGTAGGAAAAAGGGTTATGGGTCAACGACGAACAATCAAGTGGGCCGTGGGCTTTGTGTTGGTGAGTTTGCTGCTGGTTGCTGCCTGTGTCGCCCCGCCGGCCGGGTCGCCGCCTGGTGCGGCAAATGAGGGGGCGACGGCGGAAGGCGATGCAGCTGCTCCCTTCTATGCAACCTGGGACGAGGTGTTGGCCGCCGCCGACGGTACGGTGGTCAATTGGTTTATGTGGGGCGGTTCCGACACCATCAACAGCATCGTCGATGCGGAAGTAGGCGGCCCGCTGCGGGAGCGGTACAACGTCACGCTCAATCGAGTGCCGGTCGAGAACACCGCCGACGCGGTCAACAAGGTGCTGAACGAAAAGGCTGCCGGCAAAGAGAGCGGGGGCAGCATTGACCTGATCTGGATCAACGGGCAGAACTTCCGCACGCTCAAAGAGGCGAGTCTGCTCTACGGGCCCTTTGTAGCGTTGTTGCCCAACGGGCAGTATGTCAATTGGGATGACCCCGCGGTGGCTTATGACTTTGGCGTTGCGGTCGAAGGGTACGAATCGCCGTGGGCCACTTTCCAGTGGGTGATGGAGTATAACAGCGCAACGGTCGGCGACAACCCCCCCAGAACGTTCGAGGAATTGCGCGACTGGGTCAAGGAGCACCCTGGCCGCTTTACCTATCCGGCGCCGCCTAACCATGTGGGCAGCGCATTTGTGCGCCAACTCTTCTATTGGGCTGCGGGTGGACCCGAACCTTTTCTCGCCGAGTTTGACCAGGCCACCTACGATGAAGTGGCCCCCCAGGTCTGGGCCTATTTGAACGAGATCCGACCTTATCTGTGGCGCAATGGCGAAACCTATCCCGAGCTGGCGGCTATGGCCGACCTGTTGGCAAACGGCGAGGTCGATTTTGCCATGGAGTACGACGCCAGTCGCGCATCCACCTATATTGCGCAGGGGCGCTACCCGGAGACGGTTCGGACATACGTTTTTGAGACGGGAACGCTGGCGAATGTGAGCTATGTCGCCATCCCCTACAATGCCAGCAATCCAGCTGCTGCACTAGTGCTGGCGAACCATCTGCTTGCGCCTGAGTATCAGATTGGCCTGACTGACCCCAACGGGCTGGGCTGGATGATGGCGATTGACCCGACCAGACTCGATGCTGAGCAGCAGGCAGTGCTTGCGCAGCTTCCGCGTGGCGTTGCCACGTTGCCGCCCGACGTTTTGAGCCGCCATGCCCTCCCCGAAGCGCGCGCCAGTTGGATTGCGCCAATTGACGCCGGGTGGGAGGAGCAGGTGTTGAAGCGGTAGGCTTGAGCCGGTGAAGGGGTGACAGGGTGATCGACGAGATCACCCCTTCACCCCTTCACCTTGTCACCTTGCCATGCGACACCTCTTCCAATCCGAATGCGTCCGTATCTGGCTGATGCTGGCCCCGGCGCTGGCGGTCATCTTGCTGCTGTTTGGCGGCGGCGTGGTGGTTGGTTTCCAGCAGAGCATTGGCTATGTGCCGGTGCTTGGGCTGACCACACCGACGCTGCGTCACTATGGCGAGATCCTCAGCGACCAAAGTTTTCGTTCATCGCTGCTGCTCACGCTCTACATTTCTGTCACGGGTACGCTGCTGGCGACTATGCTGGCCGTAATGGCCGCGCTGGTGCTGCGCCATCGTTTCCGCGGAAGTGGGCTGGCGACGATGGTTTTTCAATTGCCGTTGCCGGCCCCCCATCTGGTTGCGGCGGCGGGGATCATCATGTTGCTGACGCAGAGCGGCCTGTTTGCCCGGATGCTCTACCAATTGGGCGGATTGGCGGCGCCGGGCGACTTTCCCGCGCTGGTCTATGACCGCTGGCAGGTGGGGACGCTGCTGGTCTATCTGTGGAAGGAAGTACCGTTTATCGGTATTGCGGTGCTGGCCGTGCTGAAGAGTGTCGGCAACGACTATGAAGAGGCGGCGCGTACGCTGGGCGCCAATGCGTGGCAGCGGTTTCGCTACATTTTGCTGCCGCTGATCCTGCCAGGTGTTGTCTCCACGTCGGCAATCGTCTTTGCGTACATGTTTGGCAGCTTTGAAGTGCCGTTGTTGCTGGGGCAGCGCCATCCTACGACACTGCCGGTGGCGGCATACCGAGCCTATATCGACCCAGACCTGGGGCGACGACCGGAGTCGATGGCGATGGGGATGGTGATCACGGCAGTGGTGGTTTTGCTGCTGGAGTTTTATCGGCGGCTGGCGCGGAAAATGACCGGGTGACAGGATGACCAGGTGACAATTCCCGTAGTATCCTGTGCTGAAAATAGTACAAACAGCGTAACACAGAGAGCGCAGAGACTGCACAGAGAACACCGAGAAATATGAATGGCTCGCTGTGTGGACAAAAGCCTCTGTGTGCTCTGTGTCTCTCAGCGTTCTCTGTGTTCCTGCTGTACGCTGCCATGTTCACTGTTAGCGGTGACCGCAGGTCATGATGCCTGTTTGAATCAAGTTGATGAAACTCGTTCGCTGGTTGACCATCACCGGCATTGTCCTCGGCGGGCTGTTGCCGCTGGCGCCACAGGTGATCTGGTCGTTTTCTGAGCAGTGGTTTTTTCCCAGCCTGTTGCCGCAGGCATGGGGGCTGCGGGCGTGGGGCTATCTGCTCTCGCCCTCCTCGCGGGTGGTCGAGGCCTTGTTGACCAGCGTGGCGGTCGCAGTCGTCGTCGTGGGGTTGGCGGCCATGCTGGGGCTGCCGGCGGCGCGGGTGTTGGGGCTGTACGAATTTCGGGGGAAGCGCATCGTGGAGTGGCTGGTGCTGGCGCCGGTGCTCGTTCCGGGGCTGGTGGTGGTGATGGGTATTCACATCTACTTTATCCGGTACGGGCTGGCGGATACCTTTGCCGGCGTGGTGCTGGCGCATCTGGCGCCGGCGTTACCCTATTTTATCCTGGTGATGGCAGGCGTCTTTGCCAACTACGCAACGGAGTTGGAAGAGACGGCGCGCACACTGGGTGCGGGGCCGCTGCGCACCTTCTGGCATGTGACCTTGCCCGCCATCCTGCCTGGACTGGTAGTGGCGGCCATGTTTACCTTTCTGGTGTCGTGGAGCCAGTACATCACCACCGTGTTGATCGGCGGCGGGGCGATTGTCACGCTGCCTATGGTGCTCTTTCCCCTAGTCAGCGCGGCCAACCATGCCAATGCCGCAGCGGTGAGCATTGTCTTTATCGCCCCTACGATTCTCGTCTTGTTTCTTACCGCCCGCGCCTTGGGCAATCGAGTTGACCTGTTGGGGGGGCTGGGGCGGATATGACGAAATACACCCTATCAGCGGATCACCTTGCCAGTTCACCAGGAGTTGCCAGGCGATGATGGCGACGGTGCAGACCGTGGGGTTGACAAAGCGCTATCAGGATATAGTGGCGCTCGACGGGCTAGAGCTGGAGATCGCAGCCGGCGAACTGGTGGCGTTGCTTGGCCCATCGGGTTGTGGCAAGACCACGACCTTGCGTATGGTGGCCGGGCTCTTGTCGCCCACTGCCGGCGATATTCTGTTTGATGGCCGTTCGGTGCTGGCGATCCCGCCTGAGCGCCGGGGTGCGGTGATGGTCTTTCAGAAGCATTTGCTCTTCCCCCACATGACCATCGGCGAAAATATTGGTTTTGGCCTGAAGATGCGCGGCGTGGACAAGGCCACAGTTCGGCGGAGCGTTGCAGAGCTATTGAAGCTTGTGCAGTTGCCGGGCTTTGAAGGGCGCCGCCCGCACGAGCTTTCCGGCGGCCAGCAACAGCGCGTGGCGTTGGCGCGCGCGCTGATTGTCGAACCAAAGGTGTTGTTGCTCGACGAGCCACTGACCAATCTGGACGCCAATCTCCGGCTGGAGATGCGCCAACTGATCCGCACGGTCCAGCAGGCCGTGGGCATCACCACGATCTTTGTGACGCACGACCAGGAGGAGGCGGTGATGCTGGCCGACCGCATTGCGCTGATGGACGGGGGCAGGCTGCTGCAATTTGACCGGCCACGCACGCTCTTCGAGCGACCGCAGAACGCCACCGTGGCGCGCTTTTTCCGCAATGAAAACTTGCTGCCTGGCATCAAGCGGGGCGCGCAGGTGGAGACGGCGTGGGGGACTTTTTCCATCAGCCCGTGCAACCCGGCGTGCAACGGTCCGGTCTTGCTGACCGTGCGCCCGGAGCATCTCGAAATTGGCGGGCGCCACCAGGCCAATGGTATCGAGACGACCGTGTTGCAAGCGGTCTATATGGGCGCTTATACGCAGCTTCAGGTGGCAGTGGGCGAGTGTAGCTGGTTGGTTCAGGCGCCGGCTAATTTGAGCATCGCACCCGGCGACAGGATCAGCCTTCATCTGCCGGAGGCGCGGATTTGGTGTATGCCTGTGTAGTTCGATGGCGGGATATACGGCGAGGACCTCCGCGCCCAGAGGGCCCCCGTGGCCGGATAGCTTTTTCGCATAGGAGATATTCCCCGACCACCTCCCGGAGGTCGGGTTGGCATTGTTCGATCTATGGGAGAGCGATGGCAGAACGAAAAAGTATCGCGCGCCAGCAACGGCGCCAGCAACAAGGACAACACCGGATTCTCGGCAGGTGGCTCCTCGCGGCCGGGATCATTGCGCTGCTCACACTGGTGATCTACATGACCTGGGAGGAGACCACCGGTGGCGTAACCCAGAGCGCCGGGCTGGTGGACGACCCGGCGCTTGGCCCTGAAACCGCCCCCGTGGTGATTGTGGAGTATGGCGACTTTGGCTGCACGGCCTGCCGCGCCTGGCACAATTTTGGCATCCGTGAGCAGGTGCTTGCCACGTTTGGGGAGCAGGTGCGCTTTGTCTGGAAAGATTTCCCGGTCATCACGCCGCTCTCCCCGCGCGCCGCCGAGGCCGGTCACTGCGCCGCCGCCCAGGGCAAGTTCTGGGAATTTCATGACCTTGTCTACGAACAGTTCGCCGGTTTGGAGTTGAATGCCTTGCAAGGATATGCTGCTCAGATCGGT
>JAHDWG010000370.1 GCA_023384495.1 Caldilineaceae bacterium
CAATCGTCCCCACGTTCACATGCGGCTTCGTCCGCTCAAATACCGCCTTCGCCATATCGTGCTATCCTCCTGCTTTGTAAGCTCAATTGCGTAAAATTTCGCTCAAGCGAAATCCTGCTTTTCGATTCACATAAGGCACTACTTAGCGCCTACCCGAATCACTCTTCGGGCAGGTTCTCACACAAAGCGCAGCGCAACCCATCTCGGCTCTATTCGGCACAACTGCACCGCCGGAAGAAATCGCGGCGGTGCAGCAGCGCAGTATCTAAATAAGACATTCACAGCCGGGGCCGGCAGCGATAACTTACATAGTATATCGCATTAGGGCCAATGAAGGCAAATTTTATGTCTTCTGTTGCAGATTTCTGACAATTGGCCAGTGATCTACATTGTTGTTGCTGCTACTGGTTGTCAGCCATGTCCTGTCAGCCGCGAGCGTCACGCTTGCCCCTTCAGAATCTTTTCTGCAATCGCCTGGTTCACGGGCATGTACTTCTCAAATTGCATGGTGAAGGTGCCGCGACCGCTGGTCATCGAACGCAAATCGGTGGCATAGCCAAACATTTCGCTCAGCGGCACCAGCGCCCTAACCGCCTGTACCCCACCCGCACGCGAGTCCATGCCCTCAATGTTGCCGCGACGGCTCGAGATGTCGCCGACGGTGTCGCCCACAAACTCTTCGGGCACCACCGCCTCGACCCGCATCATCGGCTCCAACAGAATCGGCCCGGCCTTTTGCGCCCCGTCTTTGAGCGCCATACTACCAGCAATCTTGAAGGCCATTTCGCTCGAATCCACGTCATGATAGCTGCCGTCGACCAGGGCCACCTTGACATCGACCATGGGGAAGCCCGACAGGACGCCATTTTGCATGGCTTCGGCCACCCCCTTCTCAACCGCCGGGATATATTCTCTGGGCACAACACCGCCCACGATCTTGTTCTCGAAGAGGAAACCTGCCCCTGCGTCGTTCGGCTCGATCTCCAGCCAAACGTGACCATACTGGCCACGCCCACCCGACTGGCGCACAAAGCGCCCCTCGATCCGCACATGGCGGCTAATCGTCTCGCGATAGGCCACCTGTGGGCGACCGACGTTGCACTGGACGCGAAACTCACGTTTCAGCCGGTCGACAATGATCTCCAGATGCAGCTCACCCATGCCGGCAATGATCGTCTGGCCGGTCTGGTCATCAAAGTTGACCTGGAATGTGGGGTCTTCTTCCGCCAACTTTTGTAGCGCCTCCCCCAGCTTCTCCTGGTCACCCTTGGACTTTGGCTCAACCGCCACCTTGATCACTGGGTCAGGGAATTCAATCGTCTCCAGCAGCACCGGTTTGTCCTGATTGGCCAGGGTCTCGCCGGTAAAGGTCTGTTTCAGGCCGACAATGGCTGCAATATCACCCGCATCGCACCGAGAGATCTCTTCGCGCTTGTCGGCATACATCTGCACCAGGCGCCCAATGCGTTCACGACGGCGGCGGTTGACATTGTAGACCATCATCCCACTTTCAAGCACGCCAGAGTAAACGCGTACATAGGCAAGCCGACCGATAAAGGGGTCGGTCATAATCTTGAAAACGAGCGCCGCAAACGGCTCAGACGAATCAGGATGGCGCACAAGCACCTCGCCCGTATCCGGGTCTGTCCCCTCGACTGCCGGGATGTCTTTAGGGCTGGGCAAATAACGCACGACTGCATCGAGCAGCGGCTGTACCCCTTTGTTGCGCAGCGCCGTGCCGCAAAGCACCGGCACCAGTTGGTTGGTGACTACGGCCTGACGCAACGCACGGTAGAGCGCCTCATTCGGGATCTCCTCACCCTCCAAAAATTGGAGCGTCAGTTCATCATCCGTTTCGGCAATACGCTCGATCAACTGAGCTCGGGCGGCCGTTGCCGCTTCGAGCAGATCCGCCGGAATCGTCTCCTCTATAGGCTTGGCGCCCAGCTCATCGGAAAAGACCAATGCCTTCATTTCAAAGAGGTCGATGACCCCACGGAAGGTATCTTCGCGGCCGATTGGCAGCTGAATCGGCAACGGATTGGCGCCCAAGCGGTCGACGATCATCTCCAATGTGCGCTCAAAGCTGGCGCCGACGCGGTCCATCTTGTTGACAAAGCAGATCCGCGGCACAGCATAGCGGTCAGCCTGCCGCCACACCGTTTCAGATTGAGGCTCAACACCGGCAACCGCATCAAAGACCACCACACCACCGTCCAGCACACGCAAACTACGCTGCACTTCAGCCGTAAAGTCGATGTGGCCAGGGGTGTCGATGATGTTGATCTGACACTCCTCGCCCGTCAGGCGATCCTTCCAGCTTGTGGTGATCGCCGCGGCCGTAATCGTAATACCGCGCTCGCGCTCCTGCACCATCCAGTCTGTGACAGCAGTGCCTTCATGGACTTCACCCATCCGGTGAATACGGCCCGAGTAGAACAGGATACGTTCGGTTGTGGTCGTTTTGCCTGCATCAATATGGGCAATAATGCCAATATTGCGCATACGTTCAATGGGATATTCAATACTCATGGTCGTCACCTATGACAGTTATTATTTCCTCAAATCCGTTACCCTATGTCGATTTGAATCGCGCGCCATCCGCGGCTGCTGATTGATAAGGCCCATAGGACGGCTATCGGCATTCAGTTCGATTCATTCCATAGACGCCATCATGCGTCCCATTTTTTTGACAAAACAAAACGGCGCCCACCTCCACACTTCGATCTGTCACCGCGTATCAACCAAACGCACCAACGTGGCAGACGACTTGTGGCTAGGCGCCGCACAGGTTTGACTATGCAATTGATTCAGCGATCTTGCATCGTCTATAGCCAAACAACGCAATCAGCGCAGAGGCCCAAAGGGGTACAACCAACCCTATTGGATACCAGCGACCTTTGACCGAGGTCACCCTTCGTATCTATCCGTAAATTCTGACGTTCGGCGTCAACTTGAGCAGACGGGGGGTGATACAGCCGCCCACCCGCAACTATTTACAGATAGGCTGTTCACGCTAAAAGCGGAAATGTGCGAATGCCTGATTAGCTTCAGCCATCCTGTGGGTGTCTTCGCGCTTCTTGATGGCGCTGCCTTCGTTGCGCGCTGCATCCATCAATTCGCCGGCCAACCGCATGGCCATGTTCCGACCGCTGCGCTTGGTGGCGCTGTCGATCAGCCAGCGCATTGCCAATGCCATGCGGCGCGACGCCCCAATTTCCACCGGGATCTGATAGGTGGCGCCGCCAACACGCCGCGGCTTCACTTCAACCAGGGGCGTAGCATTCTTCAAGGCCTCTTCGAACACTTCCATCGGGGGGCGCTTGGCGCGCTCTTCAATAATGTCAAAGGCGCCATAGACAACGCGCGTAGCGAGGCTCTTCTTGCCCCGCTCCATTACGCTATTGACAAACCGAGCAACCGTTTCACTGTGATAACGAGGATCAGGTGTGACCGGACGGTGCTCCGCACGATTTCTGCGCATCTCTACTCTCTCCCAGAACTTACGACGAACGGTGTCTCATATCGCCGTACGAGCCAGCCATGTCGATTCTTGTTAAATCACCCAACTACGCGGCCTTACGCGGACGCTTGGCGCCATACTTGCTGCGACCGCGCTTGCGCTTATCGACGCCCTGGCTATCCAACGCCCCGCGCACAATATGATAGCGCACACCGGGCAGATCCTTGACGCGGCCGCCGCGCACCAACACCACGCTGTGCTCCTGAAGATTGTGGCCTTCGCCAGGGATATAGGCGGTCACTTCCATTCCATTAGTCAGGCGGACGCGCGCGATCTTCCGCAATGCAGAATTGGGCTTCTTGGGCGTTGTGGTGCGGACATTGCTGCAGACGCCACGCTTGAAGGGGTTCCCCTTTTGAATGCGCGTGGTGCGGCCTGTCAGGGTGTTTCGCGTAAAGCGCAACGCCGGCGCCTTTTCCTTTTTCGAAATTGTCTTGCGGCCCTTGCGGACCAGCTGATTAATTGTCGGCAAAGATTCCTCCGTTCGTTCTAATTACACGCCCGTTAGGCGGCCCGACCTCTAAGGATTCGATTCACAATCCACAAACGGCCATCTGGACGCTTGCAGCCACTGTTTGACTTTTATATAGGATATATAGGACTTACGCAAGCTTCGACTGAAGGTCTCTCCGTTGACCAATTTCTCCCCTGAAAACTATCAGGCGCTGCGTAAGTCATGTTCCACTGATTTCATTCAGTGAGCCTTAAGCCCACGAAAGATAAGTGTAACATATAAGCTACAGGCTGGTCAAATCAAAAGCACGCTGATGGGCCTCGTAGCTACACGAACCCACCGGCGCGCCTCGTAAAAAGTCCGGGGGAGCCTCCCCCGGACTTCTCACCTCTTTGGTTCGTTAGGAAACCGCGCTCACAAGCAGAGCGGACGAGCGACAACTACATACCGCCCATGCCCAGCATGATCTTGCCGCTGCCGGTGCCGATATCAATGATGGTGCCCATGCTCGGATCGGCCAACGCTGCGTTGATCTGGGCGGCAATCCCATCCAGCATCGGGCCAGAGACGGTAAAGCCATTGGCCGAAGCCTCATCGAGATCGACCACAATGTGCCCATTGGCCACGTTGATGCTGCCAACCGCTTCGATGGTGTCCGCGCCAAGCAAAACATCGCTCAACAAGCCGATGCGGAGCAAAATCTTGCCATTCGGCTCGAAGCACGTTGCAATCTCTTGAATCGGGAAATTCGCGCCGGTGTTCTGCTGCAGCAATACAGTCAGGAAGCTGCTCATCTGGTCATTCGTCCACTCGACGTTGCCCGTCAGCATACCGGCCATCCCAGCATCCTGCGCAGCGAGGGCCTCGTCAACGGAAACATTCACATCGCAGCTGGAAGCCATTGTGCTCGTGCCCATCCCACAGCCGGCTAGCAGCAACACGAACACGAGTGAAAGCGCCCAGATCTTTCGGTGAAGCATAGAATCCTCCCTTTGTGTGAGTGTCAACTGATTTCTTCGTTGGAAAAAAAATCTGGTGTAGGTTCCCGCAATGGAGGGCGTCCCATTGCCAGATTATACAACGACCTTGCCAAAACACAAAACACCAAAAAAACACAGGATCGCCAGAAAGCAGTTATGCTTTTGTGGGGCCGTCCACCTTCTCTGGCAAGCCAGGTGGCTGCAAAATCGCTCAGCTAGAGCTTCTATGATGCGCTAAACGGTTGAGGCAACGTAAATACGTTGAGGGAATTCGATTATAACAAGCTCTTTGGATTCATGCAACCCGCTGCTGCCTTCAAAATCGTTTTGCCGCCTTGATCGCTCAAGCACTACGACGCCCGCGTCGCTCGCTCCCCGCCAGCACATCGATAGGCAAAAGCTCGGTTGCTGCAAACACAAACACTATCTGCCTGCAAGAACACAGCGCGAAGTATAGTGTGCCATCCTTCGATTAACCCTTTGTTAAGACAGATTAAACGATTCAATCATGGATTCAATCATCCATAGCGTCGATTGGTGAGCTCTTATGCGGGTTATCCGTTCCCCCCTGTTGTTCAAGCGCCAACAGTGGCGACCGTTGATCCTGCCCCTGCTCGTACCCATCCAGCACAGCATACAGCACCTCGTCAAGAAACTGGTCGATCAACCACTGAACACGCACATCATCAGCATCCATGCTTGCGGTTGGCTCCTCGCTGCGCACCGCCTGAATCAACTGGCTGCGAAAGAAGCGCACGGCGCGCCCAGTGGCCGCCAGCCCGATGCGACCTGCCCGCGCCTCGCCGCCATATTCAAACCCCAGGCGATGGCCCTCATCCAGCAACCGCGCCCGTTGATTGGGCTTGAGCACATAGGCAATTGCCAGGGCAAAGAGCCGCCGCCCCCGTTCGCGCCGCAAATGATTGGCGTCTTCACTCAGCACATAGTTCCAGTTTGCCTGTTCCGCCGGCAAGCTCTGAATCCCCTTGCGCACCAACCCCACTGCTGTGTTCACAATCGTAGCCTCACTCTGGACCAAAGCCTGGCCCGCCCGCTCCTCCAAAAAACGGCGCAGGTCGGCCAGACTAAAACGACGGTGCCCCCCCGGCGTGCGAAACACGGGAATCTCACCACGATCGGCCCAGCTGCGCAGCGTGGTAAAGTGTACGCCCAAAAATTCGCTGGCGTCCTTCAAGGTCAACCACTGGTGGCGGTCGACCTTCGTAAGGGGGACGATCGCGGTGGTGCAGTCACTGTTCGGCATTTCGGTCACGGCTTCTGATTTGTGGGTTGATCGCTTGGGCATCGTTTGTCTCACACCGGCTTCCTGTCACCAACAACGAAATCACAACTTTCGACATTGAGAACAAGCCATCTCGTTTTTCTCTTCGTTTTTCTCTGTGTTCTGGCATGATAAATACACAGCGCCGAACTCTGTGTTACGCTGTTTTGCCCTATTTTCACATCAGGACAGAGAGAATCGCGCAGCTACAGGATCGACATGGGGTCGATGTCGATTCGCCACCCAAACGGAATGGCCAGCCCGCGCAGCAATCGGGACGGATCGGGCGCACGCACCAATAGCTGCCAACGGTAATAACCCCGGTGGCGGGCGAAAAAGGCGGGCGCCGGCCCCAGAATAGTCATCGCATCACCCTCGAGCCCCAATAAACTGGCCCGCTGCCGCAACGTCGACGCCATCTGTTCGCACGCCGCCTGCGCCTTCTCCAGCTTCTTGTCCCAATAGACCAGCCGGGCCAGCCGCTTCACCGGCGGATAGCCATGCTCCTCGCGAAAGGCGATCTCTCGCCGATAAAAGGAGCGATAGTCGTGCTGGGCCGCAGCTTGAATCGCATAGTGTTCGGGCCGGTAGCTCTGGATCACCACGCGCCCGCCATGCGCGCTACGCCCGGCGCGCCCGGCCACCTGTGTCAGCAACTGAAAGGTGCGTTCCCCGCTGCGAAAGTCGGGCAAGAAGAGGCCCACGTCCGCCGCCACCACCCCCACCAGTGTCACCAGCGGCAGATCCAACCCCTTGGCGATCATCTGGGTGCCCACCAATACGTCGGCCTCGTGGGCGGCAAACCGTTGCAAGATCGCATCGTGACTGCCCTTGCCGCCGGTCGTGTCGGCATCCCACCGCAAGAGGCGCGCGCGCGGCGCAATCTGGCGGATATACTCTTCAATCCGCTGCGTGCCTGCGCCAAAGAACTTGATCTGCTTGCTGTTGCACGCCGGGCAGACAGTCGGGATGGGATAACGCCGGTTACACCGGTGACAGACCAACACGTCGGCTTGCTCGTGATAGGTGAGCGGAATATCGCAACGGGTGCAGCTTTCCACGTACCCACAATTCCGACAGTTGACAAAGGTGTTGGTTCCTCGCCGGTTCAAGAAAAAAATCGCCTGCTCACCGGCGTCGAGCGTAGCATGCAGCTCGGCCTGCAAGCTTCGGCTGAGCATAGCCCGATTGCCGGCGCGCAACTCCTGCCGCATGTCGACGATCTCTACCGGTGGCAGTTCGGCATAGCGCACATCCGGCGCACCGCCTGCCGCAGCCGCCGCGCC
>JAHDWG010000371.1 GCA_023384495.1 Caldilineaceae bacterium
TCATGCTCGACCCCAACGAAGTGCGCGAGCTGCCGGTGGTGATCAAGCCGCAGGGGCCGGCGGTGGTGGGCAGCATCTTTGGCGTCGATGTGCAAGCATCGAGCCAGCGTCGGTTGGTCAACGACCTGGACCCCAACGACATTCACATCGAGTTCAAGCCACTAGGCGGCGTGCGCGTCGAGGCGCGCGTACTCGAACGACCCCAGATCGAATGCAAGGCCACCGACCACGGCGAAATCCTGGTGCAAGGCAAACTGAGTTCGCCAAACTGGGAGAAGTTCTACGACGAGAAGAACCCGCCCCAGGTGATGATCCAGGGTGTGGACGAGAACCGCGACTTTATCACCCGCCAGCCGGCGTGGAGTGCTGTGGCAGTGGGCAAAGACGGTTCGTTCGAAGGCTTTGTCTACTCACGCGAGCCCGACATCAAGGAAGTGCTCTGCCTCTTCGCCGGCACCGACAAGCTGGCGTCGGCCAGCAGCGGCTTTGTGCCGGTGTTGGAGCCCAACCAGCCGCCGCCCCAATGCACCGAGCTCTTTAGCCCGACGCAGATCCCAGCCCCTGGGCTGATCAACTTTGACGACCTGCCCGACGCCACCGTGATCAAGGATCACTATGGCCCGACGCACGGCGTCTTCTTCGAAGAGAGCGCCGCAGCTAGAGCGGTGATCATGGCGGACGGGAGCGGGTTGCCGCTTTCGCACTCGCGGCCCAATATGGCGCGCAACGACGCGGCGAACCCATCGACCACGCCTATGCTGGTCCGTTTTGATTCACTCAAGACGCACGTGGGCCTCTACATGGGCAATGGCGCGGCCGGCGCCGCGATCCCCGGTACGCTGAGCGCCTACGACAGCGCCGGCAATCTGATCTGCCAGGTGACCAATAGCCCCGTGCCTTTCAACGTGGCCGAGTTCATCGGCGTCCACGACGCCGCGGGGCGCATCGCCAGTGTGACGCTCGACTATGGTCAATTCACCAACGCCGAGGTGATCGACGACCTCTACTTTGCGCCGCACACACCGGGCGCGCCGCCCACCGCCACGCCGACGGCCACACCGACGGCGACCAACACGCCCCCCAGCCCCACACCGACAGCGACCCCGACCAATACGCCGGTATCGCCCACCAACCCCATTGTGGCCGTCCCCTATCTGCCCGTGAAGGAGCTGGTCTTGGCGCCTTCGATCTTCCAGCCCGACCTTTCGATCCACGGCATTGAGATCACCCAGGGCATCCAATGTTTTGACACGAGCAAGGGGCTAGCCGGCTGTGCCGACAACTCGCTGCCGGTGGTGACCAAGAAGGACACGACGGCGCGCATCTATCTCAAATACAGCGGTCTGCTGCTCAACGGCTTGAACAATGTGCCCGTGCGGCTGCACATCATTGCCAACGGCGTGGAGTACACCGCCAACGCGATGGGCAACGCCCGCCCCACCATCAACCAGGGCGTCAAAGATAGCGCCGACATCTACTTCAATGTCAACTTCAGCAACGATGTGCCGGTGCGGTTCTACGCCGTGGTGGACCCGAACAACACCATCGCCGAGACCAACGAGGGCAACAATCGCTTCCCGGCGAGCGGGTTTATCACGCTCAACTTCCAGAAGCGAGATGCGCTCAAGATCGTCGGCCAACGGCTGCGCTACAACCCGCCTGGCTACACTGGTACGCAACACGCCGGCGGCTGGGCGGTCAACGGCGGCGCGGCCGACTGGCTGGAGCAGTTGCTGCCCATGCGCAACAACGGCATCAACTACTCACTCGCGCCCGGCTACCTCAACTGGACAGGTTCGCTGGCTACCGGGAATGGGCAGCACGACCTGATCAAGCATCTGAACCAGTCGTATGTGCTCCAGTTGATCCTGAACGCGCTCTTTGGCGTGCAGGGCGCCTATGTGGGGGCCGACCATGTCTATGGCTGGGCGCCCAACCAGGGCTACAGCGGTGGTCACGCCGACATGCCCGTCTATCCGCACGCCGGTGGGTTGGGCGTGGTGGGCATCGGCACCGACCGCACATCCGACGGCAGCAACAGCACCGATGGCCCCGGCGGCGGCGCGCTGATCTTTGGCCACGAGTTGGTGCACAACTATGACGTCAAACACACCAACACCGCGGATTCCTGCGGCTCGGGCGACAGCAGCAGCGCCTATCCGTATGGGTCATCAAGCATCCAAGAGTTCGGCTTCAACCCGGTGACGGGCAAGATCTACAACCCGGCCACCACGCACGACCTGATGAGCTACTGCCCGGCGTTTGGCTCCAAGCAGGGCTGGGTTGCGCCGTACACGTGGAACTACATGTTCAACCGGTTGGCGCCCGGCGCGGTGGCGGCGGCCGGCGTCAAGACTGCCGCTGGCCCGTTTATGGAGACGCAAGACGCCAGCTCGCTGGTGGTCAATGTCACCGTCTACAACCCGGAGGCCGAAGGGTATGACCCCAATCTGCCAGGCGCGTTGGGTGACCTCTACTTGCTCGCCACCGGCGCCGTGATCAACACGCCGCCGGGAGATTACGCCGTGGAACTGCGCGCGGGGGGAGAGGTGCTCGCCTCGCAGCCGTTCAGCGTCAGCTTCCAGAGCGAGTACAGCGAAACCAATGTGGTTGCCTCCAACCTACGCCATACAGGCGATGACCCGGGCGACCCTGCCGATGTGGCCAAGGCCGACCTCACCTTCATCATCCCGTGGGTGGAAGGGGCGACGAGCGTGGCGTTGGTGCACAACGGGGAGCTGCTCGACGAGCGCGCGGTCAGCCCCAATGCGCCCACGGTTGCGTTCACCAGCCCGGCGGAGCCGACCGACTGGCCCGCCGGCAGCACACAGACGGTGGCGTGGCAAGGCGACGACGCCGATGGGGACGAGCTCAGCTACACGGTTCTCTTCAGCGCCGACGGCGGGGCCACCTGGCATGTCATGGCCACCGATCTGATCACCCCGGCGCTGACGGTGGATGTGGATGACCTGGCCGGCGCCAACGACGCCCGCTTCCGGGTAATCGCCACCGACGGCGTCAATACCGGCTCGGCGGAGTCGGCGAGTGTGACGATCCCCAACAAAGCGCCCATGGCGCACATCAGCGACCCGACAAACGGCAGCAGCTTCATCCCCGGCGCGCTGGTGGTGTTGCAAGGCTCGGCGCTCGATCTGGAAGATGGCCGCCTGGCCGACGAATCGCTCCTCTGGTCGAGCGACCGCCAGGGCGACTTGGGCGCCGGCCCATCGCTGCCGGTGAACAATCTGGAGCCGGGCGAGCATGTGATTACGCTGAATGTCGTCGACAGCGCGGGCCTTGAAGCCACAGCGACCACCACGGTCTTTGTCGGCTACCAGACTCATCTGCCGCTGATCGCAAAGTAGGGCGCCGGCAGCCTGGCTGGACGGTGACAAGCGGTAACCACACGGGAGAACGCCACGTTGACGCGGAGCGTTCTCCCGTGTTTTGTTGGGGATGAGCGCCTATGCGCGCGCCGGCTCGGCGCACAGCCGCCACGATGCCGGGTCGGGGCCTGGCGCTGGGCCTGCCCGCGCTACATCTGTTGGATGCGCCGGACGTAGGCGGTGACGCGGCGGTCGAGCTCGTGGGGATAGGCATAGTCGAGCCGGGCGGCCACGTCAGTGGCGACCTGGCGAAAGAGGGCCAGGGTTTGGAAGAGGGCATTCCAGTTTTCGGCCACCCCCGCGCCGGCATAACAGGCTTCCAGCTCAGCCCAGAGGGCCGGCGGCAGATAGCGTTTCAGACCCTTGCCCAGGGCGCCGATCTTGACTGTCGAACCGTGATCGAGCGTGACGCGCCACTCCAACAGCCGCTGCAGGTAGATATGCTTCATGTCATAGTCCAGGCACCACTTGGCGGGCATGAGCTCCTCGCGCCAGAGGCACTTGGCCACATAGGGCGCATCACTGAAGAATTCTTCGACAAAAGTTAGAAAGGCTTCTGCCGGGGGTAAGGTGGCCCGGTATGCCTGATAGGATGGCGGCGGCAACCCATGCGTCAGGCCATCCTTATCCAGCAGCGTCACATAGCCTGCGTCCAGCTCGGCGGGCAGCGTGGAGGATTGGGCGATCCGCTGCAGCAGGTCAACCGACCAGAGCGTGAAATCGATCTTGAGGCCATCTTCATACTGGATGACATTGCCGGTCTGCTCCAGCCCATAGTCCGGGTTGGGGTGAATGGGGTCCCAGTAGCTCACCAGCACCCGGCCGAAATCCTCCAGCCAGCGCCGGTGTTCATAGAAGGGATGGATGTCACGCATGGCGAGCACCACATCATAGTCCGATAGGGCGTCCACCGGCGCATGGAGGATGGCGCGGGTGCTCGTCATCAACATCGCGCGCACCGGGCTTTGCGCCTCGGCCCATTCGATCAGCCGTTGCGTCACTTTATCTGATTGGCTTGTGTCGGTCATCATTGGTCACCATCCATGAACGCTGGGCAGCCTATGGCTGTCCTGACGGCACAACCTCTATGCGAAGCAGTTCGATTTCATCCATGCCGGTTGCCGTAGCGACCGGCGCCAACGTTGGTTCATGGTACAGGATGGCGAGTACGCGGTGCTCGCCCGGGGGTGTGGAGGGCGGCGCAAACAGGCCCAGCCGTACATGAGGGCTGACGGGTTGATCATTGCTGGCAACCACCGCGCCCTGCCCATCGACAAGGCGGATAGACACCTTTCGATCTGCGTCCATCTCGCCTGCAAACGTCAGTTCCACCGGCAGCACCTGGCCAGGCGCCACCCGATCATGGCTGAAGAGAGTGGTCAACGCCAGGCCGGGCCATGCACCAGGGCGCGGCCATTCGCGCAAAGGCTGTGACGGCCGGCCATAAATATCCAACCCGGCAAAGTCGCTGCCCAACGCAAGCGCGTGGTAGGCATGCTCGTCGAGCCAGCGCAGCCGCTCCGCTGCCAGAGCATCGGCCACGACCAAGAGTGTGCCAACGTAGCGGGCCAGCGCTGCGCCAGCCTCCACGGGTTTCGATTTGTCGTCTTCGAGCATAACGAGCCGCTCGGTTGGCAGACCGTGCAGCCCAACATAGACGGCAAGACCGTTGGTTGCATAGACCAGGGTGGCATGGTCACTCCACGCGTTCCGCGCCGCATCCGCGATAGCGTGTGATTCATCGAGCAAGGCGTATTGCGTCCAGGGCAGACCCGGCCCGACCGTTCGATGATAGAGTGTGGCCGTTTCACCATTGGGCAATGGATAACGGTGAACCTCGCGATAGAGATGGGTGAAGAGCGGATCGCCGGCGAGCAGTTGTTGCGCAAAGGGGCGGGAAGAACCTTCCAACTCCCGGTTATCGCCATCTTTGAGCAGCGCCCACTGAGCGGTAAGCAGCGGGAACCAGGGATTTTCAATCTCTTCCGTGATATCATTGACCGTGATGGCAATAGTGGCGGCTTCCTGGCCGCGGGCCTGCAGCCTTTCCAGCATGAGCAGGTTGTTCAGTACGCCCCGATGGATCTGTTCCGTATTGACGAACAGGGCCAACCGCTGCGGGACATCAGCCTCGGCGCCCACTCGCTGCAACAGATCCGGGCCAATCCAATAGGCGCGGTCGGTCAGGCCGCGTGCGGGGGGCGCCAGGTAATACGACTGCGCCCAGAGTCCCTCGGTCTGTCGATAAAGCGGATAGAGCCCATCGACTGTGAACAAAAGGGCCTGGACGAGCAAGATGACGATCCAGCTTGCCCCCAGGGGCCAGGGCCAGTTGCCGGCGTGGCCTCGGAGGCTGAGCGCCAAGAGCACAGCCAGACAAGGAAGCAGCGGAACGAGATTGCGCGTGTTGGATTGTGCGAGCGCAGCAAGACTCAAACAGCCCGACAACACGGCCAGCCACAGGATCAAACTAGGCGTGCGCCACCCACGAAGACGACGCCACTTGAGCATACCCGAAACAATTGCGGCAGGTATGATAAGCCAAAAGGCGAGCAGTCCCAGATGCCTCCAGTAAAAGTATTCTGCATAGCGCCAAAAATTGCCTGGGCTGAAGGGACTTGCGCCGTGCTGACCTCGTTCCTCGTCAAGCGCCCAAAGATTCGCAAAGACGTCAATATGCGGCAAATACCAGATGCTGGCGATCAGCGCCCCAAGCAGAAGCGCAGCCCACAGGTGCGCAAGCGGCGAAGGTCGCTGCCACACGATCCACCATTGATAAAACAGCGCCGCCATGATGATCCACCAGCCCGGCCACAGCCACCAGCCCAGCAACAGCGTTTCGGCAGCGCTCCGGTTGGGCAGAAACCAGAGCCCGCTCGCCACACCTGCCGCTGCCACTGCAATGCCAATCGCGCGCCACTCCAGGCGGGGCCGGTGGAGCGCAGACCATTGCATCGACCATAGGCCAGCCCCCCAAACGGACCAGAGCACCGGCAGAAATATGTAGAGCGGCGTCGTCCATTTGACCAGCAGACCAAGCCCCAAGCTTGCTCCCCACACCAATGACCAGCCCCATCGGGCAAACCCCTGTGAAGCCAGCAACGCCACCAGATTGAGCGTTACCAGGGCAGTCAACATCATCTCGGTGTAGAGCAGACGCGACATGGCCATCATCATAGGCAACAGCCCAACGAGCGTGGCGGCAAACAGACCAACCCCTTGCGATGCGACGCGGGCGCCTAACTGATAGGTAAAAAAAATCGTAACGGCAAACAGAACGATGTTGGCAAGCTGTGCAGAGTCTGCGCTGACGCCAAAGAGCGCATAGAAGGGTTGAATCCAAAAGAACAGGGCTGGCGGACGATAGGATTCGAGGTTGAGCGCCTGAAAGATCGATTGGGGTGAGAACAGGCTGAGAATCTGGCTATATTGCAGACTGACTTGAAAGTATTTGGTTGCGTCGTGGCCAAGAAAAACCGCGTTGTGGCGAATCCAGTGCCACGCACCAAGAAAATTGAGACCGATAATCAGCGCAATCAGCGTGTTGGTAGACCAGCGGGGCCAAGCCTTATACTTTGTGTCAAACAAGCAGCGCACCCTGAACTATGCCATCTGATAGAACGATTGCCACAGTATAACACAGGGCGGATCGATCGCCCCTATGGGCCAGATAAATATCACCGAGATATGGGTATTCGCGTTGGGCGGTGGGTGGCGCTCATGGCGCTGGGCGCAACCAAACTTGGGGCGTGACGCGCTCTGCGTCTTTCCTGGCCGGTTGGCTAGGGCAAGACTGGCTACCATACCCAACCGGTGGCTGTCCACTTGACCGTTGAGACCTCTCATCATCCGGCGTATGCTCGCGTGGAGACTGTGTTCCTGTCCACGCGCTTTTACACTGTGGTTGCTTTGAAACCAACCAAATTGCTGGCGGAGCAACGACGGTTTCAAACAGAGCAATAGCTCGGAGGTACAACATGAAATGGATCCGCTGGTTTAACGAACTCACCATTGCGGATGTGCCCCAGGTAGGCGGCAAGAACGCCAGCCTGGGCGAAATGCTCCGCGAACTGACCCCCAAAGGAATTCGCATCCCCGACGGCTTTGCTGTCACTGCCCAGGCGTA
>JAHDWG010000372.1 GCA_023384495.1 Caldilineaceae bacterium
TTCCGTCTGTAACGTTGTAAATCTCTTCGCTGGGATCAGCAAGGAAGTCGAACGCCGGGCTATGCGTAACTGAGGTTAGCCATTCGTCCTCATCAAATTCATCGTCCGGGAGGTAGAGCACAATCACGCGTACCCGTTTGGGGCCGCGAACTGGCAACAGATTATCCAATTGCAAGCGGTTATGCTCATCGATGATACCCGTAACTTCAATCGCTGTCATGGTTGCTTCCATCAGAATTCCTCCCAGTAGTTGTCTCTATTCTACCACAATGGCCCCCAATCAGAGCAACCATCTCCCATCTTTCCGCCCACTGGTTCACGCACTCCGCGCCAACCTCCTACAGCAGATGCCGCGCCACCTTCTCCACCCCGGCGATGATGCCGTCCAGGTCCTCCTCTTCGTAAAAGGGGCCGACGCTGATCCCCACCCCGCGCGCCAGCAGATCCTCGCTGCGCGGGCACATGCCCATGTGATATTGGATCGGCTCAGGGAAATAGCTGGGGCAGTCAAAGGGACAGCCGCGCGTGATTGTCCACTGGTTGAGGATCTGTGGCGCGGCGTAAACCGGCTGGCCGCCGTAGACCTTGCCCGCAGGAACCCCCTCGGCGCGCAGGGCCGCGGCTACGGCGTCCGCCTGTTCCGCGGTGGGCAGATAGAAGAGCACGCCCAGCGCGTGACGGTCGCGGTCGGGGTTGCGTGGGCCTACCTGCAGGCCAGGGATCGTCTCGACGCCCTCTCGGACAATCGTAGTGTTGCGCTCGATGCGGTTGAGGATCTCGTTGAGCTTGGCAAGCTGGCAGCCGAGAATGGCGCCGGCGATCTCGTTCATGCGCAAGTTCTCACCGATGACCGGCTGGCCGCCCACCGTGTCGCGCACGCCGGCGTGCGATGTCCAGAACTGCCCCCCCTGGTCCGAGTAGATCACGGCGCGGCGAAAAAGCTCGTCATCATCGGTAACCAGCACGCCCCCCTCGCCGCTGGTGATGTTCTTCTCCAGTTGGAAGCTAAAGCAGCCCACGTCGCCCAGCGTCCCTACGGCCTTGCCCTTGTAGCGGCTGCCGCACGACTGCGCTGCATCTTCGATCACTTTGAGGCCGTGGCTGCGCGCAAAGTCGAGCACCGGGTCCATATCCACAGCCACACCGTTGAGGTGAACGGGCATGATCGCCTTGGTGCGTTTGGTGAGCCGCTTAGGCAGATCGGCGGGGTCGAGCTGCATGGTTTCGTCCACCTCGGCAAAGACCGGGCGCGCCCGGCTGGCCACAATCGCGCCCACCGAGGCGATAAAGGTGACCGCCGGAACGATCACCTCGTCGCCGGGGCCGACGCCCAGCGCGGCCAACCCCATGCGCAGCGCGGCGGTGCCGTTGCTGGCCGCCGCCGCATGGCGCGCGCCCACAAAACGGGCAAACTCCTGTTCAAAATGGGCCACCTTCGAGAGCAGGTTGGGGCCATAATAGCGGAAGAGCGACTGACTCTCCAATACCTCCATCACCGCCTGCTTCTCCTGTTCCCCAATGGCCGCCGCCCCCTTGTAGCGATTGAGGGGGCGGTCGATCACGGGCGCGCCGCCGTCGATGGCGAGCGGGTCGCTGGCGGCGGGATTCTGATGGGTCATCTTGCTTCTCCTGTGTTCAACATTCCTGTGTTCAACATGGCGCACGGGGCGCACAGATTCCAGGGACGAAACACCCAATACCGTGTATCAATCAGCGCGCCTCAAATCGCATCACCTGCAAGCCCTCAAAATGCCGCTGGTCGGTGCGGCGCATGAGCTGGCTCAGTTCGCGCGGGATGATTTGGTTTGGGTCGGTGTACCAGTCGTGCGAATAGACGAGCCAGACACGGCGGCGGCCCTCAATCAGCGCGCGCAACGTCGCCACATCGGCCTCGGTCATCTCCGGCTCGAGTTCGCCCCGGTCAAAGAGATCCACCGGCAGGCCGCGCCGTTCGGCCTCGGTCGCATAGTGGCGGAAATAGTAATCGAACGGGATCTGCACCCAGGTGGCGTTGAAGAGGATCAGGTCGCCCGCTTGGGAATGTTCGGCCACATAGCCGGCAGCCTTGGACCAGTCTTCCTTCTCAAAAAAGAAATAGTAGCCCACCAACCCCAGCGTACTCAGCGTCACCATCCCGGCCAACAGCAGCCCCTGCACGGGCGCGCGCAGCCAGTTGCCGCCGGCGCCCTCCACGCTGCCCAGCCGGCGGATGCCCAAAGCCAGCAGCAGGTAATAGGGCAGGGAGGCCCAAAGCAACGTCCGCTCATAAAAGATGGGGCGGCGCAGGCTCACCAACAGCTCGATCACAAAGGGCAGAAGCCAGAGCGACAGCAACAACAACGCCCGCGCCGGTGTGCGCCGCAGCGCGGCCACCCCCAGCAGCGCAAGCAACCAATAGAGCCAATCCCACAGCGGGTAGAGAGGCAGCCAGTCGGGCGCAAAGGCGGCGTTGAAATTGTGAAAGACCTCCCACACCGCATCCAGCGTCGGCGCGGGGAGCCAGAACTTGCGGTCCACCACCACCGCTTGAATCACAAAGGGGATGGCCCAGGGCAGCCAGAGCACAAAAGCCAGCGCCTGGCCGCGCAGCCAACGACGCTCAAAGCCGGCGTCGTTGAGCGCTGGCCAGGATGATACCGTCCCTTGCCAATATTTCCAGAGCAGAGCGCCCCCCACCGCGCCATTGAGCGCAATGGGAAAGAGCACCGTCGCCGTGTTGTGGGTCAACATCACGGCAGCCTGCGCCGCGGCCAGCCCCAGCCAATAAGAGCGCATGGGTCGCCGCGTCTCGTCCATGAGGAGGTGGACCAGGCAGAAGAGCGCCGCCGCCACCCCCAGGGTGAGTAGCGTATACATGCGCGCCTCTTGTGCAAAGCGAATGTGTAATGGGGACACGGCCAGGATCAGCGTGGCGATCAGCGCGGTGGGCGCGTCGAACAGACGCCGCGCCGCCAGATAGAGCAGCGGCAGGGTCAGCGCGCCACACAGGGCGGAAAAGGCGCGCACCGCGCCTTGCAGGTCGCCAAAGATCGCCTGCCAGAAGTGGAGCAGCGTGTAGTACAAAAGCGGATGCTGGTCGATGCGGATCAGCCACGACCAGAGGTCGGGCAGGCTGTGGCGGGCAATCCAGACGCTAAACGCTTCGTCCAGCCAGACAGTCTTGGCCCCAATCCAAAAGAAGCGCAAGAATGCGCCCAACAAGACGATCAGCACCAACAGCACGGTGGGAAGATGTCGGCGGAGAAGTGGCATCGCGCGGGTCACCTCTTCACCCATTCACCTGATCAGGCAGCCCCGTTTGCACATCCACCCAACAACCCGTACGGTGTGCGTCCAGCGCGGCGTCGATCACCGTCTGCACCGCCGCGCCATCGTGGAAGCTGGGCGTCGCCGCTTGTCCAGCCAGGAGCGCATCGATGAAATACCGGTCGCCGGCAGGGCCTTTGGTGAAGACCTGCATGGGGTCATCGCGGTCGGCGTCGCCCCAGATAGAGTCGGGGATGGGCAACGGCTGAAACTCGCGCTCCCCATTGCGCACGCCGCGGATCGCCTGCATCTCGCCGGCGCCGCTAAAGTTGCCAAAGAAGAAGTCGGCCTCCAGCGCGCCCTGGTCGCCGTGGATGGCGATGCGCTGTTGCAGGCCGCCCGGCCCCACATGCGCCACCGCGCTGGCGTGGATGTGGATCTGGGCGCCGCCTGCGCTTTCCAGCAGCAGCATGGCCGAATCGTTGGCCGGCGGGCCGGGCCGCTGCACATAGTGGCCAAGATGGGCGCTGACGCGTCTGATCTCGCCGCAATACCAGCGCGCCAGGTCGATGAGGTGCGACCCCAGGTCGCCCAGAATGCCGTTGCCCCGTTCGCCGTCGAAACGCCATTTGTATTCGCCGTCACGCCCGCCGCCGCTCACATAGCTGATGTGGCAGTCGAAGATGCGCCCCACATAGCCGCCGGCAAGCAGCTCGGCCAGGTAGCGGGTATGGGGCAGCCAGCGAAAGGTGAAGAAGGTCATGTGCGTCACGCCAGCGGCCTCGGCTTTGGCGGCCATTGCGCGCGCCTGCGCGCCGGTGAGCGCCAGCTCCTTTTCGCAGATCACATGCAGCCCGGCGTCGAGCGCGGCCATGGTCAGCGCATAGTGTTGGTCGTCGGGCGCGGCGATCACCACCGCATCCAGCCCGGCCTGGGCAAACATGGCCGCCGGGTCGGTGTAGACCTGGGGAATGCCATATTTCTGCGCCAGGGTTTGGGCGCGTGCGCCGGATTGGCTGCAAATGGCGACGACCACGGCCTGGGGGTGGCTGGTCAGGCTGGGCAGATGCATGCCGTCGGCATACCAACTAGCCCCGATCATGCCAAATTTGACTCTCTCTCGCATGGCCTTCTCTTTCTTCGGATTGGTTCTGCACGCTGGCTTCATGCTGGCGCAGGGGTGAAGCGATGTTGGAAGCCTATTGTACCAAAGGGTCGAGAAAATCGTACATGGGCGAAACACAAAATAAAGGCAACGATTGAAATCGGCCTCCAGCACTTACAAGTCGCCTCGGCGACTCGATGTTTCGCGCGAGAACGCGCTTTTGGGTGTACGTCGCGGGTGTTGCCTTTTTTCCCATGTTCGCGATTGCCTTGAGAATGGGGAAGGAGGGGGCTGCCTTGCACATCACGCCGCAAGGCCCTATAATGCAGCGGCAATCTCCTCCCACAGCCGACCATTCCCAGGAGCCCCCATGCCCGGCGACCCCATCTTCATCTCCCACGCCACTGCGGACGATGCCTTTGTGCGCGACCTGCGCCTGGCCCTCGAAGGGCTGGGCCACGCCGTCTGGGTCGATTCGCGCAACCTGCGCGGTGGTGATCTGCTTGCCGCTGAGATCGAAGCCGCCATTCGCGCTGCATCCGGCTTTGTGGCCGTGCTCAGCCCGCAGACGGTCAACTCGCCCTGGGTCAAGCGCGAGATCGACCTGGCCCTGGCGACCCAGGCTGAACGGGGGCCGGCGTACCGCCTGTTGCCCCTGCTGTTGCCGGGCGTCAAGCCCGCGGCCCTGGGAATGTGGTTCAGCCGCGAGCCGGTGGCCGTGCCCGTGGAGCTGGCGCCGGGCAAGCTGGCCGAAGCGCTGCCCGCCATCCTGGCCGGGCTGGGGCTGCGCCTGCCGGAAGACAAAGAGACGCTGGCCGCGGTGACGCCCCAGCCCGTGGACGAGTTGATCCTGGAACTGCGCGACCCAACCTTTGCCAGGCGCAAGGGCGTGCGCCGCCCCAAGGCCGAGGCCACCCTGGTCTACCGGCCCGCCGACCTCGGCCAGCGCGCCATCGAGAGCAAACGCTACACCGTCCACGCGCCGCTCGGCCCCATCGAAATGGAGGAGATGCGCTGGTATCTGGAGGACTATTATGTTTGGCCGGTGGGGGTCTTCCAGGAGCGGGCCGGGCGCACCGAAGCGGCGCTGCCCGGCTGGGGGAACGATCTCTACCGGGCCGCGCTGGGCGCGGACGCGGCGCAAGAGGCGCTCAACGCCTGGCGGCAGGCCGGGGATGGCCGCGCCCGCCGCTTCTCGGTCTGGGTGGACAGCGACCCGCCCGAAGGGGCCAGCAAGAAGCGCCGTGCCGAGGCCGCCGAAGCCGCCAGCGAATGGCTGGCGCTGCCCTGGGAGCTGCTCCACGACGGCGGCGGCTATCTCATGCACGGGGCCAGGGCGGCGCACGTGCGCCGCCGGCTGCCCAACCGCCGCCACCAGCCCGTGCGCCTGGCCCAACTCCCCATCCGCATCCTGCTGGCCAGCCCCCGGCCCGAGGTGGACGAGGACGGCAACCCTGTGCCCTACATCGACCACCGCGCCAGCGCGCTGCCGCTGGTGGCGGCGGTGGAAAAGCTGGGCGACCTGGCCCGCGTCCATGTGCTCACCCCGCCCACGCTGCCGGCGTTGGAGGCGGAGCTGGCGCGGGCCGCACGGGCAGGCGAACCCTACGAGGTGGTCCATTTCGACGGCCACGGCGTCTATGACCGGCAGGTGGGTCTGGGTGCGCTGCTCTTCGAACACCCCGGCGACGCCGGCAAGCTCGACGGGCGACGCATGGACCTGGTCCACGCCGAGACGCTGGCCGCCATCCTGCGCGACCACGGCATCCCGCTGGTCTTTCTGGAAGCGTGCCAGACCGCCCAGAGCGCCACCGACCCGCTGGCCTCGGTGGCGGCGCGGCTGCTGGCCGAGGGGGTGAACTCGGTGGCGGCCATGCGCGCCAGCGTGCTGGTGACCACCGCACAGCGCTTTGTCGAGGCTTTCTATCAGGCGCTGGCCCAGGGGCAGCGTGTGGGCGAGGCCATGCTGGCCGGGCAGCGGGCGCTGGCCGCCGACCCCGACCGCGGCGCGGTCATGGGCGCAGGGCGGCTGCGGCTGCGCGACTGGTTCGTGCCCGTGCTCTACCAGGAGGAGGCCGACCCGCCCCTCTTTGGCCTGTTGCCGGGGCAGGCGGCGCAGCAGTTGCAGGCGCAGCAACGGCAACAGGCCCTGGGTGCGCTGCCCGCCCCGCCCGCCCACCGCTTTGTGGGTCGCAGCCACGAACTGTTGCGGCTGGAGCGGTTGCTGGCGCAGCGCCCTTACGCAGTAGTGCGGGGCACAGGCGGCGCCGGCAAGACCACCCTGGCCGTGGAGCTGGCGCGCTGGCTGGCGCGCAGCGGTCGCTGCCGCCGCGTCGCCTTCGCCAGCCTGGAGACCATCCACGACGACCGCGGCCTGCTCGACAGCCTGGGCCGCCAGCTCGTCCCCGGCCCCTATTCCGTGGCCGAACACCCCGACCTCGACCGCGCCCTCCAACCCGTCGAACGCGCCCTGCGCGACCACCCCACCCTGATCGTCATCGACAACGTGGAGAGCGTGCTGCCCGTGGGAGAGGACGATGGGCGATGGACGATAGACGATGATCCGCCGCCGGGGGGAGACGATGGTCCATCGTCCATCGTCTATCGTCTATCGTCCATCGTCCACCTCTGCACCCGCCTGCTCGCCGCTTCGCCGGCCACGCGGTTGGTCTTTACCAGCCGGGAGCGGCTGCCGGCGCCCTTTGCGGATGCCGGCGCCGTGCAGGAACTGGGGCACCTGAGCCGCCACGACGCCGTGCGCCTGGTGGAGCAGGTGCTGGCCCAACACGGCTGGACGCCGCCGCCCCACGACGACGGCCGCACGCCCGACGAGGTAACGGCGCTGGTGAAGGCCGTTCAGGGCCATGCCCGCGCCCTGGTGCTGCTGGCCCCGGAAGTGGCCCGCCGCGGGGTGCGCGCCGTCACCGCCGACCTGCGCGGCCTGTTGGCCGAACTGGAGCGCCGCCACCCCGGCCAGCGCGAGAACTCGCTCTACGCCAGCGTGGAACTGAGCCTGCGCCGCCTGCCCCCTCCTGTGCGCCAGGCGATCCGGGCGCTGGCTGTGTTTCAGGGTGGGGGGCATGTTGACATTTTGGGGATGGTCATGGGCGTTGAACCCGACCAGGCGCGCGCGATTGCCGTTGCCCTGATCGAG
>JAHDWG010000373.1 GCA_023384495.1 Caldilineaceae bacterium
TCGTCCATCGTCCATCGTCCATCGTCCATCGTCCATCGTCCATCGTCCATCGTCTCATGCCTCACCTTCCGCTCTTTGTCTACGGCACGCTTATGTCCGACCAGCCGGCGTTTGACCTCATCGCGCCGTCGGTGGTGCGTTCTGTTGCGGGCCTGGCGCCGGGCTTGGTGATGTACAGTGTGGGGCCGTATCCATTGGCCGCGCCTGGGGTGGGCGTGATCCAGGGTGAAATCCATTGGCTGCAGCCAGCGGACTATGATGCGTTGCTCGGCGAGTTAGAGCGCTACGAAGGGCCAGAATACAGACGGGTCCGGCGCGTCGTCCATGAGCAGGCCAACCCGGCGCGCCCGTTCGATGCCTGGCTCTTTCTTGGCGATGCAGCCCAGACCGACCATTTCCCCCTCATCCCTGCAGGCGATTGGCGGGCATGGCGGCAGCATCTCAATCGCCAATCGCATGAAGGATTGGGCAACCCGAAGAGATAGTGCGCATCATGTTGCAACTGCTTGACGTGGCAAAGTCGTATGATGGGGTGACCCCGGCGCTGGCCGGGATTGATCTGCACGTCGACGCCGGTGAGATAGTCTGCCTGCTGGGGCCAAGCGGCTGTGGCAAGACTACGCTGCTGCGTCTAGTGGCCGGGCTGGAGCAGCCGGACCGGGGGCGCCTGCTGCTCAACGGGCGAGACCTCACCCATACGCCGGTGCATCGTCGCAAGTTCGGACTCATGTTTCAGGAATTTGCGCTCTTTCCCCATCGCTCGGTAGGTGAGAACATCGCCTTTGGGCTGCGCATGGCCGGCATGTCTGCCGCGCAGATCAACAGCCGGGTGGACGAGATGCTGGCTTTGGTCAACCTGCACGGCTATGCTGGGCGAACAGTCTTCGCCCTGAGTGGTGGGGAGCGCCAACGGGTTGCGCTGGCGCGTAGCCTGGCCCCGAACCCACAACTCCTCATGCTCGACGAGCCGCTGGGGAGCCTGGATCGCGCCCTGCGCGAGGAGTTGATGACCGAGCTACGGGCCATCCTCAAGCGGGTGGGGGTGACGGCGCTCTATGTGACGCACGACCAGCAAGAGGCGTATGCGATTGGCGATCGGCTGGTGGTGATGAACCGGGGGCGTATCGAGCAAGTGGGAACGCCACAGCAAGTCTACAGAATGCCAGCCAACGCCTTTGTGGCCCGCTTTCTCGGCTTTCAAAACCTGGTGCCGGCCACAGCGGCGCCCGGCGAGCCGGCCAGGGTCACGACGCCGGTGGGCGAATTTGTGTTGCCCGCTGCCCCGGCGGATGGGGTTGCGGATAAGGGCCCGGCCATGTTGCTCATCCGGCCTGAGGCGGCTCTTTCACTCTCCGCACTGCCGCCCGGCCCGATTGCGCCGCGGGCGACAGCGCCCACGCTCGACGGCCAGTTGGCCGCACTTTCGTTTCGCGGGAGCCACTATCGGGCCGAAATTGCACTGTCCATCGCGCACGAGCCAGTACGGTTCGTCTTTGACCTGCCCGCCCCTCTGCCTGCGCCAGCCGAGTCCACTGCGCAGCCGGCCATCGGCGCAACGGTTCGCATCACACTCGACCCCATACAGATGATTTTGCTCCATACGGGGTGAGCACAACGCTCCACTTCACCCTTCAATCCACCGCTTCCAGCACTGGCCCATCACTCGTGTTGGCGGGCGCCCACGCCTCTCCCCCCTCATCTAGCCGGACGCGCCACCAGACGATGGTGTCGCGCGTGCCCTGGGTAAACGCAGGGCCGTCCGTGATGGTGGCCTCTTGTTGGTCTTGCATGTAGCCGACGACTCCCTTGTCGGGGCCAGGCTCGGCCACCAGCGACAACCGCAGCCCGGGCCGCACCCGAATGCGCTTGCCGATCCCCAGCGCGGGGTCGGCGTGCTGGCTGGGGGGGAAGGTAACCTCGCCGGGATCTGCGCCGGTGCCAGGCTGTTCACCTTCGGTTGTGCCTGGCGCAACTTCGCCGGCTGGTTGGCCGCCCTGCGCTGCCGGCGCGGCCGAAGGGGAGGCCGCGTCGCCAGGGCCGCGCAGAAACGACGCCAGCGCCCAGACCAGCGCCACCAGTAGCACCAGCACGGCGGCAGCTGCAGCAATTTGCCAGCGTTGGAACCACGGCTGCTGATCACCCGCGCGCAGACGATTGGCGCCAGTGGCCCGCACCTGCACGGTCTCACCGCCTAAGAAGCTCTCAAAAACTTTGAGCGGCACCGGTTCGACGCTGTAATAGCGCGCTTCCAAAATGGCCCGCCCGTGGCGGAAGGCCCAGGCGCGCGTATCGTCGGAGAGCTCTTCGTAGAGGTGAAGTTCGGCGCGCACCGGCTCGCGTTGGTGGTCGGTCAGCACCACCAGCGCCGCTACCGGCCACCCTTCCTCATCGATAATGTTGTAATAGTCGGCCTGTATGGGCTGGGCGTGGTCGACACTTGGGGGACCCAGCGTGGACGGCGTGGCTGCTCGTTGTGGTGACTCTGGTGCAGAACTGCGCATGGCGTTCCTCGTGGTTGATCTGAACATCGGCGTTCTTAATATGCGCCCAATTCATGCAGGCGTTCGTCACTAATGCCAAAGTGATGGGCAATTTCATGCAAAACCGTGCGGCGGACCTGGGCGCGAACCGTCGCCTCATCCCCAGGTGGGCAGACCCGCAAGATGGGCCGGCGGAAAATGGTGATCACATCGGGCGGCGCCAGGCCATAGCCGCTCGTGCGCTCGGTGAGGGGAACCCCTTCGTAAAGCCCAAGCAACAGACCGCCGGGGGGGATGCCCACCTCCTCACGCTGGTGGCGCGTGGGCCAATCCGCCACCGTGACTGCGACATTGTCGATGGCCTCCCACAGCGCGTCGGGGATGGTGTCGAGCGCCTCTTCGACGAGCTGTTCAAAACGGTCAGGCGCAACCCAGTTGTCGGTGAATAGATGGCTCATGGTGATATGAATGGAACAACTTCAGCGCGTCAGATTCATCTGCTCTGGGCCGGCGCGTAACGAGTCCAACCTTATATTCGTTGCGATTATATCATGATTGTGTAAAAGGGGATAGCCGCCGTGGGCAGTCAGGTGACTGTCACCCCCGACAGTCACTGACCGGCATTGCCGCCCTATGCCGGCCAGTGCCGCCGGAAGTGACTGTCACCTCAGTGATTCTCGATCAGACGGGATCGTGGGGAGTGGGCGGGCGTGGGTCCATCATTTGGTCGGTGTGCATCCAGATGATGCGCGCATAGCGAAAGATCAGCGGCCAAAGCAGAATCGTTTCGACGATGATGACGCTGCTAAAAACCATAAAGCTTACTTGCATGAAAAAGAGCCAGATCGCGGTAGGCACGAGCAACAAAAAGCCCAGGGCGTAGCCGGCAAACATGGAATTGAGAAAATAGCCGGTTTCGCGCTCAAAATGAACGCCACAGACCGGGCACTCCTTGTACATCCCAAGCAGCGAGTTGAACACCTTGCCGCGCAGGCAGACGGGGCATCGCTGGGTAAGTATCGCGCCAAGCCGTTGTAACATCATCATCATGCCTGTTTTGCAATGGCGACGGTTACGCTATGGCCGCCCATCTCGACCGTTATCTGCGCCAGGTGGGCCGGCAGGGGCGCCTCTTGCCCGGCATGGCGCTGCACTAGATCCACGGTGAGCGTCTCTTCGCGCACATAGTCGCCAAAGTGGGCCAATACCTCGCGCAGCAGGTGCGAATCTTCCACATACGTGACAATGCGGTCGCTGATCGCCAGGTCGGCGTCCTTGCGCAGTTGCTGGATCTGCCGCACCAGCTCGCGGGCGTAGCCCTCTTGCCGCAGCGCCTCGTCCAGCTCGGTGGTGACCGCCACCAGATAGCCGCCGTCCTCGGCCACACTGTAGCCGGCGCGCGGGGTGGAGCGCACCTCCACATCCTCGGGCGCGACGGCATAGCTTTCGCCTTCGGCCACGATCGCCACCGTCTCGCCGGCCTGAAAGCGCGCGGCCAGCTCGTTCTGGTCCAATTGCGCCACGGCCTGGCGGATCTTGGGGTAGCCCTTGCCATATTTCTGCCCCAACTGTTTGGGGTAGGGGAAGACCTGCACCTCGACCAGATCGCCGGCGGTGTCGGCAAAGCTGATCTGCTTGACGTTAAGCTCATCGAGCACGAACTGTTGCAGGCGCGCCAGCGCGGTTCGCTCCCCGTCGTTGCGCGTGCGCACCACCACCTGGGCCAGCGGCTGGCGCACTTTGAGATTGGCGTTTTGGCGGGCGGCGTGGCCCAGGCTGGTGATCTTCTGCGCCAACGCCATATCGGCGCTCAACTGCTCGTCGATCTGTGCGCCATCGGCCTGGGGCCACGGGCAGAGATGGACGCTGTCGGGGTGGCCGTTCTGGACGCCACTGGCATGAAGCACCAGGTTCTGATAGAGTTCCTCGGCGATAAAGGGAGTGGTGGGGGCCAGCAGCTTGGCCACTGTCACCAATACCGTATGCAGGGTATTGAGCGCGGCGGCGTCGCCTTCCCAAAAGCGGCGGCGGCTCAGGCGCACATACCAGTTGCTCACGTCATCGACAAACGCCGCGATGGGCCGCGTTGCGCCCAGCACGTCGTAACCCTCCATCGCTTCGGTGACCTCACGCGTCAGCCGGTTCAGCTCAGACAGCACCCAGCGGTCAAGGAGATTGGCGCCGGCGCGTACGGGCTCCGCCTCTGTGTCCAATCGCCATTCGCTCAGGTTTGCATAGGTGACAAAGAAGCTATACGTGTTCCACAATGTGTTCAAAAAGCGGCGCACGGTTTCGGCCACCAGGTTGCCCGAGAAGCGGCGGCTGTTGCCGGGTGGGCTGGCGGTGTACATATACCAGCGGGTGGCGTCGGCGCCATACTCGTTCATCACATCCCACGGGTTGACGACGTTGCCCTTGCTCTTGCTCATCTTGCTGCCGTCTTCGGCCAGGATGTGACCCAGGCAGATCACATTCTTGAACGCGGGCCGGTCGAAGAGCAGCGTACCCACAGCGTGCAACGTATAGAACCAACCGCGCGTCTGGTCGATGGCCTCGCAGATGTAGTCGGCCTGGGCCTGTTCCTCGTATTGGGCCCCGTTCTCAAAAGGATAGTGCCACTGGGCAATGGGCATGGCGCCGCTGTCGAGCCAGACGTCGGCCACCTCCTTGACGCGGCGCATGGTTCCGCCGTCGGGCGCGGGCCAGGTCAGCTCATCCACGTAGGGCCGGTGCAGATCCGCGTCGGGCAGCGCATGGCCCACTTTCGCCTCCAGTTCGGCGATGCTGCCGATACACTCCATATAGGTGCTGTCGGGCGCATCGCTCTTCCAGATGGGGATGGGGGTGCCCCAGAAGCGGTCGCGGCCCAGCGCCCAGTCTACGTTGTTCTCCAGCCAGTTGCCAAAGCGCCCCTCGCGGATATGGTCGGGATACCAGTTGATCTGCCGGTTGTTGTTGACCAGGTTGTCGCGCAGCTGGCTGGTGCGCACATACCAGGTCGGCTTGGCCCAGTAGAGCAGCGGCGAATCACAACGCCAGCAGAAGGGATAGGTGTGCTCGTAGAGGCCGGCGCTGTAGAGCAACCCGCGGCGCTCCAGATCATCCTGGATGGCCGGGTCGGCGGTCTTGACAAAGAGGCCGGCCCATGGCGTCACCTCGGCGCGGAACTGGCCGGCGGCGTCCACAGTCTGGATGATGGGCAGCCCATACTTGTGCCCCACCTCCATGTCGACGGCGCCAAAGGCCGGCGCCAGGTGGACGATGCCCGTGCCGTCGCCAGTGCTCACAAAGTCGCCCGCCACCACATAGGCATAATCCTGCTCCACCGGATAGAAGGTGAAGAGCGGCTCATAGTGCATGCCCAGCAGGTCGCGCCCCTTGAGGCGATCCAGCACCTGGTAACCGGGGGCCAAGACGGTGGGCGCCAGCGTCTCGGCCAGGTAGAGCACATCGCCCCCGGCGTCGCGCACGCGCACGTAGTCGAGCTCCTCGCCCACGGCCAGCGCCACATTGCCGGGCAGCGTCCATGGGGTGGTCGTCCACGCCAGGAAGTACTCGGTCTCTTCGGGCGAGCGTCCGCTCTGCACAAACGAACGCCCTTCGCCGCGCCGGACGCGGAACTTGACATAGACGCTGGGGTCGATGGTCCCTTCTTTGTAGCCGAGCGAGAGTTCGTGGCTGCTCAGCGGCGTGCCGCAGCGCGGGCAATAGGGCACCACCTTGTATCCCTCATAGAGTAGCCCCTTTTCCCAGAACTGTTTGAGCACCCACCAGACCGACTCGATATAGTCATTGTGGAAGGTGACATAGGCCGTGTCCAGGTCTACCCAGAAGGCCATGCGTTCGGTCAACCGTTCCCATTCTTGGATGTACTCCATGGCCGAGGCCTTGCAGAGCCGGTTGAATTCGGCCACGCCGTACTCCTCGATCTGCTGCTTGCCGCTGATGTTGAGCCGCTTCTCGACCTCGATCTCCACGGGCAGGCCGTGCGTGTCCCACCCGCCGCGGCGCAGAACATAGTGGCCGGTCATGGTCTTGTAGCGGGGGAAAATGTCCTTGAAGGCGCGCGCCAACACATGATGGATGCCAGGGCGGCCATTCGCGGTGGGCGGCCCCTCAAAGAAGACATACGGCTTCTGCCCCTCGCGCTCGGTCATGCTGCGCCGCATGACATCGCGCTCGCGCCAGAGCTGCATGATCTGCTCCTCCATCGCCGGGTAGTTGACGGTGGGCTTGACCTCTTTGAATCGTGTTGGTTTGAATCGTGTTGGGTGGTTGTGTGTCTGGTCTGTCATCGATTACACCTGTCCAATTGTTGTGCCGGTTGTCCAACAAGCCAATGTCATGCTCAGTGTACTTATGTCATGAGCCGTAGCGACATCCACTCGATGTCATAGTAACAGCCGTCATGCTTGATATAACGCGGCTCCACATACGATGGGACGAACCCGGCGGCCAGATAAAATCTGCGCGCCGGCTCGTTGCCCACGGTTACGGCGAGCACCAGCTCTTCCAGGTCGGGGAGGGCGCGCGCGTGTCGGATCACGGCGGCGATCAGCGCCTGCCCCACCCCCTGCCGGCGGAAGGCGGGCGCCACATACATGGCGCCCAACCCGGCGCGGTGGCGCACCTTGCGGCCCGGTGATCGGTTCAGGCCCAGCGTGCCCACCAACGCCCCATCCACCCAGGCGCCGAGCAGAAAGCGGTCGGGCGATGGCTGGAGCCTCTGGGCCGCTTCCACCGGGTCGCGCCGCAGCTCATCTTCGTAATCGCTGCTGAATGCCTCCGGGTGTTCGCGCAACGCCTGTAGCCGCAGCGGATGGTAGGCCGCGATGTCGTCGCCATTCAGTTTGCGGATCTGCATCGCACACCTCCTCATTCCTGTAGGCCCCGCCACCTGTGTGACAGCCACGAACGACCGTAGAATTTCAGTACTTCACGATTTCCGCTCAAGACGGGTCCGTGACCCGTCGTCGGGCCGG
>JAHDWG010000374.1 GCA_023384495.1 Caldilineaceae bacterium
AATTTCTGCCAGCCGGAAGAGTCTGTCGCCTGTGCCGGGGACGTTTGCCCTAAATTTTGCATGCACCCGTGTGAGTCCGGCGTATTGCAAAATTCCCATATTGTGATACCATATCATTTGTATGGGTTACTCGTTTGGGTGGGACGAGTCAAAGAATCAGGAAAACCAGATAAAGCATGGTGTTTCCTTTGAAGAAGCACAATATGCCTTTGCGGACCCTGACCGTTTAATCTTGCGCGATAAAAAGCACAGCACACGCAAAGAGCAGCGGCTATTCTGTATTGGCCGAGTAAAATGGGGTGTGCTTACAGTTCGCTTTACTTATCGAGGCAACCACATTCGAATCATTGGAGCAGGATTCTGGAGAGAGTATCGCACGCTTTACTTCAACCAGACATAGATCAATTCAAAATAGAGTGCATCCATGAAAGAGGCGAAAAAGCAGCCGTGGGAAACCGCTGAGTACACCAATAACCCCGAATTGCCTGCGCTTGAGCACCTTGAAATCGTAACAGATTTCTTGCCGCGCCCCGAAGAGTTGGTCTTCCGACCTAAAGGGAAAAAAGTTACCATTACCTTGAGCGATGAGAGTATCGCCTATTTCAAAACACAGGCGGATAAACTGGGAACGTCATACCAGCGCATGATTCGCAATTTGATCGACGAGTACGTTCGGCAGATGCAACGGGCGGACCGCAACCTTGCACGGAAATCTTAGGCCCATCCGAACCTCCCTCGGCGCATGTCACTGCATATCACCTCCTGGGCCCACAACCAATGTTCGGATGCATTCTGAGCAAGTTTATTGGAGAGCCTATGCCACCGCAAAGTTGTGACACGATGGTTGCCCTCGGCGCCACCACCAGCAACGGCCAGACGATCTTTGCCAAGAACAGCGACCGCCCCGCCGACGAATGCCAGCCGTTGGTGCAGCGTGAACGCCAAGAGCACCGGCCTGGCGCCGTCACCCGCACCCAGTTTCTCACCTTGCCCCAGGCAAGCGTCACCTATCGCCATATCGGCTCGCGCCCCTATTGGTGCTGGGGCTATGAACATGGCTTTAACGAGCACCAGGTGGTGATCGGCAACGAGGCGCTGCATTCCAAATTGCCCGCGGCGAGCCAACCCAAGTTGGTCGGTATGGAAATTCTGCGTTTAGGGCTGGAACGCGGACGCACCGCCAGCGAAGCGGTGGCGGTGATGACGAGCCTGATCAGCGAGTACGGTCAGGGCCTCTTTGCCAACGAGGCGGGCGTGCGCACCTATGACAACAGCTATATCGTCGCCGACCCGCACGAAGCCTTTGTGATTGAAACAGCCGGTCACGAATGGGTAATCAAACGGGTCACGGGTGCGCTGGGCATCAGCAATGTCTATTCGGTCGAGACCGACTGGTCCGAACTGTCACGCGGCGCCGAACAGTTTGCCGCCGAGCGTGGCTGGTGGCAGGAGAGCAACGAGCGTTTCAACTTTGCCGATGCCTATAGCGCGGCCAGCCGCAGCGAAGGCAGCGGCGCGATGCGGCGCGTCCGCTCATGCACCCTATTGAGCCAGCGCCGCGGTGAGATCAGCGCCCGCACGATGATGGCCGTGCTGGGTGACCATGGCGATGGAGTCGTCCCAGATGAACCGTTTATGACCGCGATCCGGGCCAGCACAGGCATCTGTCGCCACCCGGACGACACGGGGGCAGGCGGCTGCACGGCGGCCAGCCTGGTGGCCGATCTCTGCGCCGACGGTTCGCGCCTGCCCGTCTACTGGTGCAGCTTCTACACGCCCTGTCTGGGTCTCTTTTTGCCGCTTTTTAGCGAGGGTGAGTTGCCGCCGCTCTTGACCCGTGGCGGCGCCACGCCGAGCGACGACAGCCCCTGGTGGCGCTTTTACCGGCTCAACCGGGCGGTGATGGGTGCGCCGGATGAACTGGCCTCGCTTGTCCGCCAGCGCTGGCAACCGCTGCAAGATGAACTCTTCGCCACCGCCTATGAAGTGGCTGGCCGTGGGCGGCAACTGGTCGACGCAGGCCAGCAGAGCGAGGCGAAGGAGTTATTGACCGGCTATATGGCCAAAAACGCCACGTCGATGATGGCCAGGGTTACGGCGTTGCTCGATGAAGTGGCCGAGGAGAGCGTATTGGCCTGATGGGTAGGCCACACGTTTGACAACGCGTGGCCAACACCAATAGGCTCCGCTGCTGGCTGACCGCCCTGGCCGGCGAAGTTGAGCTATCCGGTCGTCTCTCCGGGCATGCCAGGGTGCGAACCGCCGGCGTTTTTGGCCAGGTTGCCCCCATCCAGCGGGATCAGCGCCCCGGTGGTAAACGAGGAGGCGTCGGAGGCCAGGAAGATCGCCACCCCCTTGATCTCATCGGGACGGCCCAGGCGACCGATCGGTAGACCACGCAAATAGGCATCGCGCAGATTGGGGTCGGCGGCCATGCGCTCCTCCAACCCTTTGTTGGTGATCTGGGCGCAGACAATGGCGTTGACGCGCACCCCGCGGCTGGCCCATTCGGTGCTCAATTCGCGCGTCATGTGGCCGACGGCAGCCATGGCCATGCCATAGGCAATATGGCTACGACCAAGCGCATTGACCCCGCCGATCGAGACGATGTTCATGATGCTCCCTTTGCCCTGGGCCATCATGCGTTTGGCCGCCTCTTGTGTGCAGATGTAACGTCCCACCACCAGGTTTTGCATAGCGCGCTGGATCTCTTCTTCGGTCAGTTCGAGCGGGTCGGCGCGCACGCCTTCGCCGGCCACATTGCCCAGCACATCGATACGGCCAAACTCCTGGTCGAGTTGTTGATACATGGCGCGAATCTGTGTGGGGTTTGAGACATCGCAGTGTACCGGCAACGCGCGGCGACCCAGTTTCTCGATCACCGCTGCGGTCTCTTGGGCGCCGGGCAGGTTGATGTCGGCCAGCACCAGGTCGGCGCCGCATTCGGCAAAGCCAATCGACATGGCGCGGCCCATCCCGCTGGCCGCGCCGGAGACGAGGGCCACCCGGCCGGTCAGGTCAAATAAAGGGTGAGTCATGAGGTCCGTCCTTATGGGTAGGGCTGAGTTATGGTAATCTAGACGATCTGGTTTGCAGGCGTGCGTGGCCGTTCGCCGCTGAGCACGCGCACCACCTCTTCGGCGCAGCGTGTGCGCAGGTCGATCTTGGCCTCTTCTGAATACCAGGCAACGTGTGGGGTGACCAGGATGCGCTCCTCGTGCAGCAGGGGGTTGTCTGGCGTGGGTGGCTCGACCGTCAGCACGTCGAGCGCGGCCCCGGCGATCTGCCCGCTGCGGACGGCGGCGAGCAGCGCCGCTTCGTCGATCAAGGGGCCGCGCGCCGCGTTGATCAGATAGGCGGTCGGCTTCATCTGGGCCAGAAATTGGGCATCGATGATCTCGCGGGTAGCTTCATCCAGCGGTGTGTGGAGCGAGACGAAATCGGATTCACGGGCAAGCGTCTCCAGGTCCACCAGACGCGCCCCAGCGCTCTGGATAGCCGACTGGTCTACGTAAGGGTCATAGACGATGATATTGAGACCTAGCCCCCGCGCCTTCTCCGCCGTGACCTGGCCAATGCGTCCAAAGCCGATCACACCGAGCGTCTGTCCTTTGAGACGATAGAGCTTGCCGACCACGCTACTATCCCACCGGCTGGCGCGCGTCGCTTGCACCAGTGCGGGAATGCCGCGCGCCTGGGCGAGTAACAAGGCGATGGCATGGGTCGACACCTCATCAATAGAATAGTCGGGCACGTAGGCGACCCAGATGCCGTGCGCCGTGGCGGCGGCGATGTCGATGTTGTCGAGCCCTGTGCCGGCGCGGCTGACCACCCGGCAACGGCTCATCGTGGCCATAATTTCGGCGGTGACCTTTTCCAGCGCCACCATGAGTGCATCGGCTTGGGTGACGGCGGCAAGGGCATCTGGCGTAGTGAGGTTGCCGGTATGGATGATCTGGGCGTCGATGGCGCTCAACACCTTCCGTTCGACTTCCAAATCGCCAAACCCTGAGTAGGCGATGACCACAGTTGGTTTCATCGAGTCTGCGTCCTGGTTGGTTGGTGGCTGGGCAAGAAATTGAATCTAATCGTAGATAGTATATTGTATACCAGAATTTGACAACATGCCAATCTGTTCATTACAATGAGGTCGAACCGGTAATCTTGCTTCCGTTTCACTCCCAGCCTGGAAAAGTTGATAGGGCACAGACCAGTGCGCATGGCCGGCGCGTCGGGCTGTGTCACGGGTTTTGCCACCCGTGTTTAGATTTCTCATCAGCTTCGACCAGGGGACTTGTCTCTTCTCTGGGGCAAGTCGCAGGCTCCATACCATCTCATCTTTGTAGGTTTGTGCCAGTTTGGAAGGAGTGCGAAGCGTTATGACAACCCCACATTCAAAATCGATGAGCCGTCGCGAGTTCTTAAAGACAGCCACAGTAGCCGGCGCCGGCCTGGCGCTGGCTGCGTGCGCCGCACCCGTGGCGGCGCCGTCTGCCGGCGGTGGCGCCGCCGCGGTCAATACGGGCGCCCGCCAGACTGTTCGCTATCTGTCGTGGTGGTTTGAGGAAGGAAAACGGGGCGAGACGTGGAAAGCCTTTATCAACGAGTTCAACGAATCGCAGAACGAGATCGAAGTCGTCGCCGAAAACATCCCCTTTGACGCCTACACCACCAAGACGATTGTTGCCGTGCAGTCGGGTCAACTCGACGGCGACATCTTGATGGCCACGCCAGAACTGGCGCCCCGTCTGATCCGCTCGGACCTGCTCATGCCGCTCGATGATGTCCTCACGCGGAACAACATCACCGACCTCAGTTCGGCCCACGACGCCATGCGCAAGGATGGGCATATCTACGGTCTGGATATGGTCACGGTGGCCTTTGGCATCCTCTACAACAATACTCGCTATGAGGAAGCCAACATCACCCCGGCCAAGACGCCCGAAGAGTGGATCGAGGTCAGCAAGGCGTTGACTGACCGGGACAACCAGCGCTACGGCTTCTGGTCACCCCACCTGGTCAATGAGCCGTCGGACTTCTGGTTTACGCTCGAGGAGTGGTGTATGCCGTATGATGGCGTGTGGGCGCAGGGGAAAACCCCCATGCTGACCAGTGAACCGATCATCAACGGTCTCAAGCTCTTCAAGCAGATGTACGATGTGGCCTTTCCTCAGGGCGCCGATATTGCGACCGGGCAGCGTTTGTTTGGCACCGGCGCCACGGCACAGGGGCTCTTTGTCTCGGCGGCTGTCGGCGGTCTGAAACCGCTCTTTCCCGATCTCTATCCCGAACTACGCAGCGCCCCCATCCCGTGGGAGAGCAACAAGTCGATTGCGCGCATCCACCCGATGATGATCAACAAGGACTCAGATGTAAGGGATGCAGCCCTCGAGTTTGTGACCTATATGTACCAGCCCGACAACTACCGGCGCATGGTGGAAGGCTGCGAGGACGTCATCTTTGCCCAGCCGTCGGCGGCGCGCCAGGAGTATCTGGACAACCTGCACTGGCTTAAGCCGGGCTTCGATGGCGTCTCCTACGTGACCCCGTTTGATATTGTCGGCGACTTTGTTTACAACTTCCAGGAACTAGGGCAGATCGTCATCACAAACTTTGCCGATGTGCTCAACGCCGGTAAGTCGGTCGAAGAGGCGATGGCCAAGGCCCAGACCGAAGCCGAAGCGCTGGCCGAACGGATTGAGTAGGGACGGATTGCGTTCGCCTGTCTCGTGGTGCGCACAATCCACCCTCAAGTGATCCAGACATGATTTCTCCCCAAGAAATCGCCACTTTGTGTCACAGTGCTACAAAGGAGAACCAAACCATGACCTCCCCAACCTCCCACCCGATCAGCCGCCGTCGGTTTCTAAAAGGTGCAGGCCTCGTGGCTGTAGGCGCCGGCATCACCGCCTTAGCTGCCTGCGCCCCGGCCACGGCGCCGGCCAACGCACCCGCCGCCGGCGATGCGCCCGCCGCCCCCGTCACGGCAGAGGGCGCCACGGTGCGTTTCCTCGGCGGGCCATGGTCCTTCCTGCCCGCGCTCGATGTGGTGATCGAGGACTTCGCCAACCAGTGGGCCAGTGAGAACAATGTCACCGTGACCTTTGAGCGTGACGCCCAGGTGCTGCCCAAGATCCAGACCGCCATCGAGACCGGCGGGGGGGCCAATATTATCCAGTACAGTTCACCGCCCCATATCTTCGCCAATGCGCTGGCCGATGTCAGTGACATTGTCAGTGAACTCGACGAAGAGGGGGGCGGCTACTTGCCCAACGCACCCTACCAGATGGTCCAGGAGGGCAAGTGGCTGGGTGTGCCGCTCGGCCAGCATAACTGGTTTGTCAACTACCGCCAGGATTGGTTGCAAGAAGAGGGTGTCGAGACCTTTCCCGACACGTGGGACGAGGCGCTCATCCTGGGTAAGACGCTCAAGGAGAAAGGTCGCCCCTACGGCCTTCCCCTCACAGACCAGGCGAGTGGCGATGGCAACGCGGTGCCGCGCATCATGCTCTGGGCCTTTGGCGGCAAGGAGTTCAACGAGGATGGGTCGCTGGCCCTCGAAAGCCAACAGACGCTGGATGCGCTCAATTTTGCCATCCAATTACACAACGATGCCGGCGATCCGGGTGAAGTGGGCTACGATGACGGCGCCAACAACTCGGCCTTCCTGGCCAGCAAAATTTCGATGACGCTCAACGTCAACACCATCTATCTGCCCGCTATCCAGAGCAACCCAGAAGTAGCCGAGGGCATGAACCATGCGCTGCCACCGCAAGGGCCAGGCGGCCGCTTTGGCTACGGGCAACTGCCCTGGTGGGGCATCCTCAATCACACCGAGGGCGCCGACCTGGAGGCGGCCAGGGAGTTGATCAGGGCGTTCTTCTCGATCCCAAACTTTGGCGCCTTCTACAAAGCGGGTCAGGGCTATATCTTGCCGCTGCTGCCGAACTATGAAAACGAGCCGATCTGGCCGGAGGACCCCAAGCTCGCCATCGCCAAGGAGATGTTCAAGCTGGCGTTGCCCGCGGGCCATGCACTGCCCCACCAGACCCGGCTCGCCTCGCTGATCCAGGACCGGATCCTCATTGGCAAGTTGTTCTCGCAAGCCTGCTCGACCGGCAACGCCGAGGCCGCGCTAGAGGTTGTCATGAACGACATCGCCGATCTCGAGTTGCTCGCCTAGCTGTTTGAGGGGATAACACGGTGACAGGATGACGGGATGAGGCGGTGAAGTGGCGATAGAGTGAGTTGTCCTGTCATCCGGTCACCCCTACATCTTGTCCATCTTGTCATCCCGTCAGCGTACGGAGAAACCGATGGCTTTGACAACCCGCACCCGGTCGCATCGTGCGCAGCCGAACAGTTTGGGGGCCTTCATCTCCAGGCTGCTGCACAGAGACAGCTCGTTGGGCTATATCCTCCTCAGCCCAGGCTTCATCTTCCTGATGGTGATGATGGCCTA
>JAHDWG010000375.1 GCA_023384495.1 Caldilineaceae bacterium
CGACCGTGGTTGCCGGTGGAGACGGTGATCACGCCAGAGCGATACTCCTCAGGTGTCAGCGCCAGCAACCGATTGGCGGCGCCGCGCAGCTTGAATGAGCCGGTCTCCTGTTGGTTCTCCAGCTTAAGATAGACAGATGTGGCTGTCAGCGCCGATAGGACTGTCGAGCGGGCCAGCGGTGTGCGTCGAGCATAGGGGGCGACGCGCCGGCGCGCGAGATAGAGGTCACGCAGCGTCAGCGGTGGGTTAGACATGGAAACTCCTTCAAATCGACGATTTTGCTGCCGGACATTGTTTATCTGCAACGGAGCCCTCTCGGCGCAGGCGCTGAAATCAAGTCGCTGCGGCGACGTTTCGCGGTCAGAAGTGGGTGTCCAACTTTGCAAAAGCTTTTTGGGCGGGCTATACTCAACGAGCCTTGCCTCGACTTATGTTTGTTGCGTTGGAAGATATCGATTCTCGGAGAAACCTGAAAGATGATCTCCTCATTGAATCTCGCCGCTGTAAATGCGGAGACAGTCCCCACTCGGCTGGACGCGCTCTGGCAGGCCATTCAGCGCCAGTTGGAAGACGAAAAGGCGCGCATCTTTCAAGAGATCAGCCACTACCCGCCGCCGATTCCTGCTTGTGATGTTCAGTTCAATGCCCTGCTCGAAGAGCGGGTTGCCGTTCTGAAAGAACTGGGGCAGGTGAAGATGATCCGCAAGCAGCGCCTCAGCGCCGGCGAACAGATCGCACTGCTCGACGAGCTGACGAGGTCGGCCCGCTTTCTAGGCGATGATCTGGTGAAGCAAGCCCGGCGCGTGGTCATGGCGCCCGCCTCATGACCACGCTGCGCATCAACCTCTGGTCTGGCCCGCGCAATGTGTCGACCGCGCTCATGTATTCGTTTGCCCAGCGCGGCGACACGCGGGTGATCGACGAGCCACTCTATGCCCATTATCTGCGCGTCACCGGCGCGCCCCACCCAGGCGCTGTGGAAGTGATGGCCGCCATGCAGAGCGACGGCGAGCGAGTGATCCGCGAGGTGATTCTGGGGCCATGTGACCGACCGCTGCTCTTGATGAAACAGATGGCGCACCATCTGGTGGATTTGTCGTGGGATTTTCTGGTCGAAACGACCCATGTCTTGCTCATCCGCGACCCGGTGGAAATGTTGCCCTCGCTGGCGCAGAACCTAGCCCAACCGACGTTGCGCGACACCGGCCTTGCCCTCCAAACAACGCTGTTCGACCATCTCCGTCGTCTGGGGCAGGCGCCGCCTGTGCTCGACGCTCGACAACTGCTGCTCAACCCACGCAGCGTGTTGAGCCAGTTGTGCATGCGCATCGGCATCCCGTTTGACGAGGCCATGCTCCACTGGCCGCCCGGCCCGCGCCGCGAAGACGGCATTTGGGCAACGCATTGGTATCAAAACGTCCACCGCTCCACCGGCTTTGAACCCTATTGCAAAAAGACGCAGCCATTTCCGCCGCGCCTACAGCCGCTGCTGGATGAGTGTCAACCCCACTACGAACGGCTGGCCCAGGTTGCGATTCAGGCTGAACTATGACCCAATGGGCCAATCGCTCTGTCACGGCGTCAGCGGTCGCTGTGGCCGAGCGATTTCTCGGGCGCGATCTGGTCGCGCACCCGTTGCTTTAGCTCCTTGATGTCGGGGAAGCGACCTTCGTCTGCGCGTGACCAGACCAGGTTGCCGTCGACCGTCACGTCAAAGACGCCGCCCGCGCCTGGCTGCAACGCCACCTCGCCGATCTCCTGCTCGAACGTCGTCAGCAGCTCCTGCGCCATCCACGCTGCGCGCAGCAGCCAACGACATTGCGTGCAATAGCGAATAATCACCCGTGGGGTTGTGCGCATCGGTTCTTCCTGGTGTTTCTATGAGGTGACAGTCACTTTCAGCGGCAAGGGCCGGCATTGCCGCCCTATGCCGGCCAGTGACTGTCACCTTGCACTGCTAAAGATGCGCTAGACCTCAAACATCTGGTCGCGCTCGGCGCCAACGGAGACATAGCGCACGGGGACGTCGGCCAACTGGCCGATGCGGTCGATATAGCGGCGGGCTTGGGGCGGTAGGTCATCCCAGCGCCGGCAATCGGCGCTGGAGGATTGCCACCCTTCCCACGTCTCATAGATGGGCGTAGCCTGGTTCAGCAACGCGGTGTCGGGCATGGTGTCTGTCACCACGGCGCCGTCGGCCAGCCGATACCCCGTGCAGATTTTGAGCTCGGCGAACGTATCAAGCACATCGAGTTTGGTGACGGCCAACGCGGTCATGCCATTGAGCCATGCCGCATAGTTGATGGCCACACCGTCGAACCAGCCGCAGCGCCGTGGGCGACCTGTGGTGGCGCCAAACTCTTGCCCGATCTCGCGCAGACGGGCGCCAGTGGCGTCGTGCAATTCCACCGGGAAGGGGCCATCACCCACGCATGTGCTGTAGGCCTTGACGACGCCGATCACGGCATCGAGGGTACGCGCTGGCAAGCCTGCGCCCGAGGCGGCAAACGACGCCGTGGGGTTGCTGCTGGTCACATAGGGATAGATGCCCCAGTCCAGGTCGCGCATGACCCCCAGTTGACCCTCGAGCAGGATCCGCGCGTCGGTGGCCAGCGCCTTGCGCAACAGCGGCACAGTGTCGATGATGCGATGGCCGAGCCGGTCACGGAAGCCCATCAACTGGGCAAAGATCTCCTGTCCGTCCACCGCGTCGCCGCCGAGGATGCGGATGCGTTCGTTGGCCTGGCGCAGCGCGCCATCGAGCCGAGCCTCCAGCCAGTCGGATTGGAGCAAGTCGCCCAGGCGCAGGCCGGCGCGGGTCGCCTTGTCGGCGTAGGCCGGGCCGATGCCACGCTTGGTTGTGCCGATGGTGTCGGGCCCGCGCGCCGTCTCTTCCAGCGCATCAATGAGGCGGTGATACGACATAACCATCTGCGCCCGGTTGCTGATCCAGAGATTCTCCAGCCCGACGCCGGCGGCCTCGAGCGTGGCCATCTCGTCGAGCAGCGACTGGGGGTTGACGACGCAGCCAGAGCCAATGATGTTGACCGTCTGCGGGTTAAAGATGCCGCTGGGGATCAGGTGCAGCGCGTGTTTGCCAAACTCGTTGATCACGGTGTGGCCGGCGTTGTCTCCCCCTTGAAAACGGATAACGACATCGGCCTGTTGCGCCAGATAGTCGATGATGCGGCCCTTGCCCTCATCACCCCACTGGGCGCCAACGACTGCTGTGACTGGCATGACTCATTCCTCTCTGGGAGCGTGTGTATGAAGTGGGACTGGAGACTGGAGACCTCGTATAGTTTCCAGCCTCTATTTTGCCGATTCCCCGCCATCGATGGTGAGCACCGCGCCGGTGATGAACTGGGCGTCGGCGGAACAGAGAAACGCGGCGGCGCGCGCAATGTCTTTGGGCTGTCCAATCTGCCGCAGGGGGATCAGCGGGATCTGCGCGTCAAAAAAGTCGCTGGGCATGGCGTCGAACGCTTCGGTGCGGATCAGCCCAGGGCGGATCACATTCGAGCGAATGCCATGTTCGGCCACTTCGAGCGCCAGCCGGCGGCTAAAGCCTTCCAGCCCGGCTTTGCTGGCCGCATAGGCCACGTCGTCAAACTCACCGGCGATGGCGCTGATGCTGCTGATGTGCAAAACGACCCCGCGCACGGCGATGAGATGCGGAAGGGCATGGTGCACCAATTCAAACGCGGCATCCAAATTGACGGCCAGCACGCGCCGCCAGCTCTGCGACGGCATCTCGGCCACGCCGACGCCGGCGGTCTGCGCTGCATTATTGACCAGAACGTCGAGGCGGCCCAGTTCGTCCACCGCGCTGCGCACAATGCGCTCGCCATCGCTCGCCACATCACCCACCAGGCCGGTCACCTGCAAGCCTGCCGCCTGAAGCCGCGCCACCGTGGCGTTGAGCACGGCCTCGCGGCGGCCACAGATGGCGACGCGTGCGCCTTGTGTGGCGAACTCCTCGGCGATCGCGGCGCCGATCCCCGTGCCGCCGCCGGTGATCAGCGCAGCCTTGCCGGCGAATTGGAGTTCTGTTGCACCCATGCTGATTTCGCCTTCCCAACCTGCTGCCGATCCGAATCACATTGCGACCAACGCCATCGGCAGGTGTAGCTGTCGGCCCGCAACCGTGATGCGGATGGGTATTTATACGCGCCGCGACGACCCCTGGGGGATCTGGTAATTGGGCGCTTCTTTGGTGATGGTGATGCTGTGGGGGTGGCTCTCTTGATAGCTGGCTGCGCTGATGCGCACAAAGGACGCCTTCTGCCACAGTTCCGGCAGGCTGGCCGCGCCGACATAGCCCATGCCGCTGCGCAACCCGCCCATCAACTGAAACATAAATTCGCGCAGATGGCCTTTGTAGGGAACCTGGCCCTCGATCCCTTCGGGCACCAGCTTGCCGCCCACATCGGGGCTGGCGTTTTCGGCCTGGCCGGTCTGATAGCGGTCTCGGGCGCGGCCACGCATGGCGGCCAGGCTACCCATGCCCCGATATTCCTTGAACGAGCGACCTTCGTGGATCACGATTTCGCCGGGCGATTCGTGCAGCCCGGCCAGCAGGCTGCCGAGCATCACCGCCGAGGCGCCGGCGGCAAGCGCCTTGGTAATATCGCCGCTATAGCGGATGCCGCCATCGGCAATCACGGGCGCGCCCAACTGTTGGCCCATTTCGGCGCACTCGGCAATCGCGGTCAACTGCGGCATACCGGCGCCGCTGACCACACGAGTGGTGCAGATCGAACCGGCGCCCACCCCCACCTTGACCACATTGGCCCCTGCCTCCACCAGGGCGCGCACCCCTTCGGGCGTCACCACGTTTCCGGCCAGAATCACCACATCGGGGTGGCGGTTGCGCAGGGCGCGGATTGTCTCGATAACCCCCTTGCTGTGGCCGTGCGCAGTGTCAAGGGCCACCGCGTCGACGCCGGCCTCAATGAGCATGCCAGCGCGCGCCAGGCCGGCGTCGCCCACGCCGATCGCGCCGGCCACCAACAGCCGACCACGGTCATCTTTGGCGGCGTGGGGGTAGGCCTCGCGCTTGAGAATGTCCTTGTAGGTGATCAGCCCCTTGAGATGGCCCTGGTCATCGACGAGGGGCAACTTCTCGATGCGGTAGCGGTGCAAGATCTCCTGCGCCTCGGCCAACGTCGTGCCGATGCGCGCCGTAACCAGCTTGTCGGCAGTCATGTAGTCGCGGATAGGGCGTCCGTAGTCGGTGGCGAAGCGCACATCGCGATTGGTGAGAATGCCCACCAGCCGCCCTTCGTTATCAGTGATGGGCACGCCGCTGATGCGATAGCGGCTCATGATCGCCTCGGCCTGGCCCAGCGTCGCCTCGGGCGAGAGGGTGATGGGGTCGACGATCATCCCGCTTTCGCTGCGTTTGACTTTGTCAATCTCTTCGGCCTGCTGCTCGATGGTAAGGTTGCGGTGAACGACCCCCAGCCCCCCCTGGCGAGCCAGCGCAATCGCCAGTTCGCTCTCGGTGACCGTGTCCATCGCCGCGCTGACCACCGGAATCTTGAGGCGAAGCCGTTCGTGCAACTGCGTGTGCAGGTCGACCTCAGAGGGCAGCTTCTCCGCATAACCGGGCGTTAACAGCACATCGTCAAATGTTACTGCTTCCTTCACAAACATACTCTCAGCCCGTGTGTGACCGGTTGTGCCGTTGATTGTGGGCTGGGTGCGCATGACGTCGCGAATCTCTCTAACCATCGACCTTTCTCCTCGCTATCTTGCCTTGCTCAAAGCCAATTGTTCGACGACGACACAACCGCAGGCTTCAAAGCGACTGTCGGAAGTTCACACGATTGGAGTCATTGTACCTCTGATCGACTGTTTTCATCAACAATAACAGTCCGCACAGAGCAAAAGTATGCGTTGCGCTAAGCCCAATGAGAATTGCATTAATAAGGGGGAGAGTGAGAGCATTCATGCCTCACCTGTTTAGGTGAGGCTGATGACGACATTGCCTTTTTTGTGGCCTTGATCGACGTACCGGTGCGCCTCGACCATCTGCTCCAGCGGATAGCGGCGATCGATCACCGGTTTTAGGTCGCCCTTCTCGACCAACTCTTTGATGAAGAGCAGGTTTTCCATGCTTTCTTTTGAGTCCAGCCTGGCAATCGTTACGTAGCTCCCGTTCGGTGCGAGAACGTTTGCGTATTTTGCCTTCGGGAATTTCGCCACCGTATCAAAGATGAGGTCATATCGTTCTGCTCGTGCTGAAAAATCCTCTTTTGTGTAATCGATGACGTGATCGGCCCCCAGCGATTTCACCATGTCCAGATTGGCCGTACTACACACCCCGGTCACTTCTGCCCCAAAGAATTTGGCAAGCTGAATTGCATAGGTCCCAACACTGCCAGAAGCGCCGTAGATCATGACTTTTTGTCCGCGCTGGAGATTGCTTTTCCGCAGCAGACGCAGGGCTGTGGTGGCGCCGATTGGAAGGGCGGCAGCTTCCCCATACGTCATGTTGACCGGTTTTTGAGCAACCATCCCTTGTTCCGGCATACATTTATATTCGGCGTAGGCGCCAAAATTCGCTGTGAGGGTGGATGCGAACACCTGATCCCCTACCTTGAACCGGGTCACTGCTTTGCCGACTGCCTCCACTTCGCCGGCAAGTTCCGTGCCAAAGATTGGCTGTCTCGGTTTGGTCAAACCCAAAGCGATGCGAGCGGGAATCCATAACAGGGGCGGAACGGTAAAGCTTCGCATTCGAAAATCTGCGGCTGTGACCGTCGTTGCATGAACTTTGATCAAGAGCTCATTGTCTTTGGGCGTCGGTTTGTCAACTTCTTTGAGCTGCAGAACTTCCGGTGGGCCATAGTGTGTAGCGACAATTGCTTTCATTTTGCATCTCCTTGCTGGTCGATGGGTTGCTCTGAATGCGTATGGTGCCAACAGCTAAAATGAGTGGAGTGAGAAGGGTTCAAGAGAGGGCTGAAGCCCCTCCCTTCCCATTATTCTATCTCTATGCCACGCTCAGCAGCTCGTTCGTTACGTTCGGCCTGTATCCTGCGCTACGGACATTGGCGTGCTCAAGGTCACCTGCTTCCCCCACGGATTTCCGGGCGCCTGGACATACTGCTTGAAGACGTAGCCCCACGGAATGGCGAGTGGCGCCAACACAATGCCCACCAGACAGGCAATCAGCGTTTCAGTCCCCCCAAAGCTGACGTTCGGATCCAGCCCACCGGAAAGCGATCGAGACAGCCCGAAAACCAGCATCCAGATGGACTTCCACACCACCTCGAAGAACAGCAGTGGCAGCATCTTGATGGGGTAACGGATCCCCACAACCGCCAAGAGCGCAGTTGCGCCGAGCACGCTGAGAATCACGCTGTCCCCAGGTGACAGGTTCGCCGGATGGAGGAGCGCTGGCAACTTCTCGATCG
>JAHDWG010000376.1 GCA_023384495.1 Caldilineaceae bacterium
CGGCCACCGGTCTAGGTTGCGCGACAGGTGCTTTGTAGGCAACATGTCGCCAGCATACCGGCGTTAGCTAAAATCTAGATGAATGACATGTGAAGAACGGGGAAGAATCTATAGAACCGCCACGCTTCACATCTTGATATTGTAGATCGATACGACATAGCATCTGTAGAAATGGTGATATGTTAGACTTCGCGCAACGTATAGCCGACGCCACGCACCGTTTGGATCAAGCGCGATTTGCCACCCGCTTCCAGTTTGGCGCGTAGATAACGGATATAGACTTCAATGATATTGCTCTCGCCTCCAAAGTCATATTCCCAAACATGGTCATAGATCTGTTCACGCGTCAATACCTGATTGGGGTGCCGCATGAAGAGCTCGAGCAGGTCAAATTCTTTGGCTGTGAGCGAGATTTCTTCGTCGCCCCGAAACACCTGATGAGTGCGTGGGTTGAGGGTAAGGTCGGCAAACTGGTAAATTTCGGGCGCGGCCTCCATCCGGTGACGGCGAAAGAGTGCGCGCAGCCGCGCCAATAGTTCTTCAAACGAGAAGGGCTTTACAAGGTAATCATCCGCGCCTGCATCAAGCCCGGTGACACGATCCTGCACGGTATCGCGCGCGGTCAGCATGAGGATCGGCACGGTGGAGGCGTTGCGCAGCCGATTGCACACCTCAAGGCCACTCATCCCAGGCAGCATGATATCGAGAATGACGGCATCGGGCATTGCGTTGCGGGCCAACTGAAGCGCCGTCTCCCCATCCTCGGCCACTGTGACTTCGTACCCTTCAAAGATCAGACCCCGTCGCACCATATCACGAATGCGGCGGTCGTCCTCTACTACGAGAATTGTCTCAGCCATTGATTTGCTTTGCGCGTTCCAGATCGTTGCAGGTTAGGCTGCGGTTGCTTTGAAAACCGGGCTTTGCGAAGAGGTTGACTCCTTCGAGTAACTCGGGTCTTCAAACAGAGCGCAAGATAGGTATCTATCTCGATTGTAGGTCAGGTGTAGGGTCATGTCAAATTAACTGGCAACCTTCACATGGTTGCCCCTCCGGGTAAAACGTGCATCTCCTTTTCTACAGTGGTACAATCTCTGTGTCACCTCGCATATTGTCGGCGCCCGCATATTTGCGAGCCTCGCAGCGCGAATGTATTTCTGATCGCCCAGTGGTTTGACGATTGGCGCTAAATATAAAGGTAGCAAATGGAGCAAAGGAGACATTTTTGATGACAGACCAATCTTATCGAATCGAGCGCGACACCCTTGGCGAGGTCAAGGTGCCCGCTGGCGCGCTCTATGGCGCTCAGACCCAGCGCGCGGTAGACAACTTCCCCATTAGCGACCTTCGTTTTCCCCGTTCATTTATTCGGGCGTTGGCGTTGATCAAGGGGGCCGCCGCTGCGGTCAACCATGATCTGGGGCTAATGGACGCCGGCATGGCCGAAGCGATCCGCTCCGCAGCGGACGAAGTGGCTGAGGGCCGGCATGACCAGCACTTCCCCCTGGACATTTTTCAGACAGGCTCAGGCACCAGCACCAATATGAACGCCAATGAAGTGTTGGCCAACCTGGCCGCGGCCCGGCTGGGGCACAAGGTGCACCCCAACGACCATGTCAACATGGGCCAGAGCAGCAACGACTGCATCCCCACCGCCATTCACCTCAGCGCCTATTTGGCAATCCATGAGGAACTGCTACCGGCGCTGCGGTATCTGCATCAAGCGTTGGTGACAAAGGCTGCCGACCTCGACCATGTGGTGATCACCGGGCGTACACATCTGATGGACGCCATGCCCGTGCGCCTGAGTCAGGAGATTGGCGCATGGGCGAGCCAGATCGCCCACGGCATTGCGCGCGTAGAGGCGACGCTGCCGCGCCTGGCCGAACTGGCGCAAGGAGGCACGGCTGTCGGCACTGGCATCAATGCCCACCCGGAATTTGGCGCGCGCATTGCCGCCAAGCTGGCCGACTGGACGGGTCTTCCCCTTGTGACGAGCAGCAACTATTTCGAAAGCTTGAGCACCCAAGACACCGCCGTTGAGGTGAGTGGTCAGCTCAAGGTTGTGGCCGTCAGCCTGATGAAAATTGCCAACGATCTGCGTTGGATGAACAGCGGCCCCATTGCCGGTCTTGGCGAGATTGTCTTGCCGGCGCTGCAACCGGGCAGCAGCATCATGCCGGGTAAAATCAACCCAGTCATCCCTGAAGCAGTCAGCATGGTCTGCGCGCAGGTGATGGGCAATGATGTCACCATCACGATTGGCGGTCAATCAGGCAGCTTCCAACTGAATGTCATGCTGCCGGTCATCGCCTATAACCTGGTGCAGAGTATCACGTTGTTGGCAAGCGGCAGCCGTGTCCTGGCGGATCAGGCTATCGCTGGGTTCACCGTGAACGAAACGCGTGTCGCCGACCTGTTGGGCAAAAACCCGATCATGGTCACGGCCCTCAACCCGGTAATTGGCTACGAGCTGGGGGCCAAAATCGCCAAGCAGGCTTATGCCGAAGGTCGCCTGCTCAAAGAGGTGGCGCTGGAGCAGACTGAGCTGTCGGTGGAAGAATTGAACCGCCTGCTTGATCCGCGCCAACTGACTGAAGGGGGCATCCAGCAGTAAGAAACATTTGATCTTGTCTGGCGCAAAACAAAAGAAGCCCGGTTTGCAAACCGGGCTTCTTGCTTGTTACGAGTAAGCGGCTAAGGGAGCCAGTTAAAGGGGTTGCGCGGCGCGTCCTGATAGCGAATTTCAAAGTGCAAGTGGGGGCCGGTACTGTTCCCCGTGTTTCCAACGGTGCCGATCTGTTGGCCACGGCTGACACTTTCACCGGGTCGCACGAAAATGCTGTTCAAGTGCGCATAGAGTGTAGTAAAACCGTTGCCGTGGTCGATGATGACGTGGTTGCCATAGCCGCCGTTCCAGCCGCCGCCGGCCAGCACCACGTAGCCACTGTCCGCCGACTTGACCGGGGCGCCTACCCACGACCCAATATCGATGGCGCGGTGACCGCCCCAGAACTGCTGGGTGATGTTGCCGCTGGCGGGCCACGAGAACGACCCAGAGCCGCGAGCAGCGTCTGCCGGGGCGTCTGCGCGACGGACGCCAGTGGCAATTTGAGGCGTTACGAAGGGTTTGCTGCCATCAGGAATGACAATCTGGCTGCCAATCTTGAGGGCCGTGTTGCTGTCGGCCAGGTCGTTCAGCGGGAACGCTGTGATCTTTCCCATATCCGCCTTGTATCGGGCAGCGAGCCCAGCCAGCGTATCACCGGGCTTTACAATATGCAGAACGCCATCAAAAGGTAAAATGTTGAGCTGGTCGCCGATGGCCAGGCGATCGGGATTGGCCTCAATGGCGCTGTTTGCCCACATGATGGTTTCGGGTTGAAGGCCAAACATGGCCGCAATGCCCAACACCGTATCGCCGGCCTTGACTGTGTAGGTCTCGATCTCCTCGCGCGGCTTCTGTTGTACCACCGTAAACGGAACAGCAGAGCGCTGTAGCGCATCGCTCATGATTTCGCTGGTGGTTGTTCCCACCTGGCCCAGTGTAGCGGGTGGCTGATTGCCGGCGACGGTGGCGGCCCCCAGGGCGCTATTGGGCAGGGCATTGAGCGTAAAATTCCAGTCGGGCAGGTGGATCTGGCTGAGGATCAATATCGCCGCGCCGACTGCCAATACGGCAAGGTGGCCTGCCAGCCGCAGGGGCGTAACCTGGTCGGCCAGCACATGGCGCACCTGGTTTTGGCAACGATGAATGAACAAAGCGAATCCGTCTTCCTCATTGACGATAGGCGCTTCTTCAGCGGGCGCAGGCCCAAATGGGGCAGCCAGGAGCGCCGAGGCGGAGGGGATGGCGGAGTGCTCGCGCACCGGGCCGCCAAGTAATGGGGCGGCGGCCCGTGGTTGCCAATGCGAGGCTGGGTCAGATTCTGAGTTGTTTGATGGGGAGGACTGCGCTGAACGTGATGAAAAACTGCTGCCCAAAACTGGGTTAGCATCAGAAGACATCGAGAGACTCCATATTTTCGGCCGATTGGGGGTTGAAGGCCAAGATTTGTGTGTTGAAATGGGCTGGCGATGAACGTCTTCGATAACCATATTCAACTACAATGCAGCGCGGATTATAGCATGGAACGACCGTTTGTCAAAGCATATTTGTGGGATTTACTGGATGCAAGTGACAAAAAAACCGACGAAGTGGGTAAATACCCGCCAATCGTCGGTTCTGCGTAGGCTAAACGTATAGAGAGGGGGGTGGCCTAATGCCACCTCCCTACAGCCTACCGTTTTGTGAGTGTATCCAAGAATTCGCGGTTGTCGCGCGTCCGGCTCATGCGTTCGATGATAGGCAAGACAGCTTCTTGACCGCCACCCATGGCGTCGATCATGCGACGAAGGGTATAGACTTTGGCCAGCGTTTCCGCATCGAGAAGTTTTTCTTCGGCGCGGGTGCTGCTGCGCTCGATATCGAATGCCGGGAAGATGCGCCGCTCAGACAGCTTGCGGCTGAGCACCAACTCCATGTTTCCCGTGCCTTTGAACTCTTCGTAGATCACATCATCCATCCGGCTACCTGTGTCCACCAGACAAGTAGCAAGGATCGTCAGGCTGCCGCCCTCTTCGACGTTACGAGCCGCGCCAAAGAAGCGTTTGGGTGGGTAGAGGGCTGCCGGGTCGATACCGCCCGACAGCGTGCGGCCACTGGGCGGCACAGTCAGGTTGTATGCGCGCGTCAGGCGTGTGATGCTGTCAAGGAGGATGACTACATCTTTTTCGCTTTCCACCAGTCGTTTGGCCCGCTCCAACGCCATTTCAGCCACGCTGACGTGGTTCTGCACGGGTTCATCGAAGGTGCTGCTCACCACCTCGGCCTCCACCGAACGGTCCATGTCGGTCACCTCTTCCGGGCGCTCACCGATGAGCACAACCATCAGATGGATCTCTTTGTGGTTCGTGGAGATGCCATTGGCAATCCGTTTGAGCACGGTCGTCTTGCCCGCTTTCGGGGGGCTGACAATGAGGCCGCGCTGGCCGCGCCCGATGGGTGAGAGCAGATCGATCATACGGGTGGAGATAATGTTCGGTTTGGTCTCCAGAAAGATCTGATCATTGGGGAAGATTGGTGTTAGTTTTTCAAAAACGGCTCGCTTTTTGGCCTCTTCCGGGTCCATGCCATTGACGGCCTCAACCTTGAGCAGGCCATGATATTTTTCCGTATCTTTGGGTGGGCGTACTTGCCCCACCACAAAGTCGCCGGTGCGCAGACCGAAGCGGCGAATCTGGCTTTGGCTCACATATACATCATCAGGGCCAGGAAGCAGATGTTCGCTGCGCAGAAAGCCGATGCCATCCTGGACAATTTCCAAGATGCCGCCACCAAAGATGAACCCCTGGTGTTCGGCGTTGGCGCGCAACAGCCGCATGATGAGGTCGGTCTTTTTTAACCGCGTATAGCCGGTGATATCGGCCGCACGGGCGAGTTCGCGCAACTCATCCAGAGTTAACGCGTCCATTTGGGAGATGGTCATGCTGGACAAATCTAAAGTTGGCATTGGGTCGTATCCTTCGCTAGGCAACTAGACATAGCGACATATGAAGAGAATTACATCTGAGAAAATTTTGTAAGCGTAGAATTTACAGTAACTCGTGTGGTTCGGGTGCAATTGCGATGTTTTAGTCAAGTCGATGCGCCGGCTGCAGCGATTGTGCGGAACAGTGAGGGAGTTGGACTCTCGGTGTTATTGCGTCGCAAGGTTCGGTTGGAACGTTTCGGCGTGCAGTATATAGATACCCACCCTCATGGATGGTGCGCCAGGCCGTCCAGCCCACTCAGGGCCACTGTATCATTCACATCATCCTCATCGTGCGCATGAAAGAGCGGCATCGTGGGTCGTTTTTTTAGGTCACCGACCTGCAAATCGAAGGTTGGGGCGGCGCCTAGACAGTCGACAACCTGAGGATCGTAGGGATACGTTGGCAACAAAAACCTGGGGGTACACAAAGCCCTTTGTTCGGTTTGAAAATCGCAGCTATTGGGAGCAAGCCCGGCTGTCTACACCGCAATTGCCGCCTTGTTCCAAACGCAATTTCCACCTTGCTTCGTTTGAAACCATCGGCCCCAAAAAGAGCAGCCGAGATAGCAAATCACTTGATTTACACGTTTGGGCTGTTGGTCTGGCGCTGTTGGAAATGCTACATAAAGCCAGGATGGAAAGTAGAAGCAGGATCAATGCTCAAAGTATAGCAGCAATTCTGACGTGCGTCAAGCTACTCATTGTTAGAAAAAATCTACAGGACTTGCACAATAAACGCTGATTGCGCTACAACATATATACGTATATATACGTGGCGCCTATGCGGCAACTTCCCTGTGGGGATGAATATAGAGGGGCGTCAATCGGATTCTCGTGTGGCGCTGAGAAGTCCACGCGGCGCGCCGCACGAGAATCCTACAAGATATTGCGACAAATGTTGCCCATACGCAGGTACGGGCCGAATCACCACGCCCAGACGCCCGCGATTTCCTCCAACGCTTCAACGTCCACCAAGTGAATTCGTCGATACCCCAACTCAACCATCCCCTGGCGCTTGAAGTCGCGTAGAATGGCGCTCACCGTTTCACGGTAGGTGCCCAGATGGTCGGCGAGCGATTGATGGCTCACCCCTTTGATGGCGTCCTGGTCGTCAGCCAGATCAAGCAGCAGCATCGCCAGCCGCTCAGGCAACTTCTTATAGGCGACATCTTCCAAGCTATTCTCAACCTGTAGCAGGCGTTCACCATAGGTTTGAAGCAATCCCCAGCCTAGAATGGGGTATTGCATAGTCAGGTTGCGTGCTTCGCTCGATGGAATGACCCAAACCGATGAAGGCTCGGCTGCTTCAACAAAGCTGTTGGGGTCGCTGGTGGTGTCGAGCGCGCCTTCCCCAAAAATCGCCCCCGGCTCCAAGGTTGCAATCACGAGCCGGCGCCCTTCGTTGTTGGTGCAGATCAGGTTCACCTTGCCGCTCATCAGCACATACATCTTGTGGGCCAGATCGTCGGGCGTTGCCAACAACTGTCCTCGCTCAATATTTTGCACATGAATAACTCTGTTGAATGCAGGGTCTTCTTCGCGCAACGCAGTGAGTGTTTGCGGCAAGCTATTCACGCCAGGAGTTGACGATGGAATACCCAGCCCAAAGACTTTGTTGGCGCCGCCACGTGTGCTCAGGAAATCCTGTGTATTTAGTTTCATGGCAAATCAACTCCTTATGGGTTGTGTGATAGTCGCACTCGGTTTTGCCAATCGCAATCGATGATAAGCTGCACTGAGTTTGAGCACCCCGTGGGCGCAGCGCTTTGTCCGCCGAGCGTCCACTATCGTTTTATAATGCTTGTTTGCTCAAAATATGAACAAAATCTATACATTTATTAAACCACAGCT
>JAHDWG010000377.1:0-4815 GCA_023384495.1 Caldilineaceae bacterium
GCGCTCATGTCGATCTCGTTGAAGGTGGTGAGCATGGCTGCGGTCTGCTGCGCCTGCACAAGCCGCTCGGCAATCGTGCGCCGGCGCCGCGACATCCGTTCGCGCGTCTCGCCGCGTGGGTCAGGGGAGTAGAGACTCGAGGCTGGAGACTGGGTGGTAGGGGCTGAAGGCTGAGGAGCAGGCCCCGAGGGTTGTTGGGCGCGCAGGTGCTGCTCTACATCCTGCTTGGTGACGCGCCCACCCGGCTGCGATGGCGAGACCGCGGCCAAATCGACACCCTTGTCGGCTGCCAGTCGTTTGGCCACGGGGGTGACCCGCTCGTCGGCTTCATCCTGCCCCGCCGGCTGGTCGTTGCGCTGACCCTCTTCGCGTTCATCTGTTGCGGGCTGCTGCGTAGACGGCGCGGCGGGAGCTGGCTCCGCGCCTTCCCCGGCCCTATTGATCACGGCCAGCACATCGCCAATTTTAACATCGGCGCCTTCGGGCTGTGTGATCTGCGCCAGCACGCCATCCACTTCGGCGGCCACCTCCACATTGACCTTGTCTGTCTCCAGTTCCACCACGGCTTCACCGGCCTTGACGGCGTCGCCCTCCTGCTTTATCCAGCGCGCCACCGTCGCCTCGACAACCGATTCGCCCATTTCGGGCACTTTGATTTCAACTGTCATCTTGTGCTCCAGGTCGGATTTTCAAACGCCTTCTTTATGATTTGCGCCTGGTTGATCTGATGCCAGGCCGACGAGCCTTCGGCGGGGCTGGCGCGGCGCGGGCGCCCGACGTAGCGCAATTTGAAGCGATGATTGCTGACGCGAAAGATATACTCCAGTTGGGGCTTGGCCGCCGACCATGCGCCCATGTTACGCGGTTCTTCTTGCACCCAAACCACTTCTTCCGCGTTGGGATAACGCCGAAACAGTTCATCCAAATGGTCTGCTGGGAAGGGATAAAGCTGCTCGACGCGCGCAATGGCAACCCACGGCGTCTGCGGGCGGTAGTCGCTGGTGACGAGATCGACATAAATCTTGCCGCTACAGAGGATCAAGCGGCGGATCTCGTTGGGGCGTTGGGCGGCGTCGGCGTCGTCGATAACGGGCTGCCAGCGGCTCTCCGCCAGGTCGCGCAGGGGTGAGAGGGTGAGCGGCTGACGCAACAGGCTTTTGGGCGTCAACACCACCAGCGGCAGCGGGTCGGTGGTCAACAGCAGCGCCTGCCGCCGCAACAGATGAAAGTATTGCGCCGCGGTGGTGGGGTTGGCAATGCGCATGTTGACTTCGGCGGCCAGTTGCAGAAAACGCTCCGGGCGGGCGCTGGCATGGTCGGGCCCTTGCCCCTCGTAGCCGTGGGGCAGCAGCAGCACCAGCGACGGCGTTTGGTCCCACTTGGCAAAACCCGAGACCACAAACTGGTCGATCATGGCCTGAGCGGTGTTGGCAAAGTCACCATATTGCGCCTCCCAGATCACCAGCCGGCCCGGATGCTCGATATTGTAGCCATATTCGAAGCCAATCGCGGCGGCCTCGCTCAGCGGGCTGTTGTGGATTTCAAAGGCGGCCCGGGCCTGGGGAAGATGATGCAGCGGCGTGTACGGCTCGCCCGTCTGGGCGTCAAAGAGCACGGCGTGGCGGTGGCTAAAGGTGCCGCGCAACACATCCTCACCTGTCACGCGGACCGGTGTGCCTTCGGCCAGGATCGAGGCCAGCGCCAGTTGCTCGGCCAGGGTCCAATCGATAGCCGGTTCGGTTTCGTCCGCCAACGCCTCGGCCATGCGCCGGCGAATGCGCTGCAATCGTGGGTGGACGCTGAAGCCGGCTGGCGCCCGCATCAGCGCCTGGTGCAGTTCGCGCAGCGTCTCGGCGGGGACGGCAGTATGCACCTTGCGCGCGGCGCCAGGCGGTGGCGGCTTGATCTCCAACGGCAGCCTCTCATCGGCGCCAAGGCTGCTCAATTCCTGTTGCAGATGATCCAGTTGACGCCGGACAAGTTGCTCCGGTTCATCAGCCCCAACGATGCCCTGCTCCACCAACCGTTGCGCCCACTGTTGGCGCACGGTGGGGTGCTTGTCGATGATGTTGTAGAGCTTCGGTTGGGTGAAGCGGGGTTCATCACCTTCGTTGTGGCCGTAGCGCCGGTAGCCGATCAGGTCGATGAGAAAGTCCCGCTCGAACTCGTTGGAGTAGGCCACGGCCAGCCGCGCCGCCTCGATGCAGGCCAGCGGGTCGTCGGCGTTGACATGCACAATGGGGATTTTGAAGCCCTTGGCCAGGTCGCTGGCGTAGAGCGTGCTGCGCCCATCGTGTGGGTCGGTGGTGAAGCCGAGCTGGTTGTTGGCGATGATGTGGATCGTCCCCCCCGCGGTGTAGCCGGCCAGGCGCGACATGTTGAGCGTCTCCGCCACAATGCCCTGGGCTGGGAAGGAGGCGTCGCCGTGGATCAGGATCGGAACCGTGCGGCTGGGGTCGATACGGGGAGGGCCGGGCCGGTCGGTGAGCGTGCCCGCCGCGCGCGCCATCCCCACCACCACTGGGTTGACATGCTCCAGGTGGCTGGGGTTGGGCGCCATGCGCACCAGCAGGTCGACCAGCGCCTCGCCCTGGGGCAGCGAGCGGTCCGCCCCGGCGTGGTATTTCACATCGCCGGTATAGCCCAGCGCGCTCACTTCGGCGTACAGATCGTCCGTCGACGGGTCTTTGAACTCGAGCAACATCTGGCGATAGGGCTTCTGCAGCACATGCGCCAGCACATTGAGCCGCCCGCGGTGCGCCATGCCAATCAGGATCTTGTAGATGCCGCCGCCGACACAGCAGGCGACGATCTCATCCAACATCGGCACCATGAGGTCAAGCCCTTCGATGGAAAAACGGGTTTTGCCGGGGAAGCTGCGCTGGAGAAAGTGCTCGAACGCTTCAACTTCGGTCAAGCGGCGGAGCAGACCCACCTCATCTACGGGCATCTGCGGTGGGCGAAAACGACCCGACTCAGCTGCATGGCGGAGCCAGGCGCGCTCATCGGCCAGGCGGATGTGGTCATAGTCGTGTCCGATGCTGGTGGCATAGACCCGGCGCAATGCCTGCGCCGCCTCCCACGCCGCGCCCGCCGCGGCGCCGATGGGGCCGCCGGCAAGGCTGCCGGGCAACTGGCGCAGATCGGCTTCGGTCAGATCGTGATAGTCCAGCGCCAGCGATGGATCGCCCGGCGGGGGGCCGCCCAGCGGGTCTAGTTGGGCAGCCAGATGCCCATACTCGCGGATAGCCTGAAAGAGATTGGCGACACTGGCCGCCTTATCCACCCCGGCAGGCCCCGGCCATGCCTCCACGCCATCGCCGTTGACCGGCGTGCGCGCTGCTTCGCCGGCGTACGGCGGGCGCCAATGTTGGAAGAAAGCGCGCGTCGCCGCGTCTACGGCGGCAGGGTCGCGTTGATAGCGTTCATAGAGATCGAGCACATAAGCGGCGTTCGGGCCGTGAAAGTCAAAGATGCCGGTCATAGGGGTTTGCGTGAGAAAAGGGAACGTGTGCGCCGAAAACAGTGCGGCAAGTATAGCACAACGTGTGCAAGGGCTGAAGTGACAGAAGCGCGTGGCGGCTGCGCGATGAACAGCGATCAGGATTGCCGAGCAGACAATATCTGTGCGACAATGTCATCCAGGCTTGCGACCGTAGCGACGGCTTCGCGCTCATACAGTGTGCGGGTTGCCAATTCAGAAGTGGCGTGCGCCGGCAGCGTTTGCGCCCTGCTGCGCGTCTGGTGTGTGGCCGTCGGCTGCGCACAGACAAAGGTAAACAGTTGGACGGCAGCGTTCACCTCGCCCATTTGCGCCGAAGAGTGCGCCAGGTTGGCCAGGATCGCCAGGGTGAGCGGTGGCGCGCTGAGCTTCTGGGCCTGGACGAGCGCCTCGATCAAGCGACCCCGCGCCGTGGCGTGCTGCTTTTCCAGCAGCGCAGTCTGGCCCAGATAGTTGAGCGCAGTCGCCATGCCGTGGATGTCGTCAAACTCGCACGCCAGGTCATACGCCTCCTGGTGGTAGCGTTGGGCCGCGGCAGGCAGACCTTGCCCCTGACGCACCAGCCCGTAGATGTTTAGGCTCATCCCCACATGCTTGCGCTCGCCCAACCTTTCGTAAATGGCCCTGGCCTCGCCGGCAAGCTGCTCGGCTTCGGCAAAGTCGCCTTGAATAGCGCGCAGGTCGGCGAGATGGTTCAAGCTTGCGCCGATCTGAAGGGCGGCAGCGACGTGCTCCGGGCCGAGTTTGCGGGCGGCGGTGATGCAGGCTTGCCAGTAGCGTTCCGCTTCGTCATAGCGGCCTTCCGCCTGGGCGACGATACCCAAATTCAAGCGGATACCCGGCAGTGAGACCAACCCACCGAGCCGTTCGCGCAGCCGGTGCGCTTCTTCCAAATAGGCGCGCGCCTGTGTAAAGTCCCCCACCACCACTGCGTTGGCGCCCACCGCCGACAGCATCGTAACCAGCGAAGAAAGATCCCCTTGTCGCCGCAAATAGTCGAGCGCCACCCGATAGCGTTGTGTTGAGGCGGCGTAATCACCGGTGCGTGCATAGATGCCGCCCAGCATCGAGTGAATGTTGGCGACGCCGCGCTCATCACCAACCGTGCGGAAGATCGCCAGCGCATCCTGCGCACAGTGCAGCGCCTGCTCCAACTCGCTGCGCGCCACGCATATTTTGGTGAGCCAATAATAGGCCTGGGCAATCATACGTGGCTCGCCCAACCGTTGCGCCAGCTTCAGGCAGCGCAACTCCAGGTGTTCCGCACGGTCGTTTTCGCCGATCTGTACATGAAGCGCGCCTTGGATCCAGAG
>JAHDWG010000377.1:4825-7392 GCA_023384495.1 Caldilineaceae bacterium
GGGTGCGTGTTGCCTGACCCTCCAGCCAATCAACGGCCTGTTGTAAGAGGCTGATGGCCTCGCCATGCCAACTCTCTTCGGAATAAAACATGGCCAGCCCCTGAAACAGCGCATCGATCTCGTCTGCGGCGCGCAGAGCCACCAGCGACTGCCAGGCGGTGCAGAGGTTATCGGCCTCCTGGCGCATCAAACGCAATGTCTCAACCTGCTGGGCGGTATTGAGGCTTGCCTCGTGTCGTTGAGTCCAATGGGCGTAGTAGCGACCATGCGCCAGCCGGCACGTGGCTTCTTCAGCCGGTTGGGCGGATAACTGTTCAGCAGCAAACTGGCGAATCGCTTCGTGCATATCATAGCGCCCGCGCCGGGTGGGGTCACTGGTGCGGCGCAACAGTGACTTGTCGGCCAGGCGAGCCAACATGGGTAAAGTGGCGCCGGCTACCTCGACGGCAGCCTCGCGCGAGAAGCCGCCCTGGAAGATTGAGAGCTTGCGCACAACACGCTGTTCTTTTTCGGACAACATTTGCCACGAGTGGTCGAAGACGGCGCGCAGGCTCCGGTGGCGTGGTGGCAGATTGCGCAACGACGTGGCGAGAAAGTCCATTCCCCGTTCAATTTCGTCCACCACTTCAGCACACGAGAGGTCGCGCATCCAGGTGGCGGCCAGTTCCAGCCCCAGGGGCATCCCTTCCAACAGTTGGCAAAGGCGGACGACAGCCGGCGCATCTTTGTCGGTCAGGGTAAAGCCAAGCTGCGCCTGTTGGGCGCGTTGCACAAAGAGGTCGACGGCGCTATAGGCGCTGGTGGCGGCGAGTGAAACGATTGGTTGTTCTCCCGGCTCGGTCGCCGGCGGGTAGTCAAGCCCGGAGACCTCCAACACCCATTCTTCTTGTAAGTTGAGCCGTTCGCGCGAGGTGACCAAAATCTTGACGTTTGGCGCCTGGCGCACCAATGATTCCACCAGGTCGAGGGCAGGCAGTGGCATGTCGTCGCCAAGCAGATGCTCAAAATTGTCCAGGATCAGCAGCAGCGTCTTGGGGCGCAGGCAGCTAAGCAAGTGGCGGCGGTGGTCGGCGCTGCCCTCAAAGCTGACCGAGGTCGCTTCGCCTATGGCGGCCAGCAACGCATCGGCCTGGTGGCGGCGCAGTTTTTCCGTCGGGTAGCCCACCGCGCCTGGTTTGGCTGCGGCGGCAATGCCAGCCAGCGACACAACATAGACGCCATCGACAAAATTGATGGGGCTGAGCAGGTGGTCCGTGGCCGCAACGTGACGGGCGACTTCCAGCGCCAGGCGCGTCTTGCCGATTCCGCCCGGCCCGACAATGGTCAACATGCGGCAGGCAGCGGCGGCCAGGTGCTCGCTAATTCGGCGGAGCTCACCCGCGCGCCCGACAAATTGGTTGGGTTGCGGTGGCAAATTGTGGGCCGGCGGCGCATCGGCGGCCAGCAATCGTTCAAAGAGCGCCAGCGTCTCGGGCATGGGGTCAACGCCCAGCTCTTCGACCAGGGTGCGGCGACAGAGCTCGAACTGCGCCAGCGCCGCATCGCGGCGACCGCTCTGGGCGTGGAGGATCATCAACTGGCGGTGGGCGACCTCGCGCCAGGGGTCCATGGCCAGCAGGCGTGTGGCATAGTCAAGGCCGCTGGCATAGTCGGCGCGCACAACGGCGTCGTCCAAGAGCAACTGGAGCGCCAGCAGCATCTGCTCGCGCAGGTGTTCGCGCTGTGCGGCCACCCATTCTTCAAAGGTGATTGCATTCCTGACGTGAAACCCGGCCAGAAAGTCGCCTTGATAAAGCGCCACTGCCTCTCGCACCTGCGCCAGGTCACTGTCGGCGCGCCCGGCTACAAGTAACTGCTGAAAGCGAAGCACATCGATAACGTGTGGCGCGGCGGGGTTGAAAGCGATCTCATCCGCGTCTACCAGTAGATAGGGCGCCAGTTCGCGGCGCAGGCTGGTCAACGTGGCGGTGAGATTACGCCGCGCCGGCGCCTCGGCCATCTCGCCCCAGAGCAGGTCGACCAGCACCTCGCGGCGGAACCGCTGCCCTGTGACTGCCAGATAGACGAGCAGTGCGTTCGCTTTGGCCGTCTCGAGCGAAAGCGGCGTCGAGCCGCAGACCACTTGCGGGCTGCCCAGTAAATGCAAATACAAAATGCCCGGCGTGGGCCCCTGCATCGCACTCATTTGCACTCCATTTGCACTCCATTGACACCCGCCCGCTACAGTATAGCACGACTGGCCGGTCGAGTTGAAGTTAGAGAAGTTAGAAAGGGATGGAGATATGCAAGGTCGTGACCCGCCCGCCGCTAGCGAGCCTGAGCGGCGGATCTACCGAGCCTACCTGCTGCGCTGCTGGGCCGAACCGTGTGGCGCGGAGACGGTCTGGCGCTTTAGCCTGGAGACGGTCTCCGAACCAGGGCGCCATGGCTTTGCCGACCTCTCCACCCTGTGCATGTTTTTACAAGGAGAACTGGATGATCAACCTGAGATTACTCGAACTACAGATGCAACGGTAGTGCCGTGAGATTATCTCAAACCATGTCCGGGTAGACAGGAGTGAGTGCGA
>JAHDWG010000378.1 GCA_023384495.1 Caldilineaceae bacterium
CAAACAATTCAGCGACAACCAAGACTTCCGCCGCTGGATGGCCGACGCCATCTTCGCCGCCACCTACGCCGCCCCACCGGGATCACAGGAGACGAAGGTTGTCGGTTGAGAGATGTTCTTTCTTCTTACACGCCACCCACCAAAATGAACTTGAGCCAACTGAACTGACCTATGATCTACCCGATGCGATAGGGCATCGCACCCAGTGCAATTCACCAACTGCGCAAGAGCCGTGCATTCTCTGCATGGTAGCCCTCATCGCGCACCACGAACAAATTCCCGATAGGGTCGATAGATTGTACAATGGGCCTGTCATTGTGGAGTGCGATCCTGTACGGAGACCCGGTACGATATGCGAATCACCCTTCGAGGCCTTGCGCTTGTTATCTGCTCGCTCGTCGCTGTGCTGCCCACCACCGCCCGCGCCGCAGAACCGAGCATCCCCGCCGCCTGCGCGGACGGAACACAGCCCAGCGGCGCAGTCTATCGCATCTGTATGCCCACCCAATGGAACAACAAGCTGGTGGTCTACGCCCACGGCTATGTAGCGCCCAACCGGCCTGTGGCCATCCCCGAAGAACAGATGCGGCTGCCAGGAAGTACGCTGACCGTGGATCAAGTCGTCACCGGCCAGGGCTATGCCTTCGCCGCCAGCAGTTATCGCACCAACGGATTGGCCATCCCCGAGGGCGTGGCCGACCTCGTGGAGTTGGTGGAGCTATTCACCCAACAGCAGGGCGAGCCGGCGCAGGTGTTGCTGGCGGGCGTCTCGGAGGGGGGGCAGATCACGGCGCTGGCCGTCGAGCGCCACCCGCAAATCTTTCACGGTGGGCTTGCGCTCTGCGGCCCCTACGGCGATTTTGTGGCGCAAGTCAACTACTTCGGCGACTTGCGCGTCCTCTTCGACTACTTCTTCCCCGGCCTCATCCCCGGCTCGGCGGTGGAGGTTCCCGCCGAGTTGCTCGATACCTGGGAGACCGGCTACTACACAGACACCGTCCGCCCTGCCATCACCGACCCGGCCAACGCCGCCGCGGTGGACCAACTGCTGGCCGTCACCGGTGCGGCGTTCGACCCGGCAGACCCCACCAGCAAGGAGCGCACGATTCGCGATATCCTGTGGTACAATATCTTTGCCACCAACGACGCCATCGAAAAGCTGGGGGGTCAGCCCTATGCGAACCAAGGTCGCCACTACACCGGTTCAGCCAATGATGAGCAACTGAACCAACAGGTGGCGCGATTTGGCGCCGACCCGGCAGCGCTGGCCGCGATCGCGGCCGATTACGAGACCACGGGCGCGCTGGCGGCGCCGCTCATCACCATGCACACAACCGGCGACCCAATCGCGCCCTATTTTCACGCCACCCGCTATCTGTTCAAATCCATCAACGCCGACAACATTGCGCTGCACGAGCAATATGGCTTCCCCCGTTATGGCCACTGCCAGTTTACGCCGTTGGAAGTGTTAGGGGGGTTTGGGCGGCTCGCCGCGATGGTCGATGACCCGCCACCCTATCGGCCGGCGACGCGGCTCCATCTGCCCCTGCTGGGCAGCGATGCGGGCGTCGCGCGCTAAGTACTTGTTTGACAACCCAGTTGTTTGACGATTGGCGCCTATACTGCCTGTCAGATTGCAAAATCACTTTGTGAAAGATGCGTTAGGCTGTTTTCAACCCGCGGATGAGGTGTGTACCCTGTGATGATGCTCATCCCAAGTGGGCAGGCGAATCAAGCTGACGACTGAATGGAACGGAGCAAGATCATGAAACGAGAGCAAACCGTGTTTGTCGGCGTCTTGTTGGGGGTAGTGCTGCTGAATCTGGCCGCCTGCATGCCCATCCAGCCCGAAACAAGCGCCCCAGCGCCCATCACTACGGTGACAGAGGAGATAGAGATGCCCCAAAGCGTTGATGCAGCCAACCCGCTCGTGCAGCAAGCCGTGGCGGACCTGGCCGAGCGTCTCGGTGTTCCAGTTGATGAAGTGGAGCTGGTCGAGGCCGAGGCCGTCATCTGGCCCGACGGCAGCCTCGGTTGCCCACAACCGGGGATGATGTACACCCAAGTGCTGCAAGACGGTATGCGGATTGTGCTGCGCGTGGCGGGCGAGGAATATCACTACCACAGCGGCGGGAGCCGAGAACCCTTCTTGTGCGAAGACCCGACCCCGCCGACGCAATCACCCTAGCTGTCGCTCTACAAGCTCGCGCGCCAGTTGCGGGCTGGCCTTGCCGTTGCTGGCCTTCATCACCTGGCCGACAAAAAAGCCGAGCAGGCCGCTCTTGCCGGCGCGATATTGGGCGGCCTTGTCGCCATTGGCGGCGATCACCTGCTCGACAATGGGCAAAAGCGCATCTGGGTCGGCCACCTGGCGCAGCCCGCGGCGCTCGACGATCGTGGCTGGGTCCACCCCGCTGGCCAGCATGTCCGCAAAGACTTCCTTGGCGCTTGTGGAAGAGATAGCCCCCTTGTCGATGAGCGCAACCAGCGCCCCCAACTGTGCGCCGCCAAAGGGCAGTTCGTCGACCGAACGCTCTTTGATCGCACGCAAGACCTCATTGATCACCCAGTTGGCCACCAGCTTGGGGTTGGCATGTTCGGCCACGGCTGCGGCAAAGAACGCAGCCACCGCCGCGTCGCCGGTCAGCACGTCGGCATCCTCGGCGAGCAGCCCCAACTCACGCTGAAAGCGGGCATAGGCTGCGGCCAGTTGCGGATCGCCGGCGCGCGCCTCCTCGCGGGCCTGACTGCGCGACCCCGTTGCAACTTCGGCAGGCAGGGAAACCCGGTCCCCATTGCGCGCCGGTGGGCTTTTCTTGTCCACTTTGGGGGGCGTGGGCTGCTCGGCCTGGGTGATCTTGGCCCACGAATCGCGCAACTCGATGATTCGATTGAATACGAGTGCGCCCGGCCGCGAATCAACCATATCGGCCACAAAGTAACCCTGGCGCTCAAACTGAAAACGGGCGCCCGGCGCGACATCGGCCAAACTTGGCTCGACCAGGCAACCCTGCAAAACCTGCAATGAGTTGGGATTGAGGTAGGCCTTAAAGTCCTTGCCTTCTTCGACATCATCTGGGTTTGGTGCGGTAAAGAGACGGTCATAGAGGCGGACTTCGGCGGGCGCGGCGTGGGCCGCCGACACCCAATGAATGGTGCCCTTGACCTTGCGCCCGTCTGCCGTGGCGCCTCCTTTCGAAGCCGCGTCATACGAACAGCGTAGTTCGACCACCTCCCCGCTCACCGGGTCTTTGACCATTTCATCGCAACGGATGACGTAGGCGTAGCGTAACCGCACCTCGCGGCCGGGCGCCAGGCGGAAAAAGTTCTTCGGCGGCGCTTCCATGAAATCATCGCGCTCGATAAAGAGTTCGCGGCCAAACGGAACGGCCCGCGAACCTTCTTTGGGCACATCATGCGGCCAGTACGACGCCTCCAGTTCTTCCGTCTGGCCCTGTGGGTAGTTGGTGATCACCACCCGCAGCGGACGCAACACAGCCATTACGCGCGGGGCGCGCGTATTGAGGTCATCGCGAATACAGCTCTCCAGCAGGCTGGTCTCCACACAGCTGTTGGCCTTGGCCACCCCCACACGCTCAGCAAAGTCGCGGATGGCTTCGGGCGTCACCCCACGGCGGCGCAGGCCGGCAATGGTGAGCAGACGCGGGTCGTCCCACCCCTGGACATAGCCCCCGTTTACCAGTTCGAGCAACTTGCGCTTGCTCATCACCGTGTAGTCGAGATTGAGACGGGCAAATTCATACTGGTAGGGCCGCGGATAGGGTTTGGGCGGCAGCTTGCAGTTGTCGATCACCCAGTCGTAGACATCGCGGTTGTTTTCGAACTCCAGCGTACAGATCGAGTGGGTAATCCCCTCAATGGCGTCTGACAGCGGGTGGGCAAAATCATACATGGGGTAGATGCACCACTGGTCGCCCGTGCGGTAGTGGTGAGCATGGCGAATGCGAAAGAGCAGCGGGTCGCGCATCTTCATATTGGCCGCCGCCATGTCGATCTTGGCGCGCAACACATGGGCGCCGTCGGCAAATTCGCCGTCGCGCATGCACTCAAAGAGTTCGAGGTTCTCCTCCACCGACCGGTTGCGATGGGGACTTTCGCGGCCCGGTGTGGTGACCGTCCCCCGATACTGGCGAATCTCCTCTTCGCTCAAGCTATCCACATAGGCCTTGCCATCCTTGATCAGTTGGACGGCGCACGCATAGAATGTTTCGTAATAGTCGGAGGCAAAGTAGAGATGCTCACCCCAATCGAATCCGAGCCACTGGATGTCCCGTTGGATCGCCTCCACATACTTCATATCTTCGGTGGTGGGGTTGGTGTCGTCAAACCGTAAGTGGCAACGCCCGCCATTTTCCAGCGCAAGGCCAAAGTTGAGGCAGATCGACTTGGCGTGGCCGATGTGCAGATAGCCGTTGGGCTCCGGCGGGAAACGGGTGACCACGTTGCCGCCATATCTGCCTGTGCGCTGGTCTTGGGCGACGATGGCGCGGATAAAGTCCAGGTTTTCAACCGTCGGTTTGATTGTCGTGGGCTGCATACTCACAAGTTACCTCGAATTCAATTTTTGTTCAAGCGTTTCGACAAAGGCCGCGTGTTCGGGCGAGGCCACCCCGGCTTGGGCTACGGCCAGGACCTTGCGCATATCGCCCGCCCAAAACGCCGCTGGGTCGAGCCAGAGGCCGGGGAAGATTTCGCTACGGAGGATGCCGTCGTCGCCGGGCGTCAGTTCCGCATAGCCATGCTCGCGCAGAACGAACCAGGCGATGCGGCGCTCGTACATCTGAAAGACGATGTATTCTTGCACGCTGTTGCGGGCATAGACGCGGCGCTTGACATTCATGTCATAGGCAGCGCTGCTGGCCGCAACTTCCACGATTAGTTCGGGCGGCCCTTCCAGATAATCAGCTTCGCCAACAAACGATTTGCCGCCGACGGTGGGATCGAGGCGTAAGAGAGCATCAGGTTGTGGCTCATTCTCCAGGTCCAAACGCAACGTGGCGTTGTCGCTGCCGCGCACACCAGGGGTCACAGCACGATAGAACGCCAGCCAGCCAATGACATCAAAATGGGGATCGTCATGTTGCCCGGCGCGAATGGGTGAAGCCACATAGACGATTCCTTCGATGAGTTCGGCTTTTTTGATTTCGGGGTGCAATTCATAGCGTCGCTCGAACTCGGCCCGCGTCAGGTGGTCGCCCGACTCGAGCGGCGGGACGGCGCCGTTGGTTGTATACCCCAGGGATTTTTTCTCCCCGTGTTCAATTTCGGGTCGTTCCAGCGTCTGCACGCTCATGGGTGGCTCCTTTCATCCTGCACTACCATTTTAACAGATGTCAGAGAGGGATAACAAAACATGGGGTCTCAACAGATGACGGTGAATTCGCAGCGGACGAAAACGTCCCCGGCATTTTGGAAAATGCCGGGGACGTGATGGAGCCAATATTGGGATGACCTTACACCCGCACGGTCTGCGCCTGCATCTGTTGTTCATATGAATGCTTGAGAAAGGCCTTGGCCACATGCACCGGGATGGCCACGCCCACATCCGGCCCATTCATCATCGTGTTGATGCCGATCAGCCGCCCGCCACTGTCGAGCATGGGCCCACCCGAATGGCCGGGGCGCAAGTGCAGGCTGGCCGCCAGCCATTCGCGGCCGTCGCCGCCCAGTTCGGGCAACTCGGCCCCAGCGCCAATCAGCACGCCCGTTGTTGCGCCGCCCGCCACCCCCCACGGAAAGCCCAATGCCAACACAAGCTGCCCCGCCTGTAATCGCTGGGAATCGCCCAACGCCACCGCGGGCAATCCGCTCGCCTGCACGCGCAACGCCGCCAGATCATAGGTGGGGTGGCTCGCCAACACGGTGGCCGGCAACTCGCGGCCATCGGGCAAGACGACGCGCAGTGTATCGTCCGCGCTTGCCCGGCGGCCTCGCCTCCCCTCAATCACATGATGATTGGTGACTATCAGGCCATCGGCATGCCAGATCATCCCCGACCCCACGCCTTGCCGCCCATTGCGGATGCGCACCAGACTGCGCAGCGCGCCGGCGCTCACGTCCGCCAACTCGCTGCTAATTGTCCATAAGAGCGTTGACACAATTTCTTGCCCCCTCTTCGGACAGGGCGGCAAGGCGCTCCGCGTCGGCCCAGCCGCCCTGTCAGCCGCCTATGCTTGCCCCACGGTTACGGTGAGACTCTGAACCTGGCCGCTGCGCACAAGCTGCACTGCCGCCTGCTGCCCGCTGCGGTGCGCGGCCAGCAGCGCCTGCAATTCGTCCAGATCGCGCACGGGTTGGCCGCCAAAGGTAACGAGCACGTCCCCCTGCACCAGGCCAGCCTGCTCCGCCGGCCCCCCCGGTTCAACCGACATGAGGATCAGCCCGGTCTCTTGCCCAACCGCCTGGTGGATGGCGCCGGCAAGCCGCACGGGCTGCACCCCTACGCCAAGATAGCCACGCGGCATTTTGCCGTGGGCTGCCAGGGCGTCGACCACTCGCTTCACGGTGGCCGCCGGGATTGAGACACTTATTCCGCGCGCCAGCGCCGACGAGTTGACGCCGGCCACGCGCCCGCTCGCCTCAACCAGCGGCCCGCCCGAAAAGCCGGGGTACATCACCACATCAGTCTGGAGATAATGGTCGATCTCGCCGCCCGCGCCTGTGCGCCAGGCGCCCCCCAGCGCGCTAACAATGCCCAGCGTGGCCTGCACAGTCCGCCCCGGGCGGCCTAAGGCCAACACCAGGTTGCCCACCTTGAGTTCACTGGCGTCGACCCAGGTGGCGGGTGTGAGGCCGGCCTGCTCGATGCGTAAGAGTGCGAGGTCGGTAGCCGGGTCGCGACCCACCAGGGTGGCGGCGACGGTGGAGCCATCGGCCAACCCCACGGTGATGCCTTCATCCTGTTCGACCGTGTGCTGTGCGGTTACGATCAGGCCATCGGCGGAATAGACAATCCCGCTGGCGGGCAGCCGGCGGCGGGCTTCGACGCGCACGATGCTGGGCCCTGCGTTTTCAACCAGCCCGGCCAGAGCCGTCGAGAAGCCAGTTAACAGTTCAGACATGACGACTACTCCTTGTGTATATTATGGGCTATGATTTGCGCCCGCAACCGTGATTCGGATCGGTTCCTTGCCGGCGTCCAGACCTCTCCTTCTGCGCTGAGTATGGCGCACAATGTGCGCAGCGCGCATCCCTCGTTTGGGCAGGGCCGACCTGGAAAAATGGGTAGGCGAGGTCCACCGTCCACCGTCTATTGTCTATCGTCTATCGTCTATTGTCTATCGTCTAT
>JAHDWG010000379.1 GCA_023384495.1 Caldilineaceae bacterium
GTCAGCTCGAAGCGTGCCAGTCGCCCCGCACTTGTCCCCATGGCCGGCCTACCATGATCCAACTGGCGGCCACCGAGTTGGAGAAGGCCTTTGGGCGAGTGTAAGCAGCGGACCGGATGACCGCTGGGGCCGAGCCGACAGACTTGCCTGCGAAGATCAATCTTGCGCCCGACAACACGTGAAGTGATTGAGCATAACGCCAGACAGACCAGGCCAAATACACCCGTTGCGCTCCTTTGCTTGGTGTGCAACCGAGGCTATGGTAAACTATTAAGATTCGATAAATTTAGGTGTTGACAAACGTTGCAACCACAAAAAAGATTGATGAGGCGAAAATGGCGTTAAAAGTCACCACAGAGCCACGCGAAAACCGCCAGCTCGGGTTGTCCATTGAGGTGGACCCGGCGCGCGTGCAAAAGGAATTGCGCAAGGCTGCTCAAAAGGCGGCCAAAGAGTATCGCATCCCCGGCTTTCGTAAGGGCAAGGCCCCCTACCATGTCATTGTGCAGATGGTGGGTCTGCCGACCCTCTACAATGAGTTCATGGAAGATCTGGGGCAAGAGCTGTTCAAGGCGGCTATCGAGCAGGAAGGCATTGAGCCTTATGCAATTGCCTCGCTAGAGGATGTTGATCTCGAGCCGATGACCTATAAACTGCTGGTGCCCCTGGAGCCAGAGGTGAATCTGGGGGACTATCGCGCGCTGCGGGTCGATGAGGACGCCACCGAGGTGGACGAAGAGGCGGTTGAGAATCAGCTCAACACCTACCTCGAACAACACGCCGGCTGGCGCGATGTCACCCGCCCCAGCCAGTTCGGCGATATGCTCAACATCGACGTGCGCAGCGTTATTATCCCCGATGAGGGCGACGAAGCTGCGGACGAGACCGTCGTGCTCGACGAGACCGATTGGGATGTGACGCCCGACCAGGAAAACCCCATGGAGCCGCCCGGTTTTGATGAGGCGCTACTTGGCCTAGCCCCGGGCGCGGAAAAGGAATTCGTCCTGAGTTGGCCGGCGGAGAGCCAGAGCGTCTATGCCGGGAAGCAGGCTCGCTTTCATGTCAAGGTCAATAGCATCCAGGCGTACGAGCAGCCCGAACTCAACGACGAATTTGCTCAACTGGTCGGGCCAGATTTTGCGACACTCGATGATCTCAAGACCAGTATTCGCGAAACGCTGCGCGAGGAGATGAAATCCGCCGCCGAGGCGCAGTATAGCGATAAGGTGCTATCGGCGCTGGTGGAACAGAGCACACTCGATTATCCGCCGGTGGTGGTGGAGGATCAGCTTGACTCCATGATCGCTGAATTCGAGCGCCAGTTGCAGCAGCTTGGCATCGAGAGCCTGGAGAACTATCTGACCCAGACCCGTAGCGGCACGTTGGAAGAATATCGCGCCCGGCTTCGCCCCGATGCAGAACGGCTCGCGCTGCAAAACCTAGTATTGTCGGAAGTGCTCCGCCAGGAGAAGCTTCAGGTTACCGATGAAGAGATCGCAGCGCGGATTACCGAGATGCTGGGCGGTGAAGAAAACATGGACGATGAGGGTGCGCGCAATTTGGCCGAAATGATGCGTTCGGGCGCCGGCCGCACCATTCTCGAAAGCCAGCTTCTGCGCGAGAAGGCCCTCGAGTTGCTGCTTGCCATCGCGCGGGGCGAAGAGGTTCCCCCACCGCCAGCCGACGAGCCTGCGGAATCACCCGAACCGCCTGAATCACCTGAGGCGGCGCCATCGGATTCACCGGCGCCACCGCTCGCACCGTAGCAATCGGTCGCCTCAAGGTGTGGCGTCAGTCTAACGCAACGCAAACGGACAATTGGAGCCGGCTTACAGTGTTGGCAAGGTGCAACGGTTACCGTTGTATCTGCTTTGTCTGCGAATAGTTTCTGGCAAGTGTTGTGGTGTCGCAACCTTATTGATGAGCATTAAGTTCTGTAGATTGTCGCAATACTCATTGCGACAATCTACAATGATTCTGGAGAAACTTCGATGTCGAATCCATTGTCCAACCCACTTCCCATTCCCGCGAGCGTGCTGCCGGCAGTCATAGACTCTAACGGTCGCTATGAGCGCGTGATGGACCCGTTCAGTCTGCTCTTCAAAGAGCGAATTGTCTTTCTCGGCACCCCGATCAACGATCAGGTGGCCAACGCGATTATTGCCCAATTGCTCTGGCTCAACAGCGAGAACCCGACGCAGCCCATCAACCTCTATATCAACAGCCCCGGCGGCAGCGTCTATGCGGGTCTGGCGATCTACGACACGATTCAGATGATCAGCGCGCCGGTGAGCACACTGGCCGTCGGTGTCACGGCAAGCATGGGCACCGTCTTGCTTTCGGCAGGCGCCAAGGGGCGGCGTTATGCGCTCCCGCACGCGACCATTCACATGCATCCTGCCAGCAGTGGCGCTCAAGGCTATACCGAAGACATCCGCATCGCCTTCCGCGAGTTGGAGCGCGTGCAGACACAGCTCTTCTATCTGGTCGGCAAGCATACGGGTCACGACTGGCGCGAGATCGAAGAACAGTTTGAGCGCGATCGTTGGATGAACGCCGTCGAAGCCAAGACCTTTGGCATTGTGGACGATGTGCTCGGTGACGCCAGCGACGTAATTGTCATCAACAAGAGCGGCGAGATTGGCCTGGCGGCCGGCGGCAAGATCGAAGATCGATCCACCAATGGCGCAGCTTCCCCGGCCTAGTACTTTTTAGCCATCCAGTTGTTTGACGGTTGGCGTCTATACCACCTGTCGGATTGCAAAGCCACTTTGGTAAAGACGCACTGGTGCGGCTTTGACAACCTTTACTTGTGGTTGTCTGCATATACCAGTTTCTAGCGAAAAGTAAACAGTAAGGGCGAGCACAGTTGCCGTTTGCGCTGTGCTCCCCAGTTTTGGGGGCAGATACCCGTGCCGGACCGAACGATACAGGGGAATGACGCGCGTTGCTCGTTTTGTGGCAAGACGCGGGCCGAGGTTCGCCGCTTGATTGAGGGGCCGGACAATGTATTCATCTGCGACGAGTGCGTTGCGCTCGCCGGCGAAATCCTTGTCGAAGAAGAACTGGGGCCTGGCAATGGCGGCACGATGACGCCCCCCAAACGCCCACACTGGATCCCAAGCCCCAAAGCCATCGTCGAACATCTGGACCAAGATGTGATTGGTCAGGAGCGCGCCAAGAAGGTGCTTTCGGTGGCGGTCTATAACCACTACAAGCGAGTCTTTGGCGTTGCCACGCGCGCCAACCGTGATGTTGGGCATCATGAACAGCCGTCGCAGCCGAACGCGCTCGTTGGGGGACCACCCGCCCAGGCCGAAGATGTGGAGCTGGCAAAGAGCAACGTCCTGCTCATCGGCTCTACCGGCAGCGGCAAGACATTGCTGGCGCAGACGCTGGCGAAACTGCTCGACGTGCCATTTACGATTGGCGATGCAACTGCGCTGACCGAAGCCGGCTATGTCGGCGAAGATGTGGAGACCATCCTGTTGGGGTTGTTGCAGGCGGCTGATGGCGACCCTGCGCGCGCGGCCTATGGCATCGTCTATATCGATGAAATCGACAAGATCGCTCGCAAAGGGGGAGACAACCCCAGCATCACCCGCGATGTAAGCGGCGAGGGGGTGCAGCAGGCGCTGCTCAAGATCATCGAGGGCACGGTGGCCAATGTGCCTGCGACCCCTGGTCGCAAACACCCGCAGCAGGAATTTATCCAGCTTGATACGCGCAATGTGCTATTTATCTGTGGCGGCGCGTTTTCACACCTGGCCGACGTGGTGCGCAAGCGGGTGCAACGGCGCGCCGCGCTCGGATTCATCCTCCCGGGTGAAGAGTTGCCCGCCTCCACACAGCCGGGAAGCGACGATCACCCTGCCGACCCGCTGCCCGATGACCTCAGCGAACGCCAGCGCGAGCTGCGCATCCGCCGGTTGGAGAAAGAGAACGGGGACGAGAGCCTGTTGCTGGAGCAAGTCATGCCCGACGACTTGCTCGCCTACGGGCTGATCCCCGAATTTGTGGGGCGGCTGCCCGTGCTCGCTTCCTTGCGCGCGCTGGACCGCCGCACACTGATGCGCATCCTCACTGAGCCGCGCAACAGTGTCGTTCGCCAATTTCAGCGATTGCTTTTGATGGATCAGGTGACGCTTGAATTTGAGCCTGATGCGTTGGAAGCCGTGGCGACGGAAGCATTCCTGCGCAAGACGGGGGCGCGTGGTTTGCGCAGCATTGTCGAGGCCGCGCTACTTGATGTCATGTATGAGATCCCAGGGCGGGCCGATGTGGCGCGCTGTGTGGTGACCCGCTCGGTCTTCACCGAGGGGACGCATCCATTGCTGCTCAATCACCATGGGCAGCCAGTCGCCTGGACGCGCGAGATGCGTTCTGCAGCGTAGCGTGTTCTATGCTCAGTCGCAATGAGCGTTACGGAAAGCAAGAGGGCGGGGATGAATACTCCCCGCCCGTTCATACCTAGCTCTGTTTGAAAACTGGGGTGACTCGAAGGGGTAAACATCTTCGCAACGTCCCGCTTTCAAAGCCCCCGCAGCATAGTTTCACAAACTACACTTTGTCCCCATGCCTACACCCGTTGCATGACGATCCGCATCTCGCTCAACGCCTCAACCGGCACGCCGTCAAATGCGGCCAACCCCCACGGGTCGGTTGTGGCGCTGCGTTGCTCATCTCCATATTGAATCATCACGGCGAGGCCCTCCAGGTTGGGCCAGACGCGGCCTGGAGGCTGGACCGTTACCTCCACCAGGCACGACTCGGGCTGATGAGCATCTCGATAGATGGCAAACGAAGCTGGCCATTCACCCAATTCCTCCCGTTGCTCCAGTTGCGCCAACTGTTCGAGATAGCGAGCACCGTCCGCGGCGCCACGCACCGGGGCAGTCATTGACGCCGGACGCATCAATGGTATCAGGTCCGGGCTCAACTGAAGCGAGACCTGTTCGCCGATCCGTTGTATTGCGGCTCTCAGCCTCTCAAGCAGGGAAGGTGCTTCGATTACATTCAAAAAGCCTAGGTCGGGCGGGGGCACTCGCGCTGAACGGATTGCTTCTTCTGCCCGGTCGGCCATCATCGCCTCGTAGAGGAGATTATAGGCTTCGGCACACGCAACACATGCGTCCAGGTGCTGCCACACGCTGGAGAAATGCGCGCGATAGTCCTCACCGGCCAGTTGCGACTCCACATAGTCAGACATCTGCGCCACGATCTTCGGATGGATGCTGGCGTCGTGTGGAAGGGTCAACACCTGGCCTAGCTGGGCGCCCCTGGAGTTTTCAGAGGTCATGATGGTCGTCCGTAATGATCCATAAACGAGCCGGGAGACAAAGGTTTGCAAAATCGTTGCTTCAATATAACGACGTTGTGGCAGATAACTTTCTTTCCCGCTGTGTGGCGACTCGACGCATTATGCCGTAGACAGACAGGCGCGCATTGGTGGCCAGTTGCGCAACTTAGCCAAATTCTTGGCGCGCGTCACCTGAATGTGGCTGGGGAGGACCGGCGCGCCGGCTAGGTCGCTCTCGACCTGCGCCAGGGCCTCATCCGGTATATCATCAAAATAGCGCCCCAAGATCGCTCGTTGTGAACGTTCGCTGAGCGGGGCCTGAGTAAGCAGCGCCCGAATCTCTTCGTCCGCCAGATTCGCCAACGCAGTGGCGTCTGGCATGGGGTATGGAGCGCTGGCAGGGGCTGCCTGGCCACCTTCCTCTTCGTCGGGCAGCGGGACCAGTCGCCGCCGCCGCCGCAACTCGTCGATGGTCAGATTGCCCGCAATCCGCCGCGCCCAACCACGAAAGGCGTTTGGCTCATAGCACTCGAGTAGGCGCTGGTGAATACGCACCAACGCCTGCTGTGCACAGTCCTGCGCCAAATCGTCGGCGTCGGGTTGTTGGCGCACCATGTGGAAGACAAACGGATAGAGATAGCGCCAGAGCGCCTGATAACCTGTCGATTGGACGGTCAGTTCCGCGCTGCGGCAGGCGTCATAAAGCTCACTGCTGGAGAGGGGCAGGTTCTGGGCGTTCAAGGCGGCTTTTCCTACATGGCCGCTCACGCGGCGAGCGCGCTGTTTCGTGCGGTTCCATCGTGTGGTTTGATGCGTGCGATGCCCGAATACACATTGAAACGTTGCCCGCGCAGAAAACCGACCAGCGTCACGCCAAACCGTTCGGCCAATTCCACCGCCAGGCTGCTCGGCGCCGAAACCGCGCAAAAGATTGGCGCGCCGGCTACCCGGCACTTTTGCAGCAATTCATAGCTGGCGCGCCCGCTCACTAGAATAACCTTGTCGTCGAACGGGATCTGATGGCTGAGCAACCCCCAGCCGATCAATTTGTCGAGCGCGTTGTGGCGGCCGACATCTTCGCGCAGGGCCAGCAGCTGGCCTTCCACGGTAAAGAGGGCGGCGGCATGAAGCCCTCCGGTGGTCTCAAAGAGGCTTTGCGCCTCGCGCAGTGCTTCCGGCAGCCCGGCCAAGACCTGCGGCGTCACCACGGTTTCAGCCTGGAACGGCGGCAGGTCGCGCTGGGCCAGGTCGTCGAGCATGGTCGCGCCGCAGACGCCGCAGGCGCTGTTGGTAAAGAAATGGCGCTCCAGCCGGGCCAGTTCGGGCAGCGTGTCACGCCGTAATTGCACGCGCAAGGCATTATATTCCTGCATCTGACCGCTGCCATCCGTGCAGTAGGTCATCTGCACGATGTCGAGCTTATCCTCGACGATGCCTTCGCTGTGAAGAAAACCGGCGGCTAGTTCATAATCATTACCCGGCGTGCGCATGGTGATGGCGACGGTGCGCTGTTCGTCGCCGGCGCGTAGCAAAATCTCCAACGGTTCTTCCGTGGCGAGGTGGTCGGCTTTGCGCGTCACCTGGCCGTTTTCCACGGTCCAGATGCGCCGTTTGGTTTTATTGAGACGGGGCATAGCGATCACAATGGAATGTAAAGTAGGCGGTCCACGTATTCAGATGCGTCAGAGACCGACCAGATGAGAAAAAGCTCCTCGATGATGCTGCCCAAACTGGCGCTGGGGCGAAGCCAAAATACACCGGGGATGTGTCGCCCTTGCTGATAATGATCCTCCAAATGTTGTGGCATCGAGCCACGATTGTTCTGACCAAGATATAGCCATGTCCCTCGATCCAAAATAAAAGATCTGGATCAAGCAATCCTCTTGGTGGCGCCTGCCCATCCCCAATCAGCAGCACTTCAACCTGAGAATCCCGGCGTTGGAGCTGTCTCTGGATAGCACGATCAAGATGCTCGTCAAGCAGGAATCGGGGTCTCAT
>JAHDWG010000380.1 GCA_023384495.1 Caldilineaceae bacterium
GGTGGTTGTTGGGGTGGGCAACACCGTGACCCGTAAAACAACGCTGCGCCGGCCCACCGCCACCGCCACGAATACGGCGACACCGACCACAACCGACACGCCCCAACCGACACCCACCGCCACCGAACCGCCGCCAACACCAACGCCGACACCCGTTCCAGCACAGACCACCTATCGCGTGCAGGCGGGTGACACCCTGTCGCGCATTGCCGCCGTACACAGCGTAAGTATCGATGCGCTGATGGCCGCCAATGGGCTATCGGCGCAGGACGCCTATTCCCTCCGCCCGGGCGATGAGTTGGTGATCCCCGACGGGCGTGCGACGACCGTGAGCCAGTCAGCGCCGGCGGCGGCACCCACCGCCACCACACCCCCGCGTACCTACACCATCCAATCCGGCGACACCCCCATTGCCATTGCCAATCGCTTTGGCGTTTCGGTAGATGCGTTGTTGGCGGCCAACGGATTGACGCTCAACGACGCTCGCAGCTTGCGCACTGGCCAGGTGTTGGTCATCCCCGGCAGCGGCCAGGCAACCACGCCACAGACAGCGACCGGCGCCCCCGTCGCCGCCAACCCGGTGGCGCCCTCCACCGCGCAACAGGCGATCCGGCTGGACCCGCCGCAACTACGTTCACCGGAGAATGGCGCACAGGTCAGTTGCGGCAGCGGCAATTCCATGGCGTGGTTGCCCGTCAACTTTATTCAGGAGAATGACCAGTTCTTGCTCCACCTTGGTTTTGTCAATAGCGTGAATGCCGATGGCAGCGAGAATATCGTGTGGGTGCTAGAGCAGCTACAGGCGGCGAACAATACCCTCTGGCCCATGGATCCAGGTCTGTGCAGCCTAGCCCCACAGGAATTTGGCCGCAGGTGGTATTGGTATGTGGAAGTGGTCGAACACCGGAACGGCGCGCGCATCCGCGTCAGCGAGCCAAGCCAGCCGTGGACGTTCTCGTGGAATTGAGCTATACTGTTATCGTCACTTCTGTTTGACCACCCAAGTTGCTGGAAGGAGTGGGCATTGCGCCCACTGGGATATTGAGCATTTATGGCAGATCTGAATCGTAAACAACCGGAACATAGGCAACCCATCGCCGCCGATCAGGCGTCGGCAGTGGTCGATGATTGGGCGGAAATGGCGGAAGAGCCCCTGCAATCCCGCTTTAGCCCGGCTGAGTTGGTCGATCATCTGATCCACAACCCGGCGCCCTTGACTGGGCGCGATCTCTTTGCCTTCTCAGATCTCTCGCGCGCGGACGCCGAAACCGTGCGCGAGAGCTGGGCGCTCATTCCGCTCGAACGTCGCCGTTTGGTGGTGCAGAATTTGACCGCGCTGGCCGAGGAAGGCATAGAATGGCATCTAGGGCGCATCCTCCGCATTGCCCTGCATGACAGCGATGCAACCGTGCGGCGCTATGCCATTGAGGGGCTGTGGGAAGAGACGACTGCCGACTTGCTAGGCCCGCTCGTGGACGCCGTGCGCCATGACGAGGACGAAGAGGTGCGGGCGGCGGCGGCGTGCGCGCTCGGCGACTATGTGCTAGCGGGTGAACTGGATGATTTGGACGCCGCGCTGGCCATGCGCGCCGAACAGGTGCTGCTGGAGGTGCTGCGCGATGGCGATGAGCCACTGCCGGTGCAATGCCAGGCGCTGGAAAGCATTGCCTATTCGGGGGAGGTCGGCGTTCGCCAGTTGATCGAAGACGCGTACTATTCGCCCCATGAGGCGCTGAGGGTCAGCGCGCTGGCCGCGATGGGGCGCAGCGCAGATGTCCATTGGCGCAGCTATGCGCGCGCCGAGCTACAGAGCCCGTCTGCCCTGATGCGCGCCGAAGCGGCGCGCGCCTGCGGCGAGTTGGAAGCGCACAATGCAGTCGATGATCTGCTGCTGCTCTTGGTCGACGAGGAGCCGTCTGTACGGCTGGCGGTCATTACCGCATTGGGACGGATTGGCGGCGCCGAAGCGCGTGATGCCCTGCGCACCATGAGCGCGGAAGGGGAGCCGGCAGAGGCCGAAGCCGCCGAAGACGCGCTGGCTGAAATGATCTTCAGCGCAGGCGACGGCGGCATCGCGCTCTATGACGACGATGATGCCGATAATGATTGGGACATCGACCGCTGGGATATTGACGACGATGATGAGTTGGGCGAATACGAACAATAGACTCGTTGCGCATGAACTTGAAACTCAAGCGGTTGGTTCGCACCCAAAACTCGGAACAATACGCGCTCTTCGACCTCGAGCAATTGACCGCCGAGCGCCAGCCCATGACCATTGGCAAACTCGACCTGCACTACACCGGCGAGGGCGTCTATGGCACCATCCTGCTGTGGGATGAGGCGTCGCGGCAGCTCAAGCCGGCCCAGCGACGCGCGTTTATCCACGCCCTGTTGGGTGAGATCAGCCAGCCAATGGGGGTGCCCAGCGAATATGTGGTCGAGTTCTTTGCGCCGACATTGGCCCAATATGAAGTGTTCCACAACCTGGCAATGACTGACGACGAACGCGCGACATTATTGGGTAGCGGAGATAAACCAGCCGCTCCGCCGCCAAACCACGGTCGAGCGGAGCGCTGATTTTGCATGTTCGTCATTGACAAACTATGGCCGATCTTTGCCGAGACCGTGCTGCCGGTCTTTTTGGTGGCGGGCGCCGGGTTTGTGCTCGCCGGTTTCTTCCCCATCGACAGTCGTTCGGTGGGTCGTCTGTTGTTCTATTTGGCCACGCCGGCATTGGTCTTTCGCAGCCTCTACCAAACCGAACTGAGCGCCGGCGTATTGGGGCGGTTGGCGCTGGTTGCAGTGACTGCCGCAGTAGTGACAGGGGCAATTGGGTGGCTGATCAGCGTTGGGCGCGACCGCAAGACACGCGCAGCCGTGGTGCTGACCAGTGCGGTCAGCAACAATGGCAATATGGGCATCCCGATTTCGTTTTTCGCCTTTGGCGATGCCGGCGCCGCCCTGGCCACGATCTATTACGTGGTGATGTCGTTCATGAGCAACACATTTGGCGCCGTGGTTGCCTCATCGGGGCGAGCCACCTTTGGCGATGCGCTCAAGGCCAGCCTGCGCGTGCCGGTGCTCTATGCGGCGAGCGTCGGCATCCTGCTTAATCTTTCGCACACGACATTGCCAACCAGCCTTGCCCGCTCGGTGGATCTGACGGCCAGCGCTGCGATCCCGGTGATGTTGCTCTTGTTGGGGGTGCATCTGCGCGCGGCCCCACTCTTTGCGGCTCAGGGCATCGTCTTGCAAAGCGTAGCCGTGCGCCTGTTGGCGTCGCCCACCATCGCGTGGGCGCTTTGCCTGGCAATCGGCATTGGCGGCGTGGAACGGAATGTGCTGGTCTTGCAGGCGGCCATGCCAACCGCGGTGATGACCGCAGTGTTGGCCACTGAGTTTGACACCGCGCCCCAAATGGTGGCGACGGTCATCTTTCTTTCGACGGCGGCCAGCATGGTAACATTGTCGGTGGTGCTTTGGGTGCTGATGTGATGAGTGAACCTGTGGAAGGCAAAGAAGGATTTCTGCGCGCGCTGAGCGAAAGTGCGCGGCTGCTGCAACAGAATCGACCGGACGAGGCAATTCGCATCCTCGAACCGCTTCATGCTCAGGCGCCCACAGACCCCGATGTGGCCATCAACCTGGGCGGCGCCTATATCCTCCGCCGGAAGTGGAACCGGGCCGTGACGCTGTTGCGCGCGGCGGTGGACGCGCATCCGCACCATGCTATGCTCTGGGTCAATTTGGCTGCCGCCTATCTGGGCAACCTCGAGACGGCTGGCCCCAAACACCAGGAGCGGGCGATTGCAGCCTATGAACAGGCGCTTGCCATCGACCCCAAAACACCGAATGTTCACTATCATCTGGGTCTGATTCACAAAGAGCGGGGCGCGATCGATAGGGCCGTATATCATTTCGGCCAGGCGGTTGAGGTTGCGCCCCACGACCGCGACGCCCGCTATTGGTTGGCCCAACTCACCGCGCTGCGCGCCGCGGATGCGGAAGCCGACGACAAGCAGGGGCAGGTGTACGATTGAGGCTATGAGCACAACCACACCGGCGTGGGATCGGCCGACCGGCGGCAAATGGCGCCAAAACCCCGAACGCATGGCCTGGATTGTCATCCTCGCCAGCTTTGCCACCTTTTGCTTTCTGGCCGTGGCGATCCCCATTGCCATCAACTATGGCGTCCGCTATGCCACCGTCAGCGAGACGGCGCGCCTGGAGCCAACGCTGGGCACGCTGCTGCTCTATACCTCTGCCAGCGGCGAGCCGATTGCGATCACGACTGCGCGCGACAACGTCGGCGAAGGCAGCCGCGTTGTGACCCAAGATGATACCGTCCAGGGCACGTTGGGTCTGGTCAGCACCGAGAACCCAGGCGCCACCGAAGTGCTGGGCAGCGTGCAGATTTTCGCCAACACCGACCTGCGCGTGCTGCGCATTCGACGTCCATTTTTCACTCGCAGCGCTGAACCCTATCAAGTGCGTCTACGTCTGGAATCAGGACAAGCTAGCGTCTTCACCAACAGCGGCGACCGGCGGCCCCTGCGTGTCGAAGTGGAGACGCCGCACGGCCTCATCGATCTGAGCGCGGGCAGCTATTGGATTTTGGTCGACGGGCAGACCAGCGTCACCGTCCGCAATGGCGCGGCCACTTTGATGCAAGGGCGAAACCAGCAGTTGACCATCGGCGCCAATCTGAGCGGCTGGATGGACGCCAGCGGGTTGGCGACGCAGGCCATATCGGCAGAGCAAAATCTGATTCGCAATGGCAATTTTGCCCCCCCGGCGCTGGACACGTGGCCCAGCTACATTGTCGCCGACAACGTCACGCCCGGCGCCGTCCATTTCGACGACCGCGAGGGGCGTAGCGTCGCCTACTTCATCCGCCAGGGTGAGGATAGCGTCCACAACGAGGTGGGCATCCGCCAGGCCATCGACCGCGATGTCAATGTGTACGAGTCGTTGGTGCTGCAAATGGATGTGAACATTCTCTTCCAAAGTCTGCCGGGGGCGGGCTTTGTCAACACCGAATTCCCCGTGCGCGTCGAGATCAACTATACCGACATCTACGGCAAAGACCTGCTTTGGGGCTATGGCTTCTATTATCGCGACCCTGACGGCTCCAGCCCCGCCGTGCCCGAGGCGCTCGGCGTGCAGGTAGGGCAAGCCCAGTGGTTCACCTATCGCTCCCCCGACCTCATCGCCCTGCTCGAGGCGCAAGGGACTCGCCCGGCGCGGATCAACAGCATCCGCATCTATGCCAGCGGGTGGAACTATCGCAGCATGGTCAGCGAAGTCTACCTGATTGGGCAGTGATAACGTTGAAAGAAGCAGGCATGTCACGCACGGCAGAAGTGCATCAAGGGGCGAGGCGCCGTACAAACGCCTCGCCCTTTTCCGTGTTGGCCAGCCGGCACGGTCCAATCATTGGCGTGGGAATGGCATCGCTGATCTTCATGGCGCTGACGCTCCACCAGTTGGGGCTGCCGGGGCTACACTACGACGAGGCCGCCGAGGCGGGCGTCAACGCCATGGAGTTGCTCACCGGCGCGCCGGTCTCGACCTTCCGCGGGGCCAGCGCCGACTGGTTTGGCTGGTCGCTGCCGCTGATGGTGCAGGATTATATCGGCGCGCTCAATGTCTATCTGGCGTTGCCCATGCTGGCGTTGACCGGCATTGGCGTCCCGAACCTCCGTGTGGTGGCGGTGCTCACCGGGTTGGCCGCGCTGCTGCTGCTGGAGCGGGCGGTGAGTGAATATTGGCGACTGGCGCCCGTCGGCGGCGTAGACGCATCGCCCACCCGCTCCCCCATCTCTTGGGCTGGCCTCATCGCGGTCGCCCTTCACGCCGCCTCACCCAGCTTTGTCTTTTGGAGCCGGCAGGGTATCTTTGTCACCAATCTGACCGAGCCGCTCTGCTGCTGGTGCATCTGGCAGGGGCTGCGCTGGCTGCGCACCGGGCAGCCTTCCGCGCTGGTCTGGAGCGCATTTGCCGGCGGCCTGGCTCTCTATGCGAAATTATTGGCCTTTTGGGTTGTACTCCCCTTTGGGTTGCTGGCCGGGGGGTGGTGGCTGCAACAGCGCAGGCGGAACCCGCAGCGCGCGCCGCGGCTTTCGCCTGCACTGGTTGCCGGCGCCTTGGCGGCCTTTGTGATCCCCCTGGCGCCGCTGATCGCCTTCAACTGGCAGACGGGCGGGACGTTGTCGCGCATTGCGGGCAGCGTGGAGCAGAGCTACTACGGTGTCGACAACCGGGCGCTGCTGCAAAATCTGCTCATTCGCGGGCAGCAACTGGGGCAGACACTGCGCGGGGATCACCTCTGGTATTTGGGCGCGGTCCATGCTAATCCGCTGGCGCCGTGGCTGGCCGGGGCGTTCACATTGGCGGCGCTCGCCCGCCGCTGGCGCAACATCGCCCCGCCGCTGCTCTTGTTGGGGATGGCGGTGGCGTGCAGCCTTTTCACTGTGAGCGACCTCTTCATCACCCACTATGCCCTGCTCCAGCCGCTGCTGGCCGCGACAGCCGGCATCGCCGCGGCGACGCTGTTGGCCGGCCCCAGCACGCTGCGCCCAGTGCGCGCGCTCGTGATCGTCGCCGTGGTGGCCTGGGTGGCGCTGGATGGGGCCGCGACGGTGCGTTATCACGGCGCGCTGGCGCAGAGCGGCGGGCTGGCCGACCACAGCGACGCCAGCTATCATCTGGCCTACCACCTGCGTTACAGCGGGTTAGGCGCGCCCCTGGCGCTTGACTGGGGCTTTGCCGCCACTGTTCGCTACCTGAGCGAGGGGACGGTGCAACCGGTCGAGCTTTTTGGCTATGGGTCATTTGCCGAGCCGGACGCGGACTTTGCCGCACGGCTGCGCCCCTTCTTGCCGAATCCCGACAACGTCTACCTGTTGCGGGCGCCGGGCGCAACCGTCTTTGCCAGGCGGCGCGAGGTGTTCATGGCCGAGGCGGCCGCGCTGGGCCTGCGCCCCGTGCTGGAGCGGAGCTTCCCCCAGCGCGACGGCGCGGCGATCTACGAACTCTGGCGCGTTGCGCCCTGAGCTCGTAGGGGCGCTACTCCAGCCGGAAGATGGTTTCGGGCTGTGCAGACTGCAGGGCGGTGGGGGGCAGCCCCATGAGCATGGCCTCGAGGTCGTCCACCACCAGGCGCCCGATGTTGCGAAGGTCGCGCGGGACGCTGCCCGCCCGGTGCGCCGAGAGGATCACGCCCGGCGCGCTGCGGATGGGGTGGTCCAATGGCAGCGGCTCCTGGGGGAAGACATCG
>JAHDWG010000381.1 GCA_023384495.1 Caldilineaceae bacterium
GTGTTGCGTTTGGAAGCGCCGGTTGGTCTGCCGCCGGGCCGGGTGGAGGTGGTGTTGGTGGTGCAGCCCACTGTCGAAACGAACAGAACGATTCGAACAGGTTATGAATGGTTGTTGGACCCAAAGTACGATTTTATCGGGAATATGAGCACCCAGGGTGCGAGACCACAAGAAACCCTGACACGTGAGGAGCAGGCCGATCGCATTGTGGAATTGTTAGAAATGGCGCTCCAAGATGTCACCTGGGCAGAAATTGAAGAAGGTAGACGCGACCGATGCTTCTAGGCTTGGACACCGGCATTTTTATCAGCCACCATAATCAGACCCCACGAGCGTTGGCAATCTGGAATGAATATGCCGCGGGTGAACACGTCTTGGTGATCTCCACTCTGTCTCTCAATGAATTGTTTACCTATTTCATCAAGCGAAGCCTGATTGGGATTGCCGAAGAGTGGCTCTATCAGATGCGCACAGCGACCAATATCCGGCTTGTAAATGTATCACCTGAAATAGCTGCTCAGGCGGCGCGTTACCGTCTGGGCCTCCAACTGCCGACCGTCGATGCCATCATTTTGACCACCTTTCTTTTGCATCGCTGTGACTTGATGATCACAACGGACAGCCATTTTCAGGTTATCCAGCAGCCTAATCTCATTCCAGTGGAATATCTCACATGAATCCATTCTTACACAAACTGAGCGAACGCCCGCTTCTCGGCGACGGCGCGATGGGCACCATGCTCTTTGCCCGCGGCGCCAGCAGCGAACAATGCCTTGAGCAACTGGTGATCAGTCGCCCCGGCTGGGTCACCGAAATCCACCAGGCCTATGCGGCAGCCGGCGCCGATGTGATCAAGAGCCACACCTTTGGCGCCAACCGGGTGCGGCTTGCTGCACACGGTCTGGCCGACCATGTGCGCGAACTCAACTTCAAGGCCGTCCGCCTGGCGCGCGATGTGCGCGAGGTCACCGGCCGCGCCCTCTTCATCGCCGGCGACGTAGGGCCGCTGGGCCGGCGCCTCCACCCGCACGGGCCGCTGGGCGAAGAGGAGGCGCGCACCGCCTTCCGCGAGCAGATCGCGGTGCTTTGGGAGGCCGGCGCCGATTTTCTCCTCTTTGAGACCTTTAGCAACCTCGACGAACTTGAGATCGCGGTGCTTGCCGCCCGCGAGACATGCGACCTGCCCGTCGTCGCCTCGATGACTTATGCGCACGATGGCCTCACCCTCAGCGGCCAGTCGCCTGTGGACGTGATCGAACGGCTGCGCGCCGCCGGCGTCGACGTGGTCGGCATCAACTGCACGGTCGGCCCGGCGCAGACGTTGGAGACGTTGCAGGTGATGCGTCAGGTCGCGCCTGAACAGCGGTTTAGCGTTATGGCCAATGCGGGCTTCCCCGAGCGGGTGGCTGGGCGCTTTTACTATCCGTCGAGCCCGGAGTATTTTGCCCGGCATGTCGCGCTCTTTTTGGAGAACAACGCCCGCCTGGTCGGCGGCTGTTGCGGCACCACGCCCATGCACATCCGCGCCATGCGCGAGGCGCTCAACCAGGCCCTCAGCGAGAAGGGCGCCCAAACGGCCAATGGGGTGGTGGTAGTCGGCGCAATCGACGAGCCAGCCGATGCGCCGGTGAGCAGCCTGACCGCCGACCTCAACGCCGAGGGCGAGGCGCCCCCCACCGAGCTGTTGCGCAAGCTGCGCGCAGGGGATTTTGTGATCAGCGTTGAGGTGGACCCGCCGCGCGGTTTCAATGCGCAGAAGCAAATCGAGGGCGCCCGCCACGCCAAGCTCATGGGCGCCGACGCCGTCAATGTGGCCGACAGCCCCATGGCCCGCGTCCGCATGGGCGCGCTCTCACTCTGCATCCAGATCCAGCAACAGGTGGGCATTGAGACGATCCTCCACTACACCACGCGCGACCGCTCGCTCATGGCGCTCCAGTCAGACCTGATCGGGGCGCGGGCGCTGGGTGTGCGTAACATCCTCGCCCTCACCGGCGACCCGCCCAGCATGGGCGACATGAAGGAGAGCACAGCCGTCTATGATGTGGACAGCATCGGCCTGGTGCGCATCATCGACAAGTTCAACCAGGGGGTCGATTTCTCCGGGCGCGAGCTGGGGCAGGGGGGCGGCTTTACGATTGCCGTGGCGTGCGACCCTACGCGGCCCAACCTGGGCGAAGAGGTGGATCGCTTCCACCAGAAGGTGAGCGGCGGCGCGCACTTCACCATGACACAGCCCATCTACGACCCGCAGCTTTGGCTCAACTTTCTCGCCCTCTATGAAGAGCGCTACGGCGAGTTCCCCGCGCCGGTGCTGATCGGCGTGCTGCCCCTGCAAGGTCACAAACATGCCAGCTTCTTGCACAATGAGGTGCCCGGCATCACCCTAAGCGAGGCGGCGCTAGAGCGGATGCGCAAGGCCGGCCCCAAGGGCCGCGAAGAAGGCGTCAAAATGGCGCAAGAGTTACTGCTCGAACTCAAAGATCTGCCCCATGTACAGGGCGTCTATCTCATGCCCAGCTTTGGCCGCTATGAACTGGCCTGCCAGGTATTGGAAGTGCTCTCGCCTGCCGAACGCCGCGCAGTTGCGCCGGCAGTCGGTTGAAACCATCTTGTGGCTGCCTAAGCTGCCATTTTCATTGTTATCGGTGTTATCGGTGTCCACAAGTCATGATGGCCATGGCGTATTGGACGCAACCGCGACGCGCCAATGGACGGGCAGGCGACCTATCTCCGCTATGATGGGCCTATCGAAAGCAATTAGCGCAACGCCCAACCAAGGAGAGTCTCAATGTTGCACCAACACCTGCCCGACCTGATGATGATGGAAGCGAACAACCGAGCAGACGCTCTGTTGGCCGATGCGCGCCAACGGCGGATGCTGGCCCAGCTCCCTGCCGGGTATACGCTTTGGCAACGAGCCGCGGCCATGCTCCAGGCCCTACGCAAGCGGCCCTCCATACGGGCGCAGGCGCCGATCACACCCGCGGTTCAGTATCGATAGACTCTTGAGCAACCAAAGAAACGTAGCGGCGTAACCACGCTGATGGCTGGAGCATGGTTACGCCGCTTACTTTTTTCACCTCTTTGACAAACCCCGCCGCCAACTGGTATAACAGCAGCTGGGATAACATGGGTATCCACCAAATCGCGCCGCACGCAATCGAGGCTTGCGCTGGCTGCGCACACGACAAGGCCGGTATGGTGGCAGTGACTACTCCTCGCAGATTGATGTAGGCAGGTGAAAGGAATCCTTTGTGTTACGCATCGGCATCATCGGCTATGGCGCGCGCATTGCCCACATGGCGCGCGGGTTGAACGTCTTTGGCATCCCCTATGCGGTCACCGCTGTGGCCGACCCGCGCGGCGAAGCCATCAAGGCGGGCGACGACGGCTTACTGGCGCAGGCGCGCGTCGTCCCCACCGCCGATGATCTGCTGGCCGGCGCCGCCCAGCTCGACGGGGTGATGATCGGCACACGTTGCAACCTGCACACCGAAATGGCGTGCAAGGTGGCGACGACTGGCCTACCTCTCTTTTTGGAGAAGCCGGTGGCGATCAGCTTTGAACAGGTTCAACAACTCGACGCCGCCTTTCGCAACTATGCGGCCCCAACGGTGGTCTCGTTTCCGCTGCGGCTCAGCCCGCTGTTGCAGACGGTCAAACAGATCATCGACGCCGGGCGGATCGGGACGGTGGAGCATGTGGATGCCTACAACGATGTGCCCTATGGAACGGTCTACTTCCGCACCTGGTATCGCGACTACGCACTCACGGGCGGCCTCTTTCTGCAGAAGGCCACCCACGACCTGGACTACCTCACCTATCTGCTCGACCAGCCCCCACAGGTGGTGGCGGCCATGAACGCTCGCCGCGTCTTTGGGGGCGACATGCCGCGCAACCTTCAGTGCAAGGATTGCGAGTTGAATGAACGTTGCCCCGAAAGCCCATTCGTGCGCTTTCGCCACGGTTTTGAGCGCGCCGCGGTCGCCTTTTCCGACCAGTATGACTATTGTGTCTTCTCGGAAGGGATGGAGATTGAGGATGTCGCCAACTGCATCCTCCAATACGAATCGGGCGCCCAGGTGAGCTATTCGCAGAATGTCTTTGCCCGCTACAAGGCCGAACGCCGGGGGGCGCGGCTGCGCGGCTACAATGGGACCATCGAGTTCGACTGGTATCAAAACCAGATCAAGCTCTTTAGCCACACCCAACCGGTGGTGGAGACCATCGACTTCACCGGCGATATGCCCCATTTTGGCGGCGATCGCGAGCTCTGCCACGATTGGCTCATGGCGCTGCGCGACGGCAAACCTTCGCGCAGCCCGCTTGCCGCCGGCATCCTCAGCGCGTTGACCTGCCTGTGGGCGCGTGAATCTGCCCAGACGCGCCAGTTCTGCGAAGTGAGAATGCCGAGCCGGCCCTGTCGCCAGGGTGACAACGCCACACTACAGGCGCCAATTCGCCACACATCGGGTTGAAAAATCGTATAGGCCGTATGAGTCAGCACCATGTTGAACACCAACATCTCAACGCAAAGATGCAAAGGCGCGAAGGCAGTTCTCTGCGTCTTTGCGCCTTCGCTCCTTGAGGAGGAAACCTACCATGCGCATCGCTATTGCTTCGATCATGCACGAATCGAATACCTTCGCCGTCCACCCCACAACGCTCGCCGATTTTCACGTCCACCGTGGCGCAGAGATGGTCGAGCACTACCGGCCCACGTTCCATGAGGTGGCGGGCTACATTGCCGGGGCCGACGAATACGACTATGAGCTGCATCCCCTGCTGGGCGCCGGGGCGACGCCGGCGGGCACAGTCACCAGCGAGGCCTTTGAGACCCTGGTGGGCCAACTGCTCGACGAACTACGCACGGCGCTGCCGCAGATAGACGGACTGCTGCTTGCCTTGCACGGCGCCATGGTGGCTGAGGGCTTCCCCCAGGCCGACGGCGAGATCGTGCGCCGGGTGCGGGCGTTGGTCGGGCCCGATTTCCCGGTGGTGGTAACCCACGACTATCACGGCAACGCACCCGAACAATTGGTGCAAGACGCCACCGCCCTCATCATCTACAAGACCTGCCCCCACATCGACCAGCCCGAACGGGGACTACAGGCCGCCGAACTGATCGCCCGCACCATCCGCGGCGAAGTCAAGCCGGTGAGCGCAATCGTCAAACCCAATGTGCTCTTTAACATTGCCTTCCACAACACCAGCAGCGCTCCCATGAAACCACTCATGGACGCAGCCATCGCGCTGGAGCAGCAGCCGGGTATCCTGGCAGTCAGCATTGCAGCCGGCTACCAATATGCCGATGTGCCGGCAATGGGGCCTTCGATCGTGGTGGTGGCCGACGGCGACGCCGAGTTGGCCGCGCGCGAGGCCGCGCGGCTGGGCGAGATGATGTGGTCTGTGCGCGACCAGCTCATCCCCCACATTGCCAGCCCCGCCGAAGCGGTAAAGATGGCGATGGCAGCCGCCAAGACACCCGTCTCGCTCTTTGAACTGGGCGACAACATTGGCGGCGGCAGCGCGGGCGACGCCACCATCATCCTCAAAGAGTTGCTCGACCAGAACGCCGACGGCTGGGTCGTCGCTATCTACGATCCGGAGGCCGTGCAGCTTTGCGCCCAGGCCGGCATTGGCGGCGCCGTTTCATTGACCGTCGGCGGCAAGACCGACCAGATGCACGGGCCGACCTTGCCCATCACCGGCCGCGTGCGCACGCTGCACGATGGAACCTACGAAGAGACCGAGCGCCGTCACGGCGGCGGGCGCTACTTCAACCAGGGGTTGAGCGCCGTGGTCGACGTGCCGAAACGGGGCGAGCCTGGCAAACGAGCGGGGTTGCTTGTGCTCAACAGCAAGCGCACCCCCCCCATGAGCATCCACCAGATCACCTGCATGGGAATCGTACCCCAGCAGCAGCGCATCCTGGTCGCCAAGGGCGCGGTGGCCCCGCGCGCCGCCTACGAGCCGGTGAGCGCCCAGATCATCGAGGTGGATACCGCCGGCGCCACCATGATCAACCGGCCACCGGCAGAGTTCAAGCGGGCGCGGCAGAGCTTTTACGAGTGGACGCGCTGACGGTATCTGCGAACCCGCCCGGCAACGCACCTTTTCAAACAGGCATCATGACCTGTGGTCACCGAAAGCGATGAAAATGGCGGCGTACAGCAGGAACACAGAGCACACAGAGGTTTTTCTCGGTGTTCTCTGTACCCCCTCTGGGCTCTCTGTGTTACGCTGTTATGCTCTATTTTCACGGCAGTCTCTCAATGCTTATCGACGCGCGACTTTAGCTCGGTGGCCCGTAGCTCGCGCACCAGCTCGATTAGCCCCTGGATGGCCCCTTCCAGAAAGACTTCCCCCTTTTCACGCGTCGCCTTGGTGGCGTCGCCGCGCACGCCGCTCTGCGACATGGTGCTCCAATAGGGCATGAGCGTGGCGATGGCGCCGTCGGCCCGCTTGCCCAGGTTGAGGTCGGTCTGAAAGCTGGCCGGCAGCGGCGAACGCTCGTCCACCGCTTTGTCCATCTGCACCAGCTCAGGGCAGATGGCGAGATAGAGCGACGTCTCCAGTTCACACGCGTGGGACATGCCGCCAAAGTCCGATTCGCGGGCGGCGCGGGCGGCCTCACGCGCCCCGCGCAGCCCCCAATGGTTGACCGAGGCGCAGAGCACGCGCCCGCCCGTCTCCACAATGGTCAGCCGGGCTGCTGTCTCCACCAGCGGCGTATTCGAACCGTGGCCGTTGACAATCAGAATCCGCTCAAAGCCATGCTCGGCCAGGCTGAGGCAGACGCCCTTGACATACCTGACAAAAACTTCCCAATCGATGGTGATATTGCCCGGGAAGTCCATATGATGCGGGCTGTAGCCATGCGTCACCGGGGGGATCAATACTGCCTCGTCGGGGATGCGCGCCACCGCGCGGTCGCAGATGGTGGTGGCGAGCAGCACATCCACATCAATGGGCAGGTGATAGCCGTGGTCTTCGTAGGTGCCGGTGGGGAGCACGGCCACGCGGCCTTCGTCGGCCGCGGCCTTGCATTCGGGCCAGGTCATTTCGGCGTAGCGATGTTTCATCGTTCTCTCCTCGTCTGTTGTGGAAATAGAGTAAAACGGCGGGAACACAGAGGGCGCAGAGACTGCACAGAGATGCACAGAGTTCGGCGCTGTGCATCCATCATACTAGAGCACAGAGAAAGACCTCAGTGCGCTCTGTGTCTCCTCTGTGTTCTCTGTGTTCCTGCTGTACGCTATCGTT
>JAHDWG010000382.1:0-2401 GCA_023384495.1 Caldilineaceae bacterium
CGGATATGGCGTGCGGTTACGTCTGCGGTTGTGGTGACGCCCTGGTCAGTCAGGAACGACAAAAAGAGGCGTAGGCTTGTGCGGTAGTATAGGAGCGTCTTTCTCGTCAGGCTGCGCGCCCGGCGGTCAAGCAGGAATTCATCGAATTCGGTCTGAAGCAAAAACCGTTTTTCTGTGTGGTTCTTTCCATTTTTTGGCATAAGAAAAACGCCTCGTCAAACACTATATCTAGTGTCTGACGAGGCGCTTTTCCACGATACCCAGTGGTATAGGCTCCCCGGGCTGGACTTGAACCAACAACCATCCGGTTAACAGCCGGACGCTCTGCCGATTGAGCTACCGAGGAGTATTGAGGCCGAACGATGATTACTATACTTCATGAGACTGTAAAAGTCAAATTTGGATGCGTTTTTTGTAAGACCGAAGGCCCGGGCGCTCCTGTGCCGATGAACAACCCGACCTGACCAATTACCCCAAATAGTCGCGCAGTTTGCGGCTACGAAGGGGATGACGCAGCTTGCGCAACGCCTTCGCCTCGATCTGGCGCACTCGCTCGCGCGTCACGTTGAACTGCTTGCCCACATCCTCCAGCGTGCGGGTAATGCCATCTTTTAGACCAAAGCGCATGACCAGCACTTCTCGCTCGCGCTCGCCCAGTTGATCCAGGATTTCGCCCATCTGCTCTTGCAGCAGCCGGATGGTGGCCGAACTTTCGGGCGCGGGCATCTTATCATCTTCGATGAAATCACCCAGCGAGCTGTTTTCCTCGGTGCCCACCGGTGTGTTCAGGCTCAACGGGTCCTGGCTCAGGCGCTGGATCTTCTGCACCTTGGCCGCCGCGCGTTCCAGGCGCCGACGCAACTCCGGGTCCAGGTCAGCGCCATTCACCATCGTGGCGCGTACCTTGTTCGCCTCGTCGTTTTCGAGAAAGTCCATGGCCAACGCCAACTCTTCAAAGGTTGGCTCGCGGCCAAGCTCCTGTTGCAAGTTGCGCTGGATGCGCGTCTGCCGGTTGATGGTCTCGACCATGTGAACCGGGATGCGGATGGTGCGCGCCTGGTCGGCGATGGCCCGGCTGATGGCCTGGCGAATCCACCAGGTGGCATAGGTGCTAAACTTAAAGCCCAATGTGTGGTCGAATTTGTCCACCGCGCGCAAGAGGCCCAGGTTCCCCTCCTGAATCAGATCGAGGAAGTTAAGCCCACGGCCAATGTAGCGCTTGGCGACGCTGACCACCAGACGCAGGTTGCTTTGGGTGAGCCGCTGGTGCGCGATCTTGCCGTCGAGCAACTTCGCCTCCAGCGCATCGATCTGCGCCGGGTCATCGAGCTGATCAATCTCTTGTAAGGCTCGGTTGAAGCGGGCGACTGTGTTTTCGCCGGGCGCAAAGCGCAGGTTGAACAGCTTCTCACATTCGGCCAGCGCCTTGTTGCCGGCCTCGATGCGCTGAGCCAGATCCATCTCTTCTTCCGCCGTCAGCAGTGGGTCGCGCCCAATATCGCGCAGATACATGCGCACAGGGTCCAGGCTCGTGCCCGGCTCGGCCACATCGGCAATCAGTTTTTCGAGCGGGATGTACTTTTCCTGCTCGATCTCCTCTTCGAGTTTGGTGTCTCGTTCGATCGAAGGGATGGCGGCGTCTTCATCACCAGTTTCTGACTCTTCCGGGATATCGTCAAAGAGATCGTCCTCTTCGGCGGGCTTCTCCCCCATGTGAATATACTCGTCCAACTCGCTTTCAGGCGCGCTGCTTGACCTCGCCACGGGGGTTAGCGGCGTGCGCGTGGGCGAGCTATCCGGGGTAATACGTCGTCTTCTGCCCATATTTATGTCCTGCAAATCTACCTATTTCCATCTAAACCGCGGTTGCTTTGAAAACGCAAATGACAGTTGGCTGAATCGGCATAAAGCCTCGCGTTTTCAAACAGAGCAAAGTTTAGAGCAACGTAGCATACGCTGTCCGGCGTTCCGTGAGTACAGTATCATCGTCAGCGGGCGCGTACACCTCGCCCGCTTGCCTGGCCGCGCGGGAGGATGCGGACGGCCTCCTGCTGTAAATGGGACAACTCGCGCAAATGACGGTTCTTGATGTCGCTCCAGGCCTTTGACCCCGCCATGTCACCCTGGTGGATCGCTTCGTCTTCCAAAAATCTGATGTTTTGGCTTTCAACCCGAATGCGTTCAATTCGAATTCGGATCAAGGTTTGCACCAGGTCTTCAGCCAGTTGCTCATCGTTGCGCTGGGGCAGACGAGCGCCATACGCCATCAGATCGGCGAGCCGCCCGTGCAGGTGAGGCGTCAACATCTCCTGGAAGGCCTCTACATCCCAGGGTTCCTCGCCACCCATATATTGCTTGAGCATTCGAAAAAGTTCCTGGTTTTCGATATGGAGTAGGTCGG
>JAHDWG010000382.1:2411-6766 GCA_023384495.1 Caldilineaceae bacterium
AGACCAACAAATTTGGCTGTAGTAGCAGGCAAGCGAGTAGATATTCTTCACGGCCAAACAGATGCGCAGACGGGCGCGGTTCAACCGTCGTCTCCTGCCCTGGCGCCGGGCTGATGGAGGGCTGCGGCGCCCGGCGGCCTTCGCCCACGGATGGGGACAGACGCCGGTGCGCAGACCGGTCAAGGACCAATTGCCCCGTGCGCGCCGCTGCCCGCACGCGCTCCCAAATCGTCTGCTCATCGATCCGGACCCAGCGGCTGAGCTGGTCCACATAGTGCTGCTGTTCGATCTCGTCGTGAAGCTCGGCAATCAGCGGGGCCAGTTCAGCGACGGCCTGACCTTTGCCCTGCACCGTGGCCAGGTCATATTGCCGGGCGATGCTGGCAAAATAGAAATCAACCAACGGCTGTGCAGCCGCCACCAATTGCCGCCACTGTTCTGGTTGCCGGCGGATGACATCGTCGGGGTCTTGCCCGTCGGGCATGGCGCAGATCGACAGTTGTGCGTTGAGCCGAGCCTCCATGCGGATGCCGCTGGCTGTCACAGTGGGCTTTTGCACCCGCCCCAGCGCCTGACGCGCCTGGTTCAGACCGCGTATGGTGGCTTGTTGGCCCGCCGCATCGGCATCAAGCGCAAGCACAAAATGATCGGTGTAGCGCTGCAACTGCTGCAACTGTTCAGCGGTCAGCGATGTGCCCATGCAGGCCACCACATTGGCAAAACCATGTTGGTGCGCCGCAATGACATCCATATACCCCTCGACAATCACAACCTGGTTAGCGCTTCGGATTGCCGGCCCGGCCAGGTCGAGCCCATAGATCACGCGCGACTTATGAAAGAGCGGCGTCTCTGCCGTGTTGAGATATTTGGGTTCGCTCTTGTCCATCACACGCCCGCCGAACCCAATGATGCGCCCCTGCCGGTCAGAAATGGGGATCATCACGCGGTTGCGAAAGGCGTCGTAGGTGCGCTCACGTGTTTCGTTTTGTTTGACCAACCCGGCGTCCAATTGTTGCGCCAGGCTATACCCCCGCTCGCTCAGATGGTCGCGCAGGCTGCTCCATGATTCGAGGGCAAAACCCAGACGGAATCGCTCGCGCGTCTCGTCATCAAGCCCACGGCCGGCTAGATACGCGCGCGCCGCCGCCGCGGCTGGGTGGTGGCGCAATACCTCTTGAAAATAAGCGGCCGCGGCGTCGTTGACCGTGTAGAGCGTTGCTCGCTGGCCGGCGCCCTCGCGTCCCTCGGCGGCCTCCAGGTCAACCCCAACCTCACGGGCCAGCATTTGCAAGGCTTCGCGAAAATCCACATTCTCTTTCTGCATGAGAAAGGTGAAGACATCGCCGCCAATCCCGCAGGCCCCAAAACAGCGCCATGTGCCCGTGTGGGGGAACACGATAAAGCTAGGCGTCCGCTCGCCATGAAACGGGCAGAGCCCCTTGTAGGTGGCGCCGCTTCGTTTTAGGGGCGTGTAGCGACCAATAAATTCGACGATGTCAATTCGCTGCTTGACTTCGTCGGTGACGCTCATACGCTGCTCCGTGTGCCTCGATTCTCGCGATGATGACTGATACCTGTTGTTTGTTGAGTCAATTGTTTGAGTCAATTGTATGACCAGCTGTATGGCCCAGCCTTGTGAGGCCCACGGCTTCCATGTCTGCAACGGGCCGGTCACAACCGAAGCGCAGGCGTCGGCGCAACTGTGAACGATTCATCCAATATCCGCCAGGGGCTGACGCCCCTGTACGTAGCCCGATTATAACGTCTGTTCTACAGAGTGTCAAAGGAAAGCGATAGGCCGTGGATGGCGCCGTGTGGAAGGCGGGAGGCGGCTACCCTGCATATTCGAATCCGCACACGATCTCCTTACAATTTTACACGAGTTTCTTTGCAACGGCAATTTGTGGATAGACTCGCTCGCACTCGCGAAACAGATCCAACAGGGGCATCGCCTTCATAAGGTTGCCCTTGGTCTTGACCTTGCCGCTAAAAAAGGCGTTGCTGCCCTTCTCTTCGCCTAGCCAGATGGCGTGGAGCAAATTCGCCGGCAAGGCGATCTCTAGGTTGGCTTTGCCCGGCCGCGGCCCATAGAAGACCTCCAGCGGCGGTTGCCGTCCGTCCAGCAAAATCTCTGCCTCGGGCGCCGCTGTACGGATTCGGATCACCAGATTGCTACGGGTGAAGGGTTCGATCTGCCCCGGCGTGGCGTTCACTTGATCAAATACCAACTGCAATACCTCATACAGATGTTCATCAGATTGGAAAATGTTCATAGCATTCTTTCTTTTATCCGTGACTCAGCGCCTATCTCAATCACGCTGAAAATCGTACCTAACAGCGCAACACAGAGAGCGCAGATCTGATCTGCAACCATTTTCTCACGTCGGCGTCAGGCGAGATGACTACGGTTAGCCACCGTTTCGCGGGCGCGGCCCCGGCGTTGCAGCCACCAGCCAAGGGCCATCAACCCGACGAGGACGGGCGCCAACGGGCGCCAGGCCGACGGCGCGGTCCCTTTGCGGCCCGTACGCTGCGAAAGCCGAGCATCATGGGCGGCCAGCTTTCGGCGAGCTTCGGCTTTATAGCGCCCAAAGCCCGCGGGGTCAGCGCGCCATGCGGCCGCCAGCCGGCGCTTCTCATCCAGCGCGGCGTCGGTGACATAGCGGTCGAAGCTGCGCATACCAGCCAGGTTGAGTCCATGCTTCCGAAAGAGCCGGTAGATCTCCTTTACCTTGTCCAATTCCAGCTCGCGGCCGATGCTGTAATCCTCAAAGCGGCCTTCCATTGCCAGCAGCGCAGTTTCCGCCAGGCAGGCGTAGGCGGTTTTGGGCGGCAGGCCAATGTCGAAACCAAAATCCGGATCGCCCGGCAACAGAATTTCGCCGCTCTCGATCACCAGCACATCGGGGCGCAGGGCCGCTTCCCAAGCCTGGATGTCGGGCGGCCGCGCCACATCACAGATCACAGCCCCGGGTTTGCACTGGGTGATGTCGATCACCCGCTGGTCAAACGCGCTGGTGGTGGTGATGAGCAGCTCCATCTCGCCGATATGCTCGTCGGGTGAGGTAGCAATGGTGACCTGCGCGCCCGGCGTCTCGGCCTCGATCTGTCGTTTGAGCGCAATCAGACGTTCGGGCCGCGGCGCCACCAGCGTCACTTCACCCAGCGCCTGCGCCAACAACCGGCTACAGACCGACCCAATCGACCCGGTGGCGCCCACCACCATGGCCTTACCCTGCGTCAGGTCTCGGGCGCCCAGGCTGCGCACGGCCTGTTTGGCCGTCTCCAACGTGGCGGCCACGGTCAGGCTGTTGCCACTGGTGATGGCGATCTCGGCCTGTTGCGCCACGGTGATGCCAGCGTCGCCCACAATGCTGGTGAAGGCGCCCAACCCCATCAGCCTTGCCCCGCGCGCTTCGGCGTGGCGCGCAACGCGCAGCAGGCGTCGATAGGTGAAGCTGGGGTCGCGGCGCATCATCTGGCGCGGGGTGGCCCCCAGCGTGTAGAGGAGGCCCTCGACGCGCTGGCCGGTGGCGTCGCTCTGCACCCCTGTGATCCGGCTGAGATAGAGAGGCGGCGCAAACGCGGCCAGCCATTCCACCCAGGCATGGGGCAGCCAGCGAAACCAGCGTAGTGTGGGATGGTTGAAGATGTAGCGCGCCGATAGCGGGTGGATGACAAACGCAAAGCGATTGACTGGCTCCTCGCCCTGAAGGTTGACCAGACATGGGGTCCAGTCGAGTTCGGCCATCTGGTTCAAATAGTCATCTTCCGTGAGGTTGCGCCGCCCGATGGAGGCCGCCATGCAGGCCTCGACCACGGCAGCCGGCCAACGCGCCGGCTGCGTAGCGTCCAGCCCCGTTGCGCCCAGTGGCGGCATGGTAGTGATGAGCGTCGCCACACGGCGGCGACGGAGGTCGGCCTCGTCGTCGAGTGTGGCGCATTCGCTGATGACGGTCTTGCCTGGCAACGTCGGCGGCGCATAGCGGCGAATGGCCGGCAAGTCGCCGGCGATGATCTGCGCCCACTGAAAGGGCGTTGCTGAACGCGGCTGGCCAGGCGCGCCAGCCTGCGGGAAGATGCGGCGAAAGGGTTTGTCGTGCACCACGTTGAGGATGCGTTCGGTCATGAAACGGATGGCCGACTCACCGGTGGCCGCACTGGGCAGGTTGAAATAGAAGATCGGCTCGGCCCAGCGGCGCTCATCGGTGAATGCGCCCAACCCATCGGCCAGCCCATTGTGATTCAGCCCTGGCGCCAGCAACACACGCCGCCGCGAAAAGATGCCCGGCTCGCGTTCGCTGACGAGGCGGATGGCCCAGCGTTCAAACGCGCCGCGCACGCCCTGGCCCGTC
>JAHDWG010000382.1:6776-7233 GCA_023384495.1 Caldilineaceae bacterium
GGCCGCATCGATGCGGTCGGCCCACAGATGCCTTATTCGTTGGCGGCCCAGACACAGTTCGGTGGCGATCCCGTCCAGCGCGATGGCGTCGGCGCTGCCTGTCGTATCGGCCTCTGCAATCAGCCGCACAAGGGTGTCGATGTCGCCGCCCACGCCGATGCTTTGGATGGTGAACGTATCGTCGAGAAAGCGAACCGTCGCCCGTTTCGGTTCGGCATCGTTGCCCAAGTGCAAATGCAGAATCTGTTTCGACATGACGCCATTATATCATCTTTGTTCAGGTGACCGTCACTTCTATACGCAGGTATACGCAGGTGTTCTGAAAATAGAAAAACAGCGGAACACCGAGCGCGCGGAGACTGCACAGAGAACACCGAGAAAAACCTCAGTGCGCTCTGGGGCGCCCTGGTATCATGGAGTCGGCAAGAGGCGAAGCCCGTGGGTGCCCTCGAAACGA
>JAHDWG010000383.1:0-2309 GCA_023384495.1 Caldilineaceae bacterium
CCCAACAATTTGTGGCCCGTGCCGGGGACGTTGGCTCGCACCCCGCACAGCCAGTCGCACCGTTGACCCGCCATTTACACCCCCACCACCGGCCAGCAGCCGCACCACTTACGTCCCCGGCACGGGCCAAAAGAAGCTTCGATTGCCCCAACCGTTTGTGGCCCGTGCCGGGGACGTTGGCTCGCACCCCGCACAGCCAGTCGCACCGTTGACCCGCCATTTACACCCCCGCCACCGGCCGGAAGTCGTCGCTTACGTCCCCGGCACGGGCCAAAAGAAGCTTCGATTGCCCAACCGTTTGTGGCCCGTGCCGGGGACGTTGGCTCGCACCCCGCTGAGCAGGTCACGGATCAGGGCTTCCACAGTGTGGGATTCGTTAAACAGTATATGGATTTTCTTCTACAAGCGTAAGTAACTTGAATTTTACTTGGCGAGCCAAAGTAAGCCGTTCAAACACCTGTTGAATTTCAGCTTGCAAATAATCAAGTTGCTCAACGACCATCTCTAATCTATGCTTTGGTGGCAATGCAATGGGTATCCGCCCAACAATACTGCTGTTTAAATTGGGCATTGTAGTGCCGACTGCATTTCCTTTTAGCCACCTGACCGCATGAATCGAGGCCAGAGAATGAAACACTGCACGGGAAGAGACTGATTCGCCAACACGTACCCGAATTGAACCCGTACCACATAACCACCCTTCACTTCGCTCATCAATATAGGCTCGGCGATCCAACTCACCGCGTCTCGGCAACAAAATATCTCCTGCTTTTAACCTATGAATAGCTAACTCTTGTGCTTTCATCTCATCCACCCTTGCGATCTCAGCAATACTGATCTGCTCGTCAATCATATCAGCGGGCATTACTACAGGTACACCCTGACTAACATAATCCGATTGATGAAGTTGAGCACCAAATGGCCCAATCTGGATACCGAAACCACTACTACAGAGATCAGCAAGTGGATTGTAGCCGTAGCGATCAGGATCAAACTCAGTTGCACGGATAGATGAACGTAGTGTATAAGCGGCCTCTAAACACTCTTGATAGGTACAACACACATTATCAGCTACAATTAAGAGGTTTGCAATCCGCCGCTGCTCCTCCAGCGGTGGCAGGGCGAATTCCTGGCTTGCCAGCGTTTTCCAATTGATGGTAGGCGACAGGGAACCCACCGAAATCTCAAGCGCCCGATTCATAAAAAGGTCACTCTGCATGAAAAAGGGCAGAAACTCCGGCAGCGCCACATCGGATTTGGCTCGAAGCACCATTGCATGCGCCGAACAAATACCGTCAAAATCGGCCACTGCCAGTTTGCGTTGATAAGCACGGCGGCGGCCAAAGATAATGTCGCCTTTGCGAAAGCGCAGCTTCGTCGCTTCCACATCCGAGGGCGACCCCCAACGGCGGATTTTTAGCGAATCGGAGTCCAGATGTTCCAGGCCGACATAGTACTCGACATCGGCTTCGGCGGGGTTATCAATACGGTCATTCACATTGACCGCCATCTGATCAAAGCGCCAGATTTTCCACCCCGGCTTCAGCGCGCGCTCACTCATCGCTGACCTCCGCTTCCAGCAGCCCGTCCAGCATCACGACCAGCTCGTCCATCTCCTGCCAGAAGGCGCGGCCCGACTGCTCCCAATCCGCCCAGAGTTGGGGCAGGGTGGCGGCGGCGGGTTGGCGTGCGCCATTGCCGTTTTGCGTACGCTTGACGTAGAGCGGGATGGAGAGGCTGTACGCCTGCCCTGCAATCTCTTCCCGGCTGGCGACGCGGGCGAAGCCGGGTTCATCGGCAAAGGCATGGTAGACAGCCAGGATGCGTTCCTGATGTTCCGGTTTTAGAAAGCTCTGCGCCCGCTCGCGCGCCACTTCATGGACGGCGTCGATAAAGAGGATGCGCCCTTGCCGCTGCGGGGGTTTGCGGCTGCGGCAGACGACCACGCAGGCTTCCATCGGCGAGTTATAAAAGAGATTGGGGCCCAGCCCCAGCACGCATTCGACCAGATCGGCCTCGATCAGTCTTTTGCGCATCTCGGCTTCTTCCTTGCGAAAGAGCACGCCGTGCGGAAAGAGGATGGCACAGCGCCCGCTTACCTCGTCCATGCTGCGCAGGATATGCTGGAAGAAAGCGTAGTCGGCGCGGCCCTGGGGCGGCGTGCCGAGAAAATTGCGCCGCCAGGGGTCGCTCTGCCAGGCTTCCCGGTTCCATTGCTTGATAGAATAGGGCGGATTGGCGAGTACAATGTCATAGGTGCGCAGACGGTCGCGCTCGGTAAAGGCCGGGCGTTCGAGCGTGTCGCCGCG
>JAHDWG010000383.1:2319-5966 GCA_023384495.1 Caldilineaceae bacterium
CGACGCCGTGCAGCGCCAGGTTCATGCGGGCGATGGCGGCGGTCATGTGGTTGCGCTCCTGGGCATAGAGGCGCAGGGTGCGGTGCTCGCCACCGCGGCGCTTGACCTCATCGAGGGCCGAGATCAGCATCCCGCCGGTGCCGCCGGTGGGGTCATAGACGCTCTCGCCCGGCTGCGGGTCCAGCATCCGCACCATGAGATGCACCACGGTGCGGTTGGTGTAGAATTCCTGCGCCGTATGGCCGCTGTCGTCGGCGAATTTCTTGATGAGATATTCGTAGGCGACGCCCAGCTCATCTTCCGGCACATAGGCCAGCGACAGGGTGTGCTTCGAGAAATGCTCCAGCAGGTTTTTGAGCGTGGCGTCCGGCAGGCGGGATTTGTTGGTCCACGGCGCGTCCCCAAAGATGCCGTCCAGCCGATCCGGGTTGGCGGCCTCAATGGCGCGCAAGGCGTCGCGGATGGCCTGTCCGACATCCCTGGCGGCGGTGCGCGCGTCGTTCCAGTGGGCGCCGTCCGGGATGATAAAGCGGTCGTTGGCCGTGGCGCGGGCGTAGCCGGCGTCGCCGGTTTCGTCGCGGGCCGCTTCGTATTCCTCGTCCCACACATCCGAGAGGCGCTTGTAAAAGAGCAAGGGAAAAATATACTGCTTATAATCCCCGGCTTCGACGAGGCCGCGCAGAATGGTGGCCGCGCCCCAGAGGTAGGATTCCAGTTCTTGTAAGGGCAGGCGGGTGGTCATTGGACTCGTCTCCGTGGGTAACGTCCCCGGCACGGGCCAGAAAACGATTGGTCATAGAGAGTGGTTGCGGCACGTGCCGGGGACGTTTGCCAGTCTCTCATGCGAGCCACCCTCCGGCGGTCATGACCCGGTGCAGTTCGTCTTCGGCCTCCCGGCAGCGGGCAAGCGCGGCTTTGAAGTTGCTGACTGCTTTGTCGAGCGGCGGAATCTCCGCCCCGATGGGGGGCAGCACGTAGCGCGAGATGTTCAGCGTCCACTCTTCCGCTTCAATCTCCCGGAGCGTCACGACCCGGACGCGATCTTCGACAGCGGCGAAGTTTCGCATCCAGCCCAGGATGGCGGCGGCATGGCCGGGATCGAGAAAGTTCTGCGCCCGGCCTTTGCGGTAAAGCGAGGAGGCATCGGCGATCAGCACCTTACCGGCGCGCTCCGGTAATTTGCGCTGGCGCAGCACCAGGATACAGGCCGCCAGCCCGGTACCGTAAAAAAGGTTGGGGGCCAGGCCGATGACGGCTTCGATGAGATCCATTTCCAGCAACTTCCGGCGAATCTGCCCCTCCACGCCGCCGCGAAAGAGCGCGCCCTGCGGCAGCACCACGGCCATACGCCCCGTGACCGGGGCCATGGATTTCACCATGTGCTGCACAAAGGCATAGTCGCCGCTGCTGTCGGTGGGAAGCCCGGCAAAGGCGCGCCCCCAGGGATCGTTTTCCCAGACTTCCCGCCCCCACTGCTCCAGCGAGAAGGGCGGGTTGGCCAGCACCATGTCGTAAGTGGCGAGCCCGCCGGTGGCAGGATCGAAAAAAGCGGGCTGGCGCAGCGTATCGCCCTGCACGATGGCAAAATCATCGATCCCGTGCAGCAGCAGGTTCATGCGCGCCACCGCGGCGGTGGTCACGTTCTTTTCCTGGCCGTACAATTTGCCGAACAGCGTACGCGGATCGCCGCCCTGCTCGGTCACATGGGCGATGACCGCCAGCAACATGCCCGCCGTGCCGACAGTGGGGTCATAGACGCTGTCGCCCTCCTGCGGATCGAGTATCTCCACCATGAGCCGCACGACGCTGCGCGGGGTATAGAATTCCCCCGCTTTCTTGTTGGTGGCGTCGGCGAATTTCTTGATCAGATACTCGTAGGCGTCGCCCATCGCATCGCGGGTGATGCGTTGGTTGCCGAGATCGAGCGCCGAAAAATGCTCGACCAAATCCTTAAGCAGCGCATCGGGCAGGCGCTCCTTGTTCGTCCACTGGGCATCGCCAAAGACGCCGTAGAGGTGCTTCTGGTTGGCGATCTCGACGCAGCGCATGGCGTTCTGCAGGGCCGTGCCCACATTGGCGGGCGTTTCACGCACATCCTGCCAGTGGCAGCCCTGCGGGATCTGAAAGCGGTGTTCATCGGGGAAATCCTCGCCGTAGGTCGCCAGCGCGGCCTGATACTCTTCATCCCACACAGCGCAGATGCGCTTGAAGAAGAGCAGCGGCAGAATATAGCTTTTCCAGTCGGTGCGATCTACCGGGCTGCCGCGCAGGATGTTAGCGGCTTCCCAGAGGTGAGATTCCAGTTCAGCCTGGGTGAGGGCTGGAGTCGTCTGTCGCATGGGAGCTGAGGCGCCTTATTTTTGTGTGGGGCGGTTATTTTTAGTTTGACACACCGGATTTAAGCCAACGCAATTACAGAAACAGCGGGACCCTATCTAATGCCGCCGACATTGTTGTCGCGGCGCAAGATGTCATACGCCCGCCACATATCGTTGCGCAGCGTTTCGTTGGTCTGTTGTCTGGTCATTCCGTTTTGTATCTCGGTTGACATGATGCAACCATGCCGGGTTTGCAGCTAGGCTGTTTTGGTTACTCCGCTTCCCAATTTTCGAGGAGCAAATTGGGGAGGCGGCCAAACTCACGCATGTTGTGGGTCACCAATGTGCAATCGTTGGCCAGGGCAATCGCGGCAATCTGCAGATCGTAGGGGCCGATCGGCGCGCCCTGCGCGGCCAGTTCGGCGCGCAAAATACCGGCGACCTCGGCGGCGGCATCGTCAAATGGCAACGAATGGTACGGTTGCAGGAATTGCCGCTGTACGGCCAGCGAACGCGCCGGGTCACGGCTACGCCGGGCGCCATAAAACAGCTCCGCCTTTACTACAGAACAGACCACCACGTCGACCGGCTGGAGCGCCTGCAAGCGTCGCAAGACGCCCGGTGCGCGCCCGTTGAGATAGCGAATGCAGACATTGGTGTCCAGCAGATAGGTCATTGCACGGTTTCACGCGCCTCAAACACGCCCTGCTCTGCGCGAGCCAACGGATCATCGACCAGGGCGCCGTAGGTGCGGTCAAAATAGCCCTGCGGCCACCCCTGCTGCCGCGCCCTCGCTACCAGCGCCTCATACCGCTCGTAATCGAGCAAGACCGCGGCCGGGCGGCCGTGTTGGGTGATGTAGACCACATCCCCTTCTTCTTGAACACTACGGATCACCGCGCTGGTCTCGCGGCGCAGATCGGTCACGGGCATGATTTTTGTGCTCATTTTGACACGCTCCCTGGTACAGAATTCAGTGCATAACCCCAGTATATACCAGAAACCAGATCAGGGAAATGTCGCTATGCCCCAGAGATCAGGTGACAGTCACTTTGGAAGTGACTGTCACCTCACCCTACGCCGCATAGAGCCGGCGCTGTAAGTCGCCCAGTGTCTGGCGCAAACGGTCCGGGTCGCCGCCAAAGCGCCGGATCACGCCGCGTACATCTCCCATCTGGCTGAAGGGGGGCACCCGAAAGATGCGCGGGTCAGTATAGCGCAACAGATAATCGACCCGGCGTGGCGGCTGCCGCTCGGCGCGGTCGCCGCGGAGTACTACGCGCCCGGCCGTGTACTGGTAATCAGGCCGGTAGAAATGCTCGCGGGTGA
>JAHDWG010000383.1:6066-7219 GCA_023384495.1 Caldilineaceae bacterium
ACTACGCGCCCGGCCGTGTACTGGTAATCAGGCCGGTAGAAATGCTCGCGGGTGACCTGGCTGCGCGTCCAGCCGGCGATATTGAGCTTGGGGTCGATGAGATTGGCGCGGGTATCCGCTTCATTGTAGACCATCGAGCGTCTGCCCATCATCCAGATCGTTTCGTATCAATTACTGCGTGCGGGACCCTATCTGCCAGCCAAGCGGCATGGGACCAGAGGAAGAGGTGCCGGTCTATTATGCCAGAAAGTCCCCTGTTTGACGAAGAGGAAGGATGACAGGACGCTAGTTCTAGAATGAGATTCACGCGGCAAGCATAACCAGACCTCCGGGAGGCGACCAGAATCAGCCTTGTCATTCAGCCGTTTGTGGTCGTCCCCCGGAAGCCTGGCTGCACCCTACCTCCGCAGCGGAACGAGCGTGCGCAGCCGCTCCTCACGCAAGTAGAGCCCGCCCCACAGCAAGGCGCCGATGAGGACAGGGAAGGCCAGCGAAAACAACTCCCCACCGACACGGGCGTGGATCGCGACAGCGCCGCCGAGATAGCCGGTCAGCAAGAGCGCCCCTAGCACAGCGGTCTGCGGGATCAGATAGACCGCCACGCAGGCCAGCAAAAGCGCCCCAATGCTCGGGGCGAGGTCAACGGGCAGCCCCAACAACACGGATGCATCCACCACAGGTTGAATGTTCGCGACTTTGATCGCGCCATCGAAGGTCAAAAACAGAACCGGCAAGGCGCTGAGGCTGCGCCCCAGCCAGAGTGCAGTCGGCGACGTGGCCTTGGTAAGAGGGGTGGGTTGTGAAATTGCTTGCATGATTCTCTCCTTGTAACAAGCTTCGCTCTGATTGAAGAAAAAATATTTACTGCGCTTATCACAAGATAGTCGTTTGACATCCTCACAATTCGACAACGAAGGCGGCGAATTTTGACAATTCGAATGGGTTTCGAATGGGTATTGGCGTGGCGGGCAACTCCTGGTAGAATTGGTGAACCTCATCAGGCTACCTTTACCCATCCGCGCCAGACTGGTTGTTTGCAACCGGGCCTGGCTTTGCGAGGAGCTTCCCATGCAGAAGGCTGCTACCGACTTGGTGTCACCCGACCTGATCATCCGCCGGGCCAGAGTGATCGACCCGGCGCAGGAGATTGACC
>JAHDWG010000384.1 GCA_023384495.1 Caldilineaceae bacterium
GTGCAGAGCGTACGCCTTGGACGCCCGGCGGTGTTGGCTGCCGGGAAGTGGCTTTCAGCGGGTCCGTCTCGGCTTATCTGCGCCGTGGCGGCGCCTGACCACTACGCCAACTATCCTAACAGTGGCACAGAGAAGCGTCTATAGGGCGAGGTATAGACGATTGACACAGGCAGGGGCATATCCTACAGCCATAGTACGCAAGAAGCGCCGCAGAGAATGCGACGCTTCTCAATCCGTCTTGTCGCTCACAATCTACATTGATGGCGGAATGGATGTCTGTCAGAAGCCAAGGCGAAACCAGTCAGTACCAAACAAAATCGAACAGGCGAAGCCAACAAAAAGGATGAAGAGGATGAGGCCGCAGCCGGCGCCCAGGCAGCCACGACCAAAACCGAAACGCCGTTGAAGCCATTCGTAGACCTTGTGCAACAAAAAGAGCTTCAACAGCCCCGAAAGACAGCCAGGCCGCTGAGATAGATGGTCCACGGATCCTCCTATAGCATACGGTGCGTCGTCAGCCAGGCGGCGCAATCAATACCGCAAGAGCGCGGCGACGGTTGCACCATCGGGAATCGCATCGGGGGCAAGCGCATAGACAACGCCACTGTTGAGATAGGTCTGCACCGCAGCCAGATCAAAGAGGTCGCGTGCGCCTGCCACTTGTGTCGCAAACAGCTCACAGCGGTCGCTGGCCGGGTCATAGGCGCCCCACTGTCGACGCCCCAGCGGAACAAACAGAGTCTCGATGCGGCCGTGATGCGCAGCGGCGACGATCAGCTTGAGATTCGTGACCGCGCGCTCGGTATTGGCATTGGCGGCGAAGCGCGCCTTGGCTTCTTCCAGCTGCGCAAGAAAGCCCGACTCCACCAGTGGCCAGGCTGCGGCGTGAAGCGCATCCGGGCTCATTTCGTCTGGGTTGCCAGCAATGCCTCCCGTCAGCAGCCGCCGGTAGCGGCTGGCCTCACGATAGATTGGCAACAGGTAGTCGACGCCGGCAAGCACAAGGGGCGCATCCTGGTCGTGTAGCACCTCCTGCAACCCCGCATCGAGCTGACGGCAATAGCGCTGCAAGTTGCTCTTGCTGTCGTCCGTGCCGACGCCATGACCGTGAAAGATCGCCGGGCGCCCACCCACGCCAGAAGGCGCGCTGGCCGTATGATACTGGAGCTCGTTCTCTGGGTCATCGTAGCGGAGCGCATCCGCCAGGCTCGTAGGGACATTCTCTAGCGCAATCTCGGCCACGCTGTGGCGGGTTCCTTCCAGCAGCCGCACCTGATTTTGGCTCAACGCCAACACATAAAAGCGCCCGTCGCCGGCAAAAAGGGGTAGCAGCGGCTTCACATGCCAGAAATCCCCCACCACCACCAGTTCCGAAAAGTTCAACGGGAGCCGGAGCGCCTGCAACCCGTCAGCGCTGAGGAACAACGCCAGACCATCGCTCTGATGCCGCCAGAACGCTGAATTTCCCAGTAGCTCGTAGGCGGGGGCGAGCAACGTTTGGATGTCGGGCGTGCGGAGTTTGCGCGCTCGCAGTTGTTCTTCTGCTTTGGTCAACAGATTTCTGAGACGGATGAGATCTTGTTCGGTCTCGCGGGAGAGGCGATGCGCCGGCATATAGATTGAAACGAGGTGGGCCCCCTCGCTGCCCATCAGCAACTCCAGGCGTTCCTTGGTTAAGAGGTCGTTCATGGTGCATCATTCCTTTCGGCAAGATGGCCATTTGCACTTCGATACAAAATAGCAGTACGTTACAGCCATACATTTGATTCGTTCTGGTCTGTTTCGCTGCTGCATCACCTACATCTGGGCCAGCATTATCAGGCTGGAGCAAGAAGCGATGCTTTACTTCCAGCACATGGCCGGACAGCGCCACCACCCATAGCAGCCGCAGGCTCGCTCAGGTCAGCCCCACGGCGTCGAGTAAGAAGGCATATTCGAAGGCGGTGTCGCGCAGCGAGTCGAAACGGCCCGATGCGCCGCTGTGGCCCGCGGTCATGTCCGTCTTCAACAGGGTGCGGCTGGGGTTGTTGCGCAACCTGCGCAGCTTGGCCACCCACTTGGCCGGCTCCCAGAATTGGACGCGCGGGTCATTAAGCCCCGCCGTTGCCAGCACGTGGGGGTAGCGAGTGTCCTCCTCGTTCTCGACAGGCACGTTGTCATAGGGCGAGTAGCTACGCATATAGGCATACTGCGCCGGGTCTGCCGGGTCGCCCCACTCGTCATATTCCTGCGTCGTGAGCGGGATCGACGCATCCAGCATGGTGTTGATCAGATCCACAAAGGGCACACCGGCAATCACGCCGGCAAAGAGATCGGGGCGCATGTTGACCACAGCGCCCACGAGCAGCCCCCCTGCGCTTTGCCCATAAATCGTGAGCCGCGCCGGCGAGGTATACCCTTGGGCGACCAGGTGCTCGGCACAGGCCACAAAGTCGGTGAAGGTATTCTTCTTATGGAACAGCTTGCCCTGTTCATACCAGGCGCGCCCCATGTCGCTGCCCCCTCGAATATGAGCCAGCGCAAAGACAAAGCCACGCTCCAATAGGCTAATCCGCCCCGCCTCAAAATAGGCGTCCCAACTGGCGCCGTATGCGCCGTAACCGCGCAAGAGCGTCGGGTTGCCGCCATCGAGCATCAGCCCCTTGCGATGGACCAGCGAGATGGGGACCTGGACGCCATCGGGCGCCGTGGCCCAGATGCGGACCGTTTCATAGCGCGCCGGGTCGTAGTTGCGCACCGTCTCTTGTTTGCGCAGATGGAGCGTATGTGTATCCATGTCAAAATCGTAAACTGTTTCGGGCGTCACGAGCGACTCGTAGGAGAACCGAACGTGGGTGGCGGCGTAGTTCGGATTCGTATGGCGCGCAATGGCGTAGACCGGCTCAGTCATGGCAATGCGCGTCTGGTCACCCGTTTCCCAGTTGATGACACGCACATGGCGCAGCCCGGCCTCACGCTCATAGAGCACGAGATGGCGCGCAAAGGCGTCGGCGCCCTGCAACAGCACATCGGGCCGGTGAGGAACAAACTCACGCCAGAATGGACGCCCAGGCGTCGCGGCCGGCGCTTCCATCAGCCTGAAGTTAAGCGCCTCATCGTTGGTGGTGATGTAGAGCTGGCCCTCGTGGTGAATGACGCTATACTCGACGCCAGGCCGGCGCGGCTCGATGATGCGAGGGCGGGCGAGGGGATCGGCAGCGTCGATCAGCCACTCTTCGCTGGTGGTATTGCTCTTGAGGTGGGCGATCAGATACGTCTGGCACTTGCTTTTGCGCAACTTGACTTCATAGCGCGTGTCATCTTCTTGGACGAGCACTTCGTCATCCGCTGGGTCTGCGCCGAGGCGATGCCGCATGAGCTGGTAGGGGCGTTTGGCCGCGTCGAGCACAGTATAATAGAGTGTGGCGCTGTCGTTGCCCCACTCCAGCCCGTAGTAGGTATTGGGGATGCGCTCGGCGAGCAAGTTGCCGGTCGCCAAGTCTTTCACAAAGAGGGTGTACGTTTCATCCCCTGCGCCGTCGAACGAATAGGCCAGCAGCTGGTGGTCGGGGCTTACACGAAAGTTGCCTACATGGGCATATGGATGGCCGGCGGCCAATTCGTTTACATCGAGCAACACGCTTTCGGGTGCGTCCATGCCGCCTTGGCGCCGGCAGAAAATCGGATATTGGCGGCCCGTCTCCGTGCGCTGGTAGTAGAAGAAGTCATCGATCTGGTCGGGGTAGGTGGCGTCGTCTTCTTGAATCCGCCCGCGCAACTCTTCATAGAGCGTTGCCTGAAGCGCCGCCGTATGCGCCATCATGGCCTCGGTGTAAGCGTTCTCAGCTTCCAAATAGGCCAGCACCGCCGGATCATCGCGCTGACGCAGCCAGAAATAGTCATCCCAGCGCACATCGCCGTGGATCTCATGTCGAGTGGGGCGCCGTTGAGCAATCGGGGGCGCAGGCTGTGGGTGGTCGGCCATGGGTGGGGCTGCTCCTGTTGGTTTTGCGACGGCTGTCTTCAGAACAACGGTTGCGCCGGCGCAACAACGGCTGTGCTCAGACAGGGCGACGGATGATCCTCTTCGCGCACTATAGCACAGCTTCAGGCAGCGTTCAAATGGGGCCCCACTAGGGGTGCGCAGGCGCGGTTCTCTTCGCATCGCCATCGACATAGAGATAGCAGGCGGCGAATTGATTGGCGGCAACCTGATAGGCTGGTGGGGTGGTGGATGCGCAGCGATCCATGGCGTGGGGGCAGCGTTGATAGAACTTGCAGCCATTGCCGGCAGGTCTTTCGGCGATCTCCGCCGCCGAAGAGGTGCTGCGACTCACCCAGCGAATTTCGGGGTCGGGCACGGGGATCGAGCTGACCAGCAGTTGGGTATAGGGGTGTTGCGGATTCTGGATGACATGATCGACGTTCCCATTCTCCATCACTGAACCGCTGTAGAGCACATAGATCTCGTCGCTGATCTGGTAGGCAGTGGAAAGGTCGTGCGTGATATAGAGAAATGAGATCCCGTAGCTCTCTTTCAAGTTGCGGAAGATGTCGAGGATGCGCACCTGCAACGAGGCGTCGATCATCGAAACCGGCTCGTCGGCGACGATGATGCGCGGCTTGAGCAAAAAGGCGCGCGCCGCCATGATCCGCTGGCGCTGGCCGCCGCTCAACTGGTGGGGATATTTGCCCAAAATCTCGTTGGGCCGCAGACCGACCACCTCAAGCGCCTCATGGATCTGTTTAGTCGCCTCGGCCTTGCTGTGGGTCAGCTTGAATTTGCCGATCACCGTGTCGAACACAGCGTCCACTTTGTAAAACGGATTGTAGGTGCCAAAGGGGTCTTGAAAGATCGCCTGCACTTCGCGGCGGAAGGTAAAACGCTCGCGCCGGGACATCTTGGCGAGGTCCTTGCCCTTGTAGAGGATCTGCCCCTCGGTTGGGTGGATAAAGTCCAGCGCGAGGTTAGCCAGGGTCGATTTGCCGCTGCCGCTTTCGCCAGCAATGGTAATGATCTTGGGTGTCTCTTCGAGAAAGGTGAGCGAAAAGTCGTCCAGCGCACGTTGTGAGCGGCTGCTGAGCAGCCCACCCCCATAGACTTTGGTCAGGTTGCGCAATTCAAACAGTGGTGTCGACATTGGCTTGCTTCCAGCTTTCATGGCTTTGGGGCAGACCAGGTTGCAGACCCGGCCCGTAGAGGTGACAGGCGGCGAGATGGCCTGGCTGCACTGCCTGCAACGGCGGCGTGATCGTCTGGCACGGTTCAAAAGCGTGCGGGCAGCGGGAGCGAAAGAGACAACCCGGCGGTGGGTTGAGCAAGAACGGGGGCAGCCCGGGAATGCCGCCGCCCCGCTTCTTTTCGCGCACCGAGGGCAGCGACGAGATTAGCGCCTGTGTATAGGGGTGTTGGGGGCGGCGATAGAGCTCCCGGATCGGGGCCACCTCGACCAGCTTGCCGGCATACATCACCCCGACCCGGTCGAGCACCTGCGCCGTCAACCCCATATCGTGGCCGATGAGGATCATCGAAGCGCCCAGCCGTTCTTGCACGCCGATCAAGGTCTGCATGACCGCCTTCTGCACCACCACATCGAGCGCGCTGGTCGGTTCATCGGCGATGATCAGTTCGGGTTCGAGGGCCGTGGCCATGGCGATACAGACGCGCTGCTTCATGCCGCCGCTCAACTCGTGCGGATACATATCGGCCACCTTGGCCGGCAACTCGACCATGTCGAGCAGTCCTCTGATCTCCTCGCGCAGGAGTGGGGCCTCAACTGCGCCCTTGTGGGTGAGGATCGTGTCGGCGATCTGGTCGCGCACGCGCATGATGGGGTTAAGCGAGTTCATCGCCCCTTGGGGGATGAGCGAGATCTTGTTCCAGCGCACCTGGCGCATCTCTTCTTTGTCGAGGGCAACCAGGTCGCGGCCGTTGAGCACGATGCGCCCACTCTCGATCTTGCCCGGTCGTTTGATCAGCCGCAAGATCGCCATGATCGTCGTGGTTTTGCCGCAGCCGCTCTCGCCGATAAAGCCAAAGCGCTCGTTGCGGTTGATGGTAAAGCTGATGTCATCGACGGCCTTGACCGGGCCGCGGGCGGTCCAATAGTAAACGCGCAGGTTGTCAACCTGAAGCGCAGGTGGTTCAGCGTTGGTCATCATCGTCCTTCAAGTTACTTCGCTCGTTCACGCAGGCGGGGGTTAGCCAGCTCATCCAGCGCCACGCTGATCAAAAAGAGGCTGATAAAGATGATCATCAGCGTGACGGTGGGGGGCAGCCACCACCACCACATGCCGCGAAAAATAGCCGCCCCCTGGTAGGCCGACTGCAAGATCATGCCCAGGTTGGGGGTAAAGAGGGGGCCTAACCCCAGAATCTGGATCCCCACCAGCGCCAGGATCGCCCCCGACACCGCACCGACAAAACCGGCCATGATATAGGGCAAGAGATTGGGCAGAATCTGTTTGATGGCGATCTCAAAGTCATTCTGGCCCGAGAGCTTGGCCAGCGGAATAAAGGCGCGCTCACGCAAACTGAGCGTCTGCGCCCGCATCAGCCGCGTCGGCCCAGCCCAGGAAAAGATAGCGATGACCAGTGCCGTAAACTCGATGGTCGTGGTGCGGATATAAGAAGCCAGCACGATCAGAATCAGGAGCGAAGGGATGGTGAGAAAAATGTCGGCTGTCGTGCTGATCACGGCGTCGGTCGTCCGCCCATAATAGCCGGCGACGATCCCCAACACCACCCCCACCGCAGTGCCGATCACCCCGGCAATTAGCCCCACCTTGAGCGATGGGTGGATGCCATGGACGATCAGGGCGAAAATGTCGCGGCCCACATTGTCGGTGCCAAAGAGATATTCCGCCGAAGGCCGGGCATTGAAGTCACCCGCCGCCACGCGCGTACGGTCAAAATCGATCAACAGCGAGCCGATGATGCTAAAGAGGGTCAGCCCGATAATCATGACCAGGCCAATGGTCAGCTTCCAGTTGCCCAGCCAATAGCGCAGACCCGCCCAGCGTGGCACTGGCGCTTCGACGAGCAGTTCTTCCTGGAAAACGCCCGGTGCGGATACTACGGCCATGCCTTATCTCCTGTTATAGGTGATGCGCGGGTCGAGTTTCGGGTAGATCAGATCGATCACCAGGATCGCCACGGCAATCGACACCACGAGAAAGAAGGTGATGCCCTGAATCACGGGGAAGTCGTTGGTATTGATCGGC
>JAHDWG010000385.1 GCA_023384495.1 Caldilineaceae bacterium
GACGATGGACGATGGACGATGGACGATGGACGATGGACGATGGACGATGGACGATAGATAATTGGATGATAGCCCACAATGGGCCCGATTGTATCACACGCATTGGCAAATTATCAATTTCGCCCAATTATGGTAAAATAGAACCTATGTGCGGACGATTCACCCTCAATGCATCACCCGAACAACTGGCGGCGCTCTTTGCGTTGCCCGAAGCGCCGGCGCTGGCCCCGCGCTACAACATCGCGCCCACGCAGCCGGTGGGCATCGTGCGCCTCAATTCGCAGACCCACCAGCGCGAATGGGCGCTGACGGTGTGGGGCCTCATCCCCTCATGGGCCAAAGATCCCAGCATGGGCGCGCGCATGATCAACGCGCGCGCCGAAACGGTAGCCGAGAAGCCCGCCTTCCGCGCCGCGTTCAAACGGCGCCGCTGTCTGGTTCCGGCCAGCGGCTTCTACGAATGGCAGAAACAGGGCGCGCGCAAACAACCCCACTACATCACCCACGCCGACGGGGGGCCGCTGGCCTTTGCCGGCCTGTGGGAGAGCTGGCACAGCCCCGATGGCTCAGAGCTGGACACCTGCACCATCCTCACCACCGAGCCGAACGAGCTCATGGCCACCCTCCACAACCGGATGCCAGTGATCCTTGCGCCCGAGGATTACGGCCAGTGGTTGGGCAGCGGCGGCGACGCTTCCCCGCACGAGTTGGATCAGTTGCAGCATCTGCTACGCCCCTGCCCCGCCTCAGCGCTGACTGCGTACCCGGTTAGCGCCTACGTCAACAACCCGCGCAACGAGGGTGACGCCTGTATTGCACCCCTTGCCGCACAGTAGCACCCTCTTTCTTACTTTGCCCCAGGCAGGCTCGCGCTGCAACGCGTCGTGATTTGGCTTGTCCCCATACAACCCACCCCAAATTGCTTTCCTTGTGAAGGATTCAGCGCGATATTGCGATTTGAATCTACAGGGGGATTCCGCACCGCCGCTGATCTCGCGGCAGGAACATCCACCGTTTCAAGCAACTCAACCTCATTCCTCACACAACCGATCTGGTTCCAACCTCATGGCCTGGTTTGCCGAAATCTTTGATGTCACCTTGCTCGCCACAATAGGCTTGATCTTTTTTGCCACCATGGTGGGCGCCTACCTGCGCACACGGCAGGTCGACCGCTGTCTGCGCTCGTTTGACGGCTTTCACATCACCGTCGAGCGGTCAGACGGGACGCTGATCTGGGGCGTGATGGAGCTGGCGCCCAGTGGCTTTGAGTTGCACTACCGCAACGCCATTCAAGACACCAACCATATCGAATCGAGCTATGTATTTTATGCAAGCGAATACGGGGACATCCAGACGCTCTATCGCTATGCCGACAGCTTGACGCCGGACGAACAGAAACGGCGCAGCACCGATATCAGGCGCTCGTTCCACCCCAACATCTTCCGGCGCGTGGCGCGCGCCACGCGCCATTTTATTGCCACGGCCAACGAGTCGCTTGCCGTAGTGGTGGGTGTTGTGGCGGGCCGGCTGCAAAAGCCCGCAGGCCGCTATATCGATGAAGCTGGAGCCGCCCAACTGACCACGCTCGGCGAGTCGGTGATCGGCAGTGTGGGGCATCTGCACGACCCGCTGCTCGAGCGCTATATTGGCCAGAAAGTGGTCGTCGAAATTGCCGAAGGCGATGAGGTTCATGAACATGTGGGCATCTTCAAAGACTATTCGGCCGACTTCATCGAACTGCTCGATGTCCAGGCGCCCCGTAAGGAGCGGCTGAGCCTGGCCGTCACCTCGCAGCAGAGCCGCCCCGATGCGGAAATTGTTCGCAAACAGTCGCTGATCACGGTAGCGAATCACGGGGTACAACCGCTCGTGCTCGACTCGCTGCGCGCCGAAGAGCAAGAGGAGCTTCTCAATGTGGTGGTGGACGTGGGTGAGCGCGTTGAGATTCACATAGAAACTGGCTTTGAGCAGGCTGACCTGCTGTTGCGCGTCGTCCGCGAAGTAGACATGATCGTGCCGCGTACCCGCTGTCTTGTTCGTCATCGGGCGGAGCACAACCACGCCGACAAATTGCCCGAGATCATTTTTGACATTGGGATTGTCTTGACCGGCACGTCGTTGCACCGGGCGCGCAAACAGCGCCTGCGCCGTCAACTGGAAGCGAACCCCGTCTCGGCGTTGGCAGCCGCCAATCTCGGGGCGTTGCTCCTACAAGATCAGAAATTTGCCGAGGCAGAAAGATGGCTCTGTCGAGCGCTGGAGTTACGCTACTCGCTGCCCGACAATGGCCGGCGCACGCAGATGCTGTTGCGCGAGTTACGACGCCGCCAGAGCAAAAGCAGCCATACCTACAGCATTCACCCGCCGCGACGGGCCGTGGCGAATGGCGCCGAGGATGGGTGAGCAGGCAACAGACAAACAAAAACGCCCGGCGAATTGCCGAGCGCTTGAGAGCGGGTAGCCGGACTTGAACCGGCGACATTTAGCTTGGGAAGCTAACGTTCTACCACTGAACTATACCCGCAAGGTCACAATGGCCGCAGTATAGTCGGTTTACAACAAATTGTCAAGTCTCGATTTCGACCCACGCCAGCTCAAGCCACTGCTCTTGCGGTGTGGCGAACAAGAGATGGCGCGGCAACCGCCACGGCGCAAAGTCGATCCCCTGATTGTCCATCCAAAGCACCAACCCCAGCGGACCGCTCGGCGCCGTGTTGCATTCGAGCACACAGACGCCGTCCACCGCAAAGGACACCGCATCCCGGCCCCACGACAGTTCATAGGTGCGCCACGCGGTCAAGTCCCCCTCGACCATCGCCTCGCGCACGCCCATGGCCCACTGCGCCAACGGCCACGCCCGCTCGTACAGCCAGCGCCACCGCATGAGCAACATGGCGACCGGCGTCAATGGCGCCAACAACAAAAACGATGTGCGCCATGCGTCGATCACAGCCGCACGCCAGCCGTAGCCCTGCGTCTCACGAGCGAGCCGCAGGGGCGCATCCATCCCGTTGAAGAAGAACCAAATCGCACGCGGCAAGGTGGGCCACCGGTGGCCTGTCATGCCAAAAGGGTCGTTCCAGAAGCCAAAACCGGCGGTGCCGCGCAACCCGCCGGCAGGATGGGAGAAACGGGCGCGGACAGTCAACTTGAGCGGGGGTCGCCAGGGGAAACGCCGGCGGGGCAACAACTGGTAATCATCCAGTTGGGCATTGGCGTAGCGCCCTGGAGTGGTTGGGCCAATACAGAGCTGCAAACCGTCACGAGTCGGGCGTAGAAAACCGCCACCGGTCTGGTGCGTCTGCCAGGGGGAAGGCGCGGCGGGGGGAAACGTATAGCGCCGGCGCATTACCGCACCTTGCGCCCGATCAACACGGCAACGGCAAACGGGCCGTCGACCTGCCCCCTCCATTCGACCGCAAAACCAGCCCGGGCCAGCCGCGCCTCGATTTCTAGCTTCTGCTTGGGGTCCGGCTCGCCGTAAAATAGCGGAACCAGCGCGCCCAACCAGCGAGGTTGCAACCGCACCCACAGCCCTACGACAATGAGCTGACCGTCCTCAGCCAGCAGGCGAGCAGACTCAGCCAACGTTTGCTCATCCACGATGAAGGCAGCCGGGAAGGTGGACACGATGCGGTCGAACGTGGCGTCGGCAAAAGGCTGCGCCTGCGCCATGCCTTGCACGCATGCAACTGATTGCTGCGCTCGTTCCAGCTTGCGCGCCGTCACCGCGTGCATGGCGGCAGACGGCTCCAGCCCAGTGACGGCAAAGCCACGCCGGGCGAGCGCAAGCAGCAGTTCACCGGTGCCAAACCCCAGTTCAAGGATGCGTAAGTCGGGACGTTGAGCACCTGCGTCTGCTTCGAGATGGCGGAGCACACACTGTCGCCAAACCGACCATCGCCCTGCGCTCACCACCAGGCTGACCCAATCATAGCCCCAGGCCAGTTCGTGGTAAAGCCGTTGGCAGGCCCAACCATAGAGCCAAGCCCACCAGGGTGCGCCAGCCCTGACCGGCAATTCGTGTGCCGATGACCGAGCCATCTCACCCGCCATCAGCTCTCCGTGTGAACGTCCAGTTCTGGCTGGCGGGGGCCTTCGACCCAGACCTGACCATCCGCCCAATTCTCTTCTTTCCAGATCGGCGCGATAGCCTTGAGCCGTTCGATGGCGTACTGGCACGCCTCGAAACAGCCATCCCCGCGGTGGGGCGTGGCGACGGCGATGACCACGCTCGGCTCGCCGATCTCGATCCGCCCAATGCGATGGAGGATGCTCACCGCCGCCACCTTGGGCCAGCGCTGCTGGATCTCGTCGCCGATCTGCGCCAGTTTGAGCTCAGCCATACCGGCGTACGCTTCGTAGTTGAGAAAATCGGTGGCGCGTGGGCCGGTGTCGGTGGTCGTTTCACCCCGCACCACCCCCGCAAAGGTGGCGATGGCGCCACAATCGGGCCGTTGCACACGCGCCGCAACATCATCCAGCGACAAGGGGGCCTCGGTGATCTCGAAACGTTTCATCTGCTCGACAAAGCCTCCACAATGTGACCAACTGCGGTAATCTGCGCGCCACCCGAGACAGGCGGAAAGAGCGCCACTTCATCGCCGTCGGCCAAATGCTGGTCGGGCCGGGCGTATTCCAGGTTGACGGCAGCGTAGAGCGTGCGTCCGCTCAGGCTCAGGTTCGGCTCCAACTGCTCCACCTCTGTCACCAGGTCGGCCAGCGTTGCGCCCGGCGCGATCTCGAAGCGCTTCTCTTTCCAGCCTGCCTGCTGGCGCAAGGTGGCAAAAAGTCGTACGGTGATTTGCATAATCATACCCTATCCAACGGGAACATCAACTGCTGCGGCGCCAGTCGCCTGATTTGCCACCCTGCTTCTCCAACAGGCGCACATTGCCGATGACCATCCCTTTGTCCAGCGCCTTGGCCATATCGTAAATGGTCAACGCGGCCACGCTCACCGCGGTGAGCGCCTCCATCTCGACGCCGGTTTGGCCCTGGCAGCGCACGGTGGCGGTGATGATCACCCGGCTGGCGGCCTCGTCCAGTTCAAACGCCACCGTCACCTTGCTCAGCAGCAACGGGTGGCAGAGCGGGATCAGATCGGGCGTGCGCTTGGCGGCCATGATCCCGGCAATGCGCGCCGCCGCCAGCACGTCGCCCTTAGGCGTGTCGCCGCTGCGGATGGCCTGCAGGGTGGCCGGTTGCATCTGCACCTCGCCCTGCGCAACCGCCTGCCGCGCGGTGACGGTCTTGTCCCCCACATCCACCATGACGGCGTGACCCTGTTCGTCGAGATGGGTGAGCCGGTCGCTCATAGCATCTCTCCAATCCATAGCGCCGAAACGACTGCGCCGGCGGGCAATTCGCCTTCAGCCTGGGGTAACTCCAGCAACGCGTTGGCGGTGCGCATGCTCAGCAGGCGGCTGCTCGCCTGGCTGCCCGTGCTGCGCGCCAGATAGCCGCCCTTGCCGCCATGCAGGTTGGCGTCCCACACCAGCGTGGCCCGGTGATACTCAGGGCGATAGGCATCCAACCGGAGGGGTTGGGCGAGGACGGCCTGGATGCGCGGCAGGTGCGGGTCGCGGTGACCGGCCAGCTTGCGCAGCGCCGGCGCCACAAAGAGATAGAAGGTGACCAGCCCGCTGACTGGGTTGCCCGGCAGCCCAAAGAGCAGCCGGTTGCGCCCGTCTACCTCGACCGTGGCAAAGGTGAGCGGCTTACCCGGCTTCATGCGGATGCGCCCAAAGTGTACTTTGCCCCGCTCTTCCAACAGCGGCTTGATCAGGTCGAGATCGCCCATGGAGACGCCGCCGGTGGTGACGAGCACGTCGGCGGTGGCAAGCCCCCGGTGGATGCGTTCCTCGAGGTCAGCCTTGACATCGCGCCCGATGCCCAGATCGACGACGACGCCCCCCAGCGCGGTGACGGCGGCGGCCAACGTGGGCCGGTTGCTGTCGCGGATTTGGCCGGGGGCGAGGGGCTCATCCGCCTCGACCAGTTCATCGCCAGTGGAGAGCAGCGCCGCACGCGGGCGGGGATGGACCCGCACTTCGGCTGCGCCCACGGTGGCCAACAGCCCAATTTCGGCGGGGCCAAGCTGCGCGCCCGCTTCGAGCACCGTTTCGCCGGCGGCCACATCCACCCCTAGAGGCCGGATGTCGTCGCCGGGGCGCACCTGCTGGCGGATGCGGACGCGAGCTTCTCCGTCCATATCGGGCAGACGCTCGGTCTCTTCCACCATGACCACCGCATCGGCCCCTGCCGGCACAGGCGCGCCGGTAGTGATGTAGGCGACGGCTCCCGGCGTCACGGTAAACGCCGCCACGCGCCCCGCCGTCGCCTCGCCGACCACCCGGTATTCGCCCGGCCCATCCGCGGCGACCACGGCGTAGCCATCCTTCACCGAAGCGGGGAAAGGGGGCAACGGGTCGCGCGCCACAACCGGCTCGGCCAGCACCATGCCCAGGGCATCAGCCAGTTTTACCGCTTGCGGCGTCAGCGGCTGAGTCTGCCCAAGGACAATAGTCTGCGCCTCGTCCACCGCCACCATCGCGTACGACGATTCACTCATGGTTTGCCCCATCCTCTATTCTGTAACCCATCTCATGGCTCTGCCTGACAAATAAACTCCACCTCGTTGCCGTCGGGGTCATCGACATACATCGTTCGGCTGGCCAGCACGGGATGTTTGCCGCCGCGCGGCTGTAACCCGGCCTCGACAAAGCGGGCGTATTGGGCGTCAAAGTGCTCTGCGGGCAACTCGAACGCCAAGTGATGCAGTTGGAAGCCGCTGGGTTGCGCCTTGACCGCTTCAGACTTGGGAACAAGCACGATCATCTGCGGAATGCCGGCATGGCCGTCGCCCGCCTTGAGAAAGACGTTGGGCAGCGCCGGCGGCGAGATGACGGGCAGACCCAGCAGGTCGCGGTAAAAGCCCAATGCGCGCGCCTGGTCCGCCGTCCAGAGGACGATCTCGGCAATTCCCACAACATGCGCCATCTAGATTGCTCCTTCAACTCGAAACCGACAGACGAAAATGGTAACGTACAGCAGGAGCACACTGAGGTTTTTCTCCGCGCTCTCCGTGCAGTCTCCGCGCCCTCTGTGTTCCGCTGTTCTGTACGATGTTCAGAACAGGCATCATGACCTGTGGTCACCGAAAGCGATGAAAATGGCGGCGTACAGCA
>JAHDWG010000386.1 GCA_023384495.1 Caldilineaceae bacterium
TGGAGAGTTCTCACCAGGTATGCAGGCGACATCGATTCTGCTGGCGGTATTCACGGTCCCCATAGACGATCTTTTTTCCGCCAGTGAATAAGTGTTTATAAAGTACATTCGAATCGTGATGGGGGATGCGCACCCCGCGCGGGGTGCGCATCCCCCATTTTTTGCGCGCCGTGAGACCGTCGTTACAATCCCTCAAAATTGTCAGATTATCGTAAGCAAAAAAACCCAAAAACGATTGATTCGCGTCCAGGCCCATGTTATGCTTGACCTGGCTGTTCCAAGGCCAGAACCTCCGAACATTCCCATCATTGTGCAACCTCACCCGTCAAGAAAGGGCTGCCCATGCACGTTCGGTTGCGACCAGGCCCCCCCATCGCTCGCATTAATCACTTTCTGTTGGTCCTCAGCCTGCTGCTGGCGCTGCTTCCAGCCCACCCGGCCGCCGCGCGCCTGCCGGTTGATGACATCCCCCCACCGCCGGCGGAGTCGAGCCCCCCCCGCAACGACGGCTTTCGCACCGGGCCATCACCAGATGACCCGCTGGAGATCGCCCTGCGCTATCTGAACGCGCGCCGAGTTGAATTGGGGCTGAGCGAAGACGACCTCAGCGACATCGTGGTCAAAGACCGCTATGTCACGGCCCACAACGGCGTTACCCATCTCTATCTGCGCCAACGACTAAATGGGATCGAGCTTTTCAATGGCGATATCAACATCAACATCAGCCGTGATGGCCGCGTCATCAACGTGGGCAATCGCTTTGTGAGCAATCTGCGCGCCCACGTAGAGACGACTACGCCCACGCTGCCCGCCGTTGCCGCCGTCTACAATGTGGCCGGCCAATTGGGCCTTCCTGTGTCCGAAGTGCTGGTGGCTACCAGCAGCGCGCGCGGCGTCGAACAGGCGCAGGAGGTGAGCAGCGGCGGTTTCTCCGCCGACCCTATCCCCGTGCGTCTCATCTATCAATTGGTTGAGCATGGCCGCGTGCGCCTGGCCTGGAACATGGTGATCCGCGTCAAAGAAGGGAGTGACTGGCTCGACATCCGCGCCGATGCGACGACTGGGGCGATCCTCTCGCAGGTCAACTGGACCAAGGGCGGGCGCGGCGTAGACGGGGCCGCCCCGCGCGCGGTGGTCGAGCGACCCGCAGCCGCGCCGCTTAGCGAGGCGGCCCCGAACTCTTATCTGGTCTATGCCCTGCCCGCCGATAGCCCTCACGATGCCGGTCGGGCATTGGCCACTGACCCGGCTGACCCCATTGCCTCGCCGTTTGGCTGGCACGATGTGGATGGCGTCCCCGGGGGCGAGTATACGACGACGCGCGGCAACAATGCTTTTGCCTACGCTGACCTTGCCTCACCAGACGGCTTCACCGCCGGCGATGTCACCGCCGATGGCGGGGCGAGCCTGGTCTTCTCCTACACGATCAATATGGCGCAGGCGCCTTCGACCTATGCCGAAGCCTCGGTTACCAATCTCTTTTTTGTGACCAATCAGATTCACGACATCCTCTACCACTATGGCTTTGATGAAGTGAGCGGCAACTTTCAGCAGAACAACTATGGCCGCGGCGGGCAGGCCGGCGACTATGTCCTCGCCGAAGCCCAGGACTATAGCGGTTTTGTAAACGCCAACTTTTCCACGCCACCTGATGGAATGCCCCCGCGCATGCAGATGTACCTTGGCGCATCAACGCAGAGTTTCACAGTCAATGGCCCAGCGGCCATTGCCGGTGACTACCAATCGGGCAGCGCTTCCTTTGGGCCGCAAACCTTTACTGTAACCGGTGATCTCGTACTCGTCGATGACGGTGTGGGCGCGACGACAGACGGGTGCGACACTCCCTTCACCAGCAATGTCAGCGGCAAGATCGCCCTGATCGACCGTGGCAATTGCACCTTTAAGCTTAAAGTCTATCACGCCGAACAGAATGGCGCCATCGGCGTGGTGATTGCCAATCATCAGGTCGGCGCGCCGCCGGGGCTGGGAGATACAACCGGCGTGCCGGACGTGACCATTCCGGCATTGTCGGTTACGCTGGACACCGGTAACGCCTTTAAGGCCCAACTGGCGGCGCCCCAGACGGTCAATGTCACCCTCCACCGCGGCGTCCGGCGCGATGGCTCGCTCGACAATGGGGTGGTCGTCCATGAATATGGCCACGGTGTCTCCAACCGCCTGACGGGCGGCCCCAGCAATGCAGGCTGTCTCTCCACCGTTGAATCCGCCGGCATGGGCGAGGGCTGGAGCGACTTCCTCACCCTGGCGCTCACCGCCCAGCCTGCAGACACGCGTTTGACGCCCAAGGTGATTGGCAACTGGCTGATGGGCTACCCGGCTGGCGGCCCCGGCATTCGGCGCGCGCCCTATACCACCGACATGGCAGCCAACTCGCACACCTTCGCCACCACCCAGTGGAACAACTTCGTCCATGACATCGGCGAGGTGTGGGCCACGATGCTCTGGGAAGTCTACTGGAATTTGGTGGATGTCTATGGCTTTGACGCCAACCTTTATGACGGCGCGGCGGGCAACAATTTGGCGTTACAACTGGTGCTCGACGGCATGAAGCTTCAGCCGTGTAACCCAACCTTTGTGGAGGCGCGCGACGCCATTCTGGCCGCCGACCTTGTCACCAACAACGGCGTCAATCAGTGCCAGATCTGGGCCGGATTTGCCAAACGGGGGCTGGGTTCTAACGCAACCGCAGGCGTCAGCAGTTCGATCACCGACAGCACCGAGAGCTATTTGCTGCCGTCAGCCTGTATGGTCGATGTGCAACCGCCCGCGCAACATGTATGCGCGCCAGACAATGCCCTCTATGAGGTGGCGCTGGGGCCATTGTTCGAGGGCGCGGCGACCTTGAGCGTACACGACCTCCCCACCAATGCATCGGCGGGCTTTGCGCCCAATCCGATTTCTTCGCCCACACACAGCGCCTTAACCATCGGTAACACAGGCGCGGTCTTGCCCGGCATCTATACCATCCAGGTTGTCGGCGTTGGGGCGACCCAACTCTACACAACACCCGTGCAACTGGCGATCTCATCGGCAGCGCCTGGGGCGCCGGTTCTGACCTCCCCGGCTGAGGCCGCGCTCAACGCGCCGGCAAAGCCGACCTTTAGTTGGCAGGCCGCGCCGCAAGCGGTGGAGTATCTGCTTGAAGTGGCGGAAGATAGCGCCTTTTCGACCCTCGTCTTCACCACCACCACCGCGGCTACACAGCGCGAGGCTGTTTACTCGTTGCGCTCTGGGCGCACCTATCACTGGCGGGTGACAGCGCAGAATGGCTGCGGCAGCGCCCCTTCGGCAGGCGCCAGCTTTACTGTGCGCGAATTCCCTCGGGTGCTGCTGGTGGACGACGACCACCGCACCAGTGGCGCGGCCAATGTCCGGCCTTACTTTGAAGACGCGTTGGCGGCGCTGAGTGTGCCCTACGATATCTGGGATACGGGCGACAGCGGCGGTGACGAGCCTACCCGGCTGGACGATATCGCCGACTACGCTACGGTCATCTGGTTTGGCGGGTTCTATGGGCAAGGCCCCAGCAGTGCTACCGAGCCGTTGCTTGGCGATTTTCTTGAGCAAGGTGGATGCCTCTTTATCAGCGCCCATGAGTATTTCTATGCGAGTGGGCTGACCCCTTTTATGCAAGAATATCTCGGTGTCGAGGAGGCAGAGGATGACCTGGGGAATGGAACCACCTGGCACACGGTTGTCACAGGCGTAGGGCCCATTTACGATGGTCTGGGGCCGTATACACTGTCCATGATCCAGACGAACCATAGCGACATTCTGACCCCTAATGCCGATGCAGGCGTCGCGATGGAGGGCAACGCCGGCGGAGCAGCGATCTACAAGGACGCCGGCCACTATCGCACCACCTATTGGGCGTTCGAATTTGAGACGTTGCCCAACCTCGAGGCGCGTACAGCGGCGATGGCCCGCACGCTCCAGTGGTGTGACTTTCACACTGATCTGGGCATCGCGCAGACAGTCATCCCAGCGACCACCCTGCGGCCCGGCCAGCCTTTGACCTACACCCTCACCTACGACAATGCTGGGGTGGCGCAGGCCGACCAAGTGATAGTGACAGCCACACTGCCATCCGCCTTCAAAGATTGGAACGTCGTCAGCGCCAGCGCCGCTATTACGCCCGTGGCTGGTTTGGGGGCGGTTTGGCGAGTGGCGGATCTGGCGCCAGGCGAAGTGGCCACAATCACCGTGAGCGGTTGGGTGGACCCGGCGCTGACCGCCGACACGCTGCTTGCCTTTGGGGCTTCGATCCAGGGCGAGAGCTATGACAGCAACCCGACCAACAACAGCGCTGCGGCCACGGCGCGTACGGTCGTCGCACCGCGCATCCGTCTGACCGACCCCAACCTGGCCGTCAACGAGGATGCTGGGATAGCAGCCGTCGTCGTTTCGCTCGATCAACCCAACCCCTATGCGCCGGTGACCGCCTCCTACAGCACGAGCAATGGCAGCGCGCACGCCGGCCAGGACTTCAGCCCAGCCAGCGGCTCTGTCCAGATTCCAGCCGGCGCGCTCACCGCCACCTTTCCAATCACTATCATCAACGACACCGTGGCTGAAAGCGACGAAACGTTCCAGATCGCGCTGAGCAATCCGGTCGGGGCAGCGCTGGGGACGCCGGCGACCGGCCAGGTCACCATCGTCGACAACGACTTGCCGTCGGTGCGCTTTAGTCACGCCGTCTATACCGTCACCGAGTCGAGTGGCGCGGCTGCCATCACCGTCGAGCTAGACTCGCCGCACCCGACCGAAGTGGCGCAGGTGACCTACGCCACGGGCGACGGAAGCGCCGCAGCGGAGAGCGACTACACGTCGGTATCCGGGAAAGTGGCCTTCCCCATTGGCGTCACCACCGCCACATTCATCGTGCCCCTTATCGACGATGCGCTGGTCGAGCAAGCAGAGACAGTCGTACTGACGCTGCATGACCCCGTCCATGCCCTGTTGGGCAGCCCGGCCAGCGCCACGCTGGTCGTGATCGACGACGACACCGAGGGCGATCTCCCGGATCATAACCTGCCGTCCGTGCGTTTCACCCGCGCCGTCTACACCGCCACCGAGGCAAGCGGTTCGGCTATCATTATGGTCGAGCTAAGCCAGCCGCACCCCACCCAAACCGTACAAGTGAGCTACACAACGAGCAACGGATCGGCGCAAGCAGGGAGCGATTATGTGGCAGGCGCTGGGCAACTGACCTTCCCGATGGGCGTCACGGCCACCACCTTCGCCGTGTCGATCCTTGATGACGCCCTGGTCGAGAGCGACGAAACGGTGTTGCTCACGCTGCACAGCCCTGTCAATGCCATGCTAGGCAGCCCGGCCAGCGCAGCGCTTATCCTCATCGATGACGAGGAGCAGGGCACGTCTGAACCAAAGGTATCAGTGGACGTAAGCAGCGATCCGCCACCCGGCGCTCACGTGAAGAATGGGGGCTTGATCACCTATACGGTGACCCTCACCAACAGTGACACAACCGCCCATCAGGTGGTGATCACCGCCGCCATCCCAGCCGCGGTCGCCTACGTCGAAGGCTCGGCCAACCCGCCGCCCTCTGACATCGTGGATGGCTATGTACAGGTCGCCGGCGCAACTGCGGCAACGGCGACGAGCCTGGTGTGGACGAGGACGCTGGCGGGCGACAGCGTCTTCCAGGCCTCCTACACGGTGGTGGTAGTCGATGATACCCAGCCTCTCCAGAGCACGGTGACGGTGGCCGTGGGCGATACCGTGCTGCAACCGGGCGCGCCGGTAATCCACAATCCAACGCCGCCGGATGAAGGCGGCGGGGGTTACTGGGTCCATCTGCCGCTTTTGCAGCGGTAGCTGTCTTGCCATCTGCTGCGGGGGCAGACGCCTTCAGATTGAACCTCACGCCAATACAAAAATCCCGACCCTGCGGTCGGGATTTTTGGTGTCCTGGCTAGATGCTACATTACATCTTTGAGCGCCAGCCCATTTTTGCGTAGATAGGCGTCGAGGCCAATCTTGTCGACGGTGCGCATGGCCGAAGCCGAGGCCTTGATCCGCACGGTGCGGCTTAGTTCGGGCACATAGACTGAATAGGTCTGCACATTGGGCTGCCACTTGCGGCGGGTGGCCTTTTTGGACCAGGGGCGGTTGTTGCCCGACATGGGGGCCTTGCCGCTCAGTTTACACTTTGCCATCATCATGCTCCTAACGTTGACGCCCTCACCCTGTCGAGCAGCGCCAAGCAGGCCGGTGAGTGCTTTTGATCCGATTTTTTGCCATTATATCATTGGAGAGGGCAATTCGTAAAACAAGGCGGGGGCTTAACGCCATTTTGGCGATTGCGGCGCATTGGCCAAAGGCGGCCATCAGATTGGATGCTCACAAGCATTTGTCCATGTAGGGTTGTGCTAAACTGCGGTTGCTTTGAAAACGCGCACGGCAGTTGCCTGAATCAGCAAATCATCTCGCGTTTCAAACAGACCAGACTATACGATAGCACAGGAATAGCACAGGATATGACGCTACCTTCCACCATACAACCGTTTCGCCGCTGGTATGGCCTCCTGCGCTCGGTTGTGGTCTATTACGGCAATCCAATCAAGCTGCGGCGGATGCGACGCTTCTATGCCCAGTTTATGGCGCCGGGCGACCTCTGTTTTGACATTGGCGCCCATGTGGGCAATCGGCTTCACGTCTGGGCTGCGCTTGGCGCACAGGTGGTGGGCGTCGAACCACAGCCGGCCTGTATGGCGCTGCTGCGCCGATGGTTTGGACGCAACCCTACCATTACACTGGTTGAAGCGGCGGTGGGCGATCGCGTGGGCGAAGCAACATTGTGGGTCAGCGCGGCCACACCCACAGTCTCATCGCTTTCACGCCCGTGGATCGACGCCATGCAGCGCGCGCATTCCTTCGCCGGCGTGCGGTGGGAGGAGCAAGTCGCCGTTCCCGTGACAACGCTTGATGCGCTGATTGCGCAGCATGGCGTCCCTCTCTTTTGCAAAATCGATGTCGAGGGATATGAGCTTGCGGTTTTGCATGGGCTGTCGCAGCCGCTGCGGGCGCTCTCATTCGAATATCTGCCGGCCTCAATCGACATGGCTCTGGGTTGCGTGGCGCGCCTATGCGAATTGGGCGATTATGAATTCAACTGGTCACTCGGCGAGCAACAC
>JAHDWG010000001.1:0-63524 GCA_023384495.1 Caldilineaceae bacterium
ACCATTCGCAGCGGGCGGGGCCACGAGTTGACGCTCCACCACGGCGACCGATCCTGGCGCGACGACGACGGCCAGCTTGACGACGAAGACTGGGCGCAGGGCGCGTTTGTGCTCAATTTGCCCTCGGGCGACATCTACACCACGGTGGTGGAAGAGGCGACAACCGGCTCGCTCTGGCTGGATCGCGCCGTCGGCGCGGTGGATGTGACGCTCCACTTTGCGGAGGGGCGTATTGTCGAGATCGAAGCCGCCAGCGGAGCAGATGAGCTACAGGCGCTCTTTGCCCGCCACACCGGCGAACCGCGGCGCATCAGCCACATCGGCATCGGGCTCAACCCCTATCTGCACCAGCCAGTCGGGTGGACGCTGGTCGATGAGCACATCTACGGCCAGCTCTACTTTGCCCTGGGCGAGAATCGCTACATGGGCGGGCAGAACGAATCCTCGCTCAATATGGACTTTGCGATCCCTCAAGCCACGTTGCTTGTCGATGGCAAGACCGTGGTGAGCCAAGGCGCCTTGGTGGTGTGAGAGGGCGCTAATCCACGAGCCGCCGGCAAAGCACGCCCTACCGAAGGCTGATGCGCAGTTCCGCCCAGTTTGGCTCACCCACGCGCCAGCCCTGGCCTTCGCCACTCTCTCGGCTCAGTTGGGCCAGCTCGGGCACGGGCAATTGATGCAGCCGCAATTGGGCCTCGCTTGACGTCAACTCCAGGTTGAGCCACCCCAACGGGTATTCGATCACGGCGGGAGTCACTACGAAGAGACAACACCGTTCGCCAACGACAGTCCGGTGCACATCAAAACGGTGGGCATGACCCTGAAAGACGGCGCGTACGTTGCCATAGCGCGCCATGATCGCCAACACGGCGTCGGCGTTGCGGATGCCATAGAAGTGGGGCGCCCAGGGGTTATGGTTGCCGGCCCACGAGCGTAACAATTGGTGACAAAAAAGCAACACCGGCTTGCCCCCCGCGGTCGCGAGCGCGTCTTCCAGTCGCAACAATTCCACATCACTTACCCAACCATATACCGGGTCGGCAGGCAAGGCAGCTTCGATCTGTTCGCGTGAGTGGCCTTGGGTATTAAGCAAAACGAGGCGCGCCATGGGGAGGTCGATGGTCACCCCCGTGCCCGACACCAGGCCCCAAAGCTGCTCGAAGTAAGACCAGTTGCCGCCACCGGGCGGGCAGTCATGGTTGCCGGGCAGGGCATAGGCAGCCGCCGATAGCCGCGAGAACTCCTGATGGACGCAGTTGAGCGCCGCGTAAAAGTCGGCGCCCGGCATCTGGAAATACCCCCCACCACAGGTGGCGTCCCCCAGGTGAAACACCAGGTCGGGTTTGAACACCTCTATTTCGGATAGCAGTGTGGCAAGCAACAGCTCTGAACAGGGCTGGAGTTGCAAGCTACCGTTTGAGCCATATTGACAGACGCCCGTATTCCAGAAGTGTGTATCGGTGCATAGGCCGATTTGGAAGCGTGTTGACCACATAGCGGCTGCACTATCCCCCTCACTCATGCTAAAGCTGCAATCCTCGAAACGATGTCAACCCCAGTTGTGACCTGTGTATACTCATGTACACACGGGCGAAACACCATGTGGTATCGGGGGAGTTAGCTAGGGTGCGGCCACAAACCACCGCTCCTCCAGGGTGTTGAGCACACCCTGGTCGCGCAACGCTTGCAGCGCGCGCTCCACTTGCTCGGGCAATACGTTGTCGGTCATGGGCATGACAATCACATAGGGATTGTCCTCCAGCACCGGACCTACGGCCCTCAGGTGGGCGCCATTCGCCTGCGCCTGCCGCAGGGTGATGTTGTCAACCAGCAGCGCATCAAGCGTGGGGTCGGCCAATAGCGCCTGAAGCGCTTCGTCGGGCGTGGGGAACTGCGCCAGGTGGATGGTCGGCTCGTCGCGCTGGAGCCGCCGCCCCACCATGTCGCCCATGCTGCCCCACTCGACAGCCACCACGCGCCCGGCCAGCTCTTCGATGGCAGTGAGCGGCGAATCGCTGCGCACGGCCAGATGGATGCCAGCTTCAAAGTAGGGGGTCGAGAAGCGAACATCGCGCGTGAGCCGGGGGTCATATGGATACGCGCTCACCACACTGTCGATCTGCCCGGTGCGCACGGCGTCGAGCAGGCTGTCAAAACCAATGGCGACGATTTCCACATCCAGGCCCCACTGGGCTGCGATCTCATGCGCCAGATCCACATCAAAACCAACAGGCTGCCCCTGTTCGTCCAGTTGCTCAAAGGGGGGGAAGCTAGGGTCCAGCCCCACCCGCCAGGCGCCCCGCTGCTGCATGGCCTGCCACGTGCGGTCGCGCGCCGAGAAGAGTTGCAGCCCACGTTCTCCCCCGGCCAGGGCGATGAGCAGCGCGGCCAGCGCCAGCCCCACAATCGCCCACCCAATGCGTCTGGATGTCATGGCGCCACCTCACCGGCGGCATAGCGCTGCACCTCGGTGTAGATGGGCTTGGGCTCAAAATCCGTTCGCACAAAGGTGTAATAGTCCTGGTACGACTTAGCGTCCCACGGGTAGCGGAAGGCCCAAAACGCCAGCGCCTCGAGCCAGGGCCACTCCTGTTGTGCGATCTCGTAGGCGCGGATCGTGTTGGCGATGCGCTGGCCAGGGCGTACCGCTCTCGTCCAGCGGGGGTGGTCATTCCAGCCGGCCTCGGTGATCATGGCGCTCTTGTGGCCATCACCATTGGCCTCCATGACCGCCCGCAACAATTCGGCGCGACGGAAGTTGATCAGATCCGCTGCCGGCGCTTCGTCGGCGTCGAAATACCAGCCATAGGCATGGATCGCCAAAATGTCAAAGTACGAGGCGGCGCCAGCGTCGTACATCCGCTGCAGATAGACGAGATCGTTCATGCCGTCCGGGCTGCCGGGGGGGGCCAGCGTCGGGGCCAGCGCGCCCGCCAACACCTGCACCTCAGGGTTAGCCGCCTTGATGGCCGGGTAGACCATGCGCAACATGGCTACATATTTGTCCACCTCAACCGGTTCGTAGCCCCACTCCAGGCTGAGGTTTGGCTCATTCCAGACGATCACATAGGCCACTTTGCCGGCGTAACGCTCGACAAATTTGGCGGCAAAATCGGCAAAATCGCCAAAGCGCTCCTCATCCAGATAGAGCGGCGTCGTGCCCCTGGGGCGCGCCCACTCGGGCACAAAGCCCAGCCGGGCAATGACGGTAAGCCCCTGGCGGTTGGCGTGCTCGATCACCAGGTCGGCGTGAACCCAGTTGTAGCGCCCGCGGGTCTCCTCAATGTAGGCCCACGGAAAGTATTCGACGATCCACGGTGCGCCCATTTCGCGCACCATTTCCAGCGAACGCTTGATCTTCCACGGCTCCACCTCATCGGTGAGACGGGTATGCACCCCCATCTTGGGGTTGACTGTCGTTACCGTACGCTGGGGCCCCAGCGGCGCAACAGAACGGGTTTGCCAACGGATCACCGCAAAGGTGGCGGCCCCGCCCACAACCAACAGAACCGCCAAAATCGTCAGCCAACGGGAACGCCGCAATGGGAGACGGCTACGCATGATTCGATGCACGATGGTGATTGCAGCTCCTACAAGATGACCTTTGCGCCTATCCGTACATTCTGCGTCAATCTGAGCAGCCAGGCGACGTATCACGCCTGCAACCAGTTACGGATTGGCTCTTTTCGCTGCAATGATTATAACCATCTTACGCTTTACCGCATCTTTGCCCCATCTATTGGTCGATGGTGTTGGTCAACGGCGTCGGCGAATGAAACGCCGGTTGTTGGAAAGTGATGGGTAAGCAAGCGTCAAAAGCTCCAACCAAGCGGGGGTGGATTACGCCGCCCTGACGATGCCTATAGTATAATGAGTTTTGACGAAGAAGTCGTCTGGCAAATGTTGCAATATTCTGTCATTCATTACTTGCTTTACTGCAATCTTGGTAAACAGGGGATATAGGTAGGTGATTGAACAGCATAATGTTCCCTGCCTACCTATTCAACGAAGGGTTGCGGTCGTATGTAAAAGGGTGTGGGCATGTTTTCTAATTCTCCGGGCCGTGGTTGGAATTCTTTGACACCGTTTCAGAAGATCGCCATTGCAGTGGTGGGGCTGCTGCTGCTCTATTTCTTCATCACCAGCGTCGGCAGTGGCTTTCTCAGCCCTGGTCGCCTATTGGCGGTGGCGGCCATCCTGCTGATCGCGCTGCCCGTCCATGAATTTGCCCATGCGGCCATGGCCGTCGCGCTGGGTGACCCCACGCCCCTGCGGCAGGGGCGCTACACGCTCAACCCGCTCGCTCATCTGGACCCCATCGGCTCGCTCATGATCCTGCTTGTGGGCTTTGGCTGGGCGCGCCCCGTCCAGTGGAACCCACGCAACATCACGGTGGATCACAACCTGGGCGTCATCCTGGTGGCGGCAGCCGGCCCGATCAGCAACCTCTTGCTGGCGTTGCTTGCGGTGCTGTTGATCCGCTTTGGCCTGGGCGCCGACGCCATCAGCGGTCCCTTTCTGGCCTTTTTTATCCAGATCAACGTGCTGCTCTTTGTATTTAACCTGATTCCGATTCCTCCGCTCGACGGTTCGCATATCCTTTTTGCACTGTTGCCCTTCGATACCTATAACCTGCGTATGCAGTTGAGCCAGTATGGCTTTTTGTTGCTCTTTGCCGTCATTTTCTTGGCCCCCAGTTTGATCCGCGCGCCGGCGAGTGCGATCACCGGCATGCTCTTCCGCCTGGCGCAATGATGCAGTCTCTACGCGGGGCGCTGCCCTACCGGCTAAGACAGTTCATGAATGGTCTGCGCGCAGAGGTCAGCGCGGCCGAGCAGGCGATCGTGGCCGCACACTTGCCCCCGGCGGCGTATGCGCTCTTCCAGCAGATGCCCGCCGACGCCCAGCGCCATAGCCTCAATGTGTTGGCCACCATCCAGGCTGCCGGGGTTGCAGACGCCGATCTGGCTGTCGCCGCGCTCTTGCACGACGTAGGCAAGGTGGCCGCGGCGCAGGCAGGCCATCCGCTCAACCTCTGGTGGCGCGGCCCCCTCGTACTATTAGAACTCGGCGCGCCCTGGCTGTTACGGCGGCTGGCGGCGCCCAACCCGCGCGGTGGCTGGCGCTATCTGCTACACGTCCATTTGGAACACCCAGCCATCGGCGCAGCCTGGGCCGAGCAGGCGGGCTGTTCGCCACTGGCCTGCTGGCTCATTGGCCACCACCAGGCTCGGCCAGCCCCCGTTGCGTCCCCCCAGGCGTTGACCCTGTTGCACGCGCTCCAAAAGGCGGATGACCGGCACTGATGAAGGAGTTGTCATGTCCAAACCTGTGATCGCCATTATCGGACTCAATGTGGTGGGGGCCAGCATTGGCCTTGCCTTGCAGCGCCAGCCGGGCAATTTTGAGATTGTCGGGCACGACCGTGATCTGGAAGTGGCGCAAGGCGCGCGCCGGCAGGGGGCCGTCCAGCGCACCGAATGGAACCTGCACAGTGCGTGCGACCGCGCCGACATGATCGTGTTGGCCGTACCGCTGACCGAACTGCGCGACCTGTTAGCCCACATTGGCCCCGACCTGCAACCCGAAACGCTCCTCTTTCTGGCCGTGGATGTGCTCCAACCGGCGCTCGAACTGGCCGCGGCCCAACTGCCCCCACAGGCGCACGTCGTTGCCGGCCACCCCATCCTCACGGGGATTGGCGGCGCGCTGACCGCGCGCGCCGATCTCTTTGATGATGTTACCTTTTGTCTGACTGCCGGCGTTGAGACGGAGCCCAAAGCCATGCAACTGGCGAGCGACCTGGTCGAGCGGATTGGCGCCAAGCCCTTTTTTGTCGACGCCCACGAGCATGACGGTCTCATGGCCGGGGTGGAGCAGTTGCCGCAACTGATGGCCGCCATGCTGGTGCAACTCAATGCCTCATCACCGGCGTGGCGCGAGGGCAAGCGGCTGGCTGGTCGCCAGTTTGCGCAGAGCACCGAGCTGGGCGACAGCGCGCAACAGTTGTTCGACGCCTGGCAAGGCAATCGGGCCAACTTGCTCGTGCGGCTGGCGCAGCTGCGCGACATGGTGGAAGAGTGGCAGACCTTGCTCGCCGCCGAACCGCCTGCCGATGGGCAACACCCACTATACGCGCAGCTAGACGAGGTGGTCACCGAGCGGTTGCGCTGGGAGGGCCAGGTGATCCTCAAGCAGTGGGATGATGCGCCCAAGCCCGAACGGGTGGAAGCGCGCGGCATGTTCCAACAGATGTTCTTTGGCGGCCTCATGGGGCGGCGAGGTGGCCCGGGCGACAAAGAGAAACGGTGATCACGCACCCGGCCATTCACCCATTCAACGCACCACCAACCAGAGCGAATCTCTTGCGTAAGCTGATCATCCAGATCCCCTGTTACAACGAGGCCGCCACCCTGCCACAGACGGTAGCGGATCTGCCGCGGTCGCTGCCAGGGGTCGATTGCATCGAATACCTGGTCATTGACGACGGCAGCAAAGATAATACGGCAGCTGTAGCCGAGGCGTTGGGGGTGCATCATGTGGTCCGGCTGCCCCACAACATGGGGCTGGCGCAGGCCTTTGCCGCCGGGCTCGAGGCCAGCATCCTACGCCAGGCGGACATTATTGTCAACACCGATGCCGACAACCAATACAGCGGGGCCGACATTCAGCAGTTGATCGAGCCGATTTTGCAGGGCAGGGCCGAGCTGGTGGTGGGCGACCGTGATGTGGCGACTGTGCCCGAATTTTCGTGGCTCAAACGGCAGTTGCAGCGGTTGGGCAGTTGGGTGATCTCACAGGCCGCCGCCATGAATGTGCCCGACGCCACCAGTGGGTTCCGCGCCTATACACGCGAGGCGGCGTTGCGCACGTTGGTGCTCAGCGACTATTCGTACACGCTGGAGACGCTGATCCAGGCCGGCGCCCGGCATTTGGCCGTGGCGCATGTGCCAGTGCGCACCAACGCGCCCACGCGGCCGTCTCGCCTCATGCGCAGCATCCCCCACTATCTCTCGCATTCCGGCGTCACGATCCTGCGGGCGTATACGCTCTATCGCCCGCTGCGCGTATTTCTCATGCTGGGGTTGATCGCCATCGCCGGCGGGGTGGCGCTGGGCGCGCGCTTCCTCTATTTCTTTCTCATGGGCAGCGGGAGTGGGCACATCCAATCCTTGATCCTGGCCGCGATCCTGCTCATTGTGGGTTTTCAGGTGGTGCTCATCGGCGTGGTGGCGGACCTGATCGGCTTCAACCGCAAGATACTCGAAGAGATCCTCTACCGGCTGCGCAAGGTGGAAGGCAAGCGCCGCCCGGGCCAGCCCGATTGACCGAGGTGATCCCCTAATGGCGCATGGAGGACGGCTGGCGCAGAAGCTGACGGCGCAGCTCTCCGCAACTGTGCTGGAGCGGTTTTTGCAGGCGGCGGCGCTGATCTTGATTGCCCGCCAGGTGGGTCCAGCTGCATTCGGCCAATTCGCCGCCTGCCTTGCCCTCACCAAGATCCTCTCAATCGGGTTTGGGCTGGGGCTCGACATCTGGCTGCTGCGCAATGGTTTCCGCACCGGCGACTATGCGCGCCTGGCGCAACAGGCGACAACATGCCTGGCGTTGCGCGCCGGGTTGGGCCTACTCTGGCTGGGCGGCATCATCGTATTGGCGCCCTGGCTCGACCCTGCCGCCTATCCGCCCGATCTATTGATGGTCACGGCCCTGGCCGTCTGGTTTGAAGAAATCGCCAACATCGTCTGGAGCACCTTCAAGGCCGCGCTACAGAACCAGACGCTGCTTAAATTCATCACCGTGGCGCAGGCAGCCTCGGTCGGCCTGACCCTGTTGCTGATCGCGCTGGGCGTCCGTGCGGTGATGGTCTATGCCGTGGCGATTGCTATGGTGACTGGTCTGCACGCAGCGGTGGCCGTCGTCTGGCAGTTGCGGACTTTTGGGTGGCAGTGGCGCCCAGAAACGCTCCGACCCATCCTGCGCGAGACCGTACCCTTCGGCTTGTCGGCTGGGCTGGCCATGGTCTATGGTCGGGCGGACATTGCGTTGGTGGCCTACTGGCTGGGTGAACAAGCCGCGGGCCTCTATTCGCCCGCGGTGTCGCTGGTGAACGCGCTCGCGCTGATCCCAACTGCGGTCTATTATGTGATGCTGCCACTGCTCAGCCAGGCCTATACCAGCGACGGAGCCCGCGCCGAGATGCTCGCCAATCGCTTTCGGTTTGCCAGCACAGGGCTGGGGCTGCTCTTTGGCGCCGCGGTGGCGCTGATTGCCCAGCCGCTGGTCTATCTCTTGTTTGGGCCGGCTTTTACCGACACAGGCCGTGTGTTGGCATTGCTCGGTGGCGTCTTGGCTGCGCGCTTTGTCTCCATGACGCTGGCGACTTCGGTGGTCGCCGTCGGCTTGCAGGGCCAACGTGTTGCCATTCAGGCCGGCGTGGCGCTGCTCAACATCGCGCTCAACGTGTGGGTCATCCCACGGTGGGGGTTGATGGGTGTGGCCGGCGTCTATGTCTTCACCGAGTGGGTATTGGTGGCGGGTTATGCGGCGTTGGTTTGGGCATGGCGACGAAATCCTTCCACCGTCGCCACATAAAATTGCCGCCACATGAAATTGTCTATGAAAATACTGCTCATCAATTTGCACTCCTCGCGTAACGCAGGCGACCATGTCTTGCTCGAAGTTGCGCTGCAACAGTTGCGCACGACCTTCCCTGGCTGCGCCATCACGCTGGCGATGAACGACCCGGCCAGCTACGCCCGGCGCGCAAACGCGGGCGACGAGCAGGTGGTGGATTCGTTCTTCGCCTGGTTCAAGCGCCCGGCGACATCGAAGCGGGGCGGGTGGCGGCGGCTCACGTTGTTGTGGTCGTTAGCCATGAGTCTGGTGGCGGCGCTGCTTTATCGGCTGCTGTGGCTGCGGGCAGATTGGATCGCGCCGGCGGCGCAGCGCCCGATTGTACGTTCGTATCTTGAGGCCGACTTGGTGGCAAGCTGCGCCGGCAACTACCTTTACAGCCGTGGCCACGCCGCGGGGCTGCCGCTGCTGGGGCCGCTCTTTGCCTTGTTCTATGCCTGGTTGGCCGGCAAGCCGCTGGTTCTGTTGCCACAGACGATAGGCCCGCTCTGGCGGCGCTGGGAACGGCTGCTCGTCCGCTGGATGCTGATGCGGGCGCAAGTGGTGCTCTTGCGCGACGCCACCTCGGTGGAATTGATGGCGCGTATGAAAGTTCCCCCGGCGCGCTATCACCTGACGCCCGACATTGCCTTTTTGTATACGATTGACGACCCGGCGCCGGGTGATGGATTGCTGGCAAAGTATGGCGTCGACCCCGCGCGTGCCCGCCCGCTGTTGGGCGTAACGCTGATCGACTGGAGCGCGCAACACCCCCGCTTCAAGGGGCAGGCTCGCTACGAGGCCGCGGTGGCGGCGGCAATCCGCCACTTTGTCGAAACGCGCGGCGGAACAGCGCTCCTCTTTGCACAGGTCTGCGGCCCGAATCGCGCCGATGACGACCGTGTGCCGGCGCGCCGGGTGCGGGCGCTGCTGGATGCGCCCCATCTGGCCGGTCGCATCATCGTCGTCGACGAGGAAGTTCGCGCGGCCACACTCAAGGCCGCCTATGGGCGGATGGATCTATTTTTGGGCAGCCGGCTGCATTCCAATATCTTTGCGCTGACTGAGCATGTGCCCGTGCTGGCCATCGCCTATCAGGACAAGACCTTCGGCGTGTTGCGCATGTTGGGTCTTGGTGAATGGGCGATCCGTATTGAAGCGGTGGATGATGCGCAGCTTATCACCAAGATTCAACAATTGTGGGAAGAGCGCACACAACTACGCCGCCAAATCAAGGCAAACGTTGCCTCCTTGCAGGCGGAAGCCAGCCAGGCCCTGCACCGAGTGGAGATCGGCGGGCGGAGGGCGCACCCATGAGCCAACGAGCACCGCTGCGCGTTCTGATCCTGGTGGCCAGCTTTGCCATTGAAGGGCCACTGGGTGGCGTGGCGCGCTTCGTGGTCGAATTGAGCCGGGCGTTGGATCGGCAGCGCATCAGGCCCATCGTGGGCGCGCTGTGGGATTATCACACCGAATTCGACCGGCGCTGGCTGGCGCGATTGCACGATGAAGGCATCGACGCGTTCATTGCCGCCGACTGGGCCGAAGCGTCGCCCTATGGCAGTTGCGTGGCCGCGCTGCGCGGTCTTTGGCGGCATGCCCCCGGCCCGGTGGCGATCATCCACAGCCACGGCGAGTTCACCGACCTGGCGGCGCTGGCCTTGCGGCGTCACTTGTCGGCGCGGGCGGTGGTGCGCACGGTTCACAACGAGGTAGAATGGGCCAAACGACCTCTGTTTGGCAAATTGTTTCCCAATCTGCTCTATCCCTTCGCCTTTGACGCTGAACTGGCAGTAGCCCGGCAGGCCTTAACAAATCTGGATGCTCGACCGCTGGCGCGGTTGCTGGGCCGGCGCAGTAGCCGCATGGCCAATGCGCTCAACTTTGCGCGTTTCGAAGGTGGCCTGGTGGATCGAACCACAAAACGGGCCAGCCTGGGTCTGCCGGCAGAAGCCGTTGTGATTGGGAGCGTGGGGCGGTTGGCGCCGCAAAAGGGCTATCACGTGCTCCTTAACGCCGCCCCACTGGTGCTGCGCGCCATTCCCAACGCCCACTTCCTGGTGATCGGTGATGGCCGGCTGGCGGAGCCGCTCCGTGCGCAAGCGCAAGCCTTGGGCATTGCCGAGCGTGTGCTCTTCACCGGCTCACGGCAGGATGTTGAAGAACTCTATGCAGTGATGGACTGTTTTGTCTCGTCGTCGCTGTGGGAGGGATTGCCGACGGTGGTGCTGGAGAGCATCGCGGCGAGGGTTCCGGTGGTCGCCACCCGCGTGGCGGGCAACACAGAACTGGTGGTGGACGGCGAAAGCGGCGTGCTCACGCCGCCCGGTGATGCGCAGGCCCTGGCGCAAGGGATTGTGCGGCTGCTTGGGGATCGCGATTGGGCGCAACAACTGGCAGGCCGGGCCTATGCCGCCGCGCGGGCGAACTTCTCGATTCAGGCTGTGGCGGAGCAACAGAGCGCCTTCTACGAGCGGTTGCTGGGCTGAACTGGCGGCTTTCATGGCCGACGCACAATGTGGAGCCGCGCCCGGCTGACAAATCGAAACTCGTTCTCTCTGCCGGCGAAGTACTCATCTACGGCCTGTTTGCAGCCCGGCCACTGGTAGTAGTCGTCGATTACCAGCACACCGCCAGGCGCCAGGTGGGGCGCGATACGCTGGAGGCACGTCATCACCGAATCATACCAATCGCAATCGATGTGGGCGAGGGCCACCGGCTCATTCACCACCAGCGTTTCCTCGTAAAGCCCCTGGACGAACCCAATCTGATCCGCTACAGGGTCAAAACCATAGTCGGTGAAGCTCTGTTTGACTGAATCCAACAGATCAGTTCGGTAGCCGTAGTAAAGCGTCCCACCGACCCCAGCCGCTGCGCCGCGACTGATCTCGGCGTAGCGCTGTTGGGCGACAGCGCCATCGTGGTCGGAGGGCGGGGGGATCAGCCCAAAGACATCGTAGAGCAGTAGCTTGCGCGCCGGCTGCTTAGCGGCAGCGATCACGAGCGCCGAGCCCCCCAATGCGGTCCCCATCTCAATCAGTACGCCGGGCGCGCCTTGCGCCTCAATGCGCCGCACTGCATCATAGAGGTCAAGTCGGGCGGCCAGGCCAAGAAAGGTCAGCCCGGTGCGACGAACCGCACAGAGAAGATGATAACTGCGATGGTCTTGAAAATAAAGAAGGAACAGGCGAAGGGTTGCGCCTGCCCGCCGATAGACTCGACCAATCAATGTCTGCATGGGAGCCATAATTGAAATGCTGTTGCCGGAAAAAGAATTCCCAGCAACAGCATCTGCATTTCATGTCAAAGATTCTGATACGAAATCCGCTTGTCTACTTTGGGTATGTACTCGAATGAACCGGCAGTCTATACCCAAAGTAAACAGAAGGATTCGGTATGAGGCGCCGCGACGCGCTCTATTACTGAATCGCGATGCCGTTGTAGTCTTCAGCCACCGGGCCGGCAGCTGTGGATGACTCGACACGGGCCACGGCGATGAGCTGGCTGCCGGACGGCCCGATCACGATGGCGGCGCCACCGAAGCCACCACCGGGGTTGGCCTCAGGGTTGCCAAAGTCGAGCAGCTTGGCGTTATCACCGGTCGCCAGGGTGGCATTGGTGTTGACCTTGGCGCCCGGCGCAATGCTGGGCAGGTTGTGGGTGCCAACCAGGCCACCATCCTTGTCGCGATACTCAACTCGTGCGCCCGTCACCGCGGCTGTGCCAACGTTCTGGATGGCAATAAAGGTGCGCTGGCGGCTATTGTTGAGGAAGTTCTCGTTGCTCGAGTAGCGGACATAAGGCAGAGCCAACCGTGCGCTACCCTGCGCCTCGCCCAACCAGGCTGTGCCACGGGTGGTGCCAAAGACTTTGGCGATGACCACGATGGGGGTGTTGCTCTCGATGGTGGCGGCGCCGGTGAACTCAGCCCCAATACCCTGGGCGTCACAGGCCACAAAGCTCTGCTTGGCGCCCGGGGCCAGATTTTGCGCCGAAGCGCTGCCCGAAACCGGCGCCTGCGTCAGGTTGTTGACACCCTGATAGCTGACGGTAATGTTGGCGTTGTTGGTCGGGTCCACATTCTGGACGGCATACGACGTGCGGTTGCCGCCGAAGACATCACAAAGGGCCGTCGCCACGAAGATCTTGCTGGCGCCGCCGGTGACACCCTCAAACGCATAGGTGCCGACCCCATTGGTCTGCTGTTCAATCGCCGAACCGACAATGTTGGCCGGTGTCTGCGTGCCGGTGCGCACTGCGGTCACCGTGGCCGAGCCGTTGAAGGAGGCCGAAGTAACCTGGGAGAGGGTGCCCATATCGTAGTACTTGGCCGAACCGGCAGGGATATTGGTTTCGGAGATCGTGATCGCCGGGCCAGAGACAGGCACAAGCCGCACTTCAATGTCGATCGCGTTGGTGGCCTCAGCGTTCTGGATCGAGAAGATCGAGTTGAAGTTAAACTGATTCTTCAACACGGTGGCCAACAGCACATTCGAGGAGGCCTCACGGAAACCGTTCGAGAGCGGGCGATTCCGCACCGGGCCATCGGTGGGCTGGGGGATCTGCACCAGGGTCGCCACAATCGGCTGGTTGGAAGAGAGCACGGCTGAACCCTTGAAGCCTGTGGGCAGCGTTTCGCCAGGCCCCAGACCGCCGACAAAGAGTGAGGAGCCAGCACCCGCCGCAATCGTCCGATTGACTGTTGTGGGGCTGCCCGACTTCTCATTGTAAAAATTGAACTGCACCTGCGCCTCGGCCGTGCCTACATTCTGATAGGTGACCGAAGTGGCGAACGGCGTGCCATACGCCTGCGCCGAGACCATGCTGGTGGAGGCCAACATCATTAGGCCCCCTAGAAGTGTTGCGAGTTTTGCGCGTCGCATTGTCCCTAATCCTTTCATGAAAACTGCGTACGTTTGTTTACACAAGCGTGCTGTGTTTGTGCGGGTTAGCGTACTGTTGACTACCCCGCAACGTCTGTTCGCCATTAAAAGTAGCAGATCTGACGCCGGGGATCAATACCCCATTGGTGGTAATTGCTGTCGAGTAGCCGAATAACCCATTGGCGGTATTGCATCTGCATCGAATCGGTTTATAATGATCCTCAAAAGCGTTTATCCTTCAACCAATCCGAATGCGATTGTGGCCGAGATCAACGAGATCAAGAAGTCTTACTAACTGGAATGGGCAAGGAATTTTCAATTCGGATAGGCACTTCAGGGAAAGGGAGTGGCATGCGCATTACGATAACCCGATTGTTCCTGGCCGCTTTATTGGCTCTGCTTGTTCTTGCTGCCTGTGGCGGCAATGAGGAGCCAACACCGGCGCCAGCGCCAACCAATACACCGGTCGCAATCGCCAATACACCGACCAGTGCTCCACCGCCAACCCCGACGGCTGCCGCACAGGTCAGCCCCTTGGCGGCCGGCGAAAGCCCCCTATCCGCGCCGCCTAGCCCACTGCCCACGCCGCTATCGATTGGGGAAGGTCGTTCGATGGTGACGGGCCGCCTGCTTTCGCTGCAAACCAACCAGCCGCTCGTCCGCGCGATCGTGAGGCTGGCCGAGGTCTATTGCCCCGAAGGCACGCCCGAGGAAGAGAAGGCGGACGAATGTTTCTGGGCGCTTGACAACGCCTTCAGCCCTTCTACCTTTTCTGACAGTGATGGCGTCTTTGTGTTTGAGGATGTCGAGGCGCGTGACTATGTGGTGATCGTGGGTGATATGATCGTCAAGTATGCCGTCGTCAACGATAGCGAAGATCGCCCCATCCTGGTGGCGGCCCCGTCCAATGATCTGATCGATGTGGGCGAACACGTTGTAGATTATTAAACCACGACATGCAGGGCCTCCATATGTGGGTTGTTGAGCTGCAAGTGCTTGGTGTGCTGGCGCTTGCGCTCTGGCTGCCGGGCCATGCCCTGCTGATCATCACCAAGGGCGCAGATCATTGGCCAGGCCTCCAGTTGCCGATAGTTGTCATCGGCTTGAGTGCAGCAAGCTATCCCGTTTTCTATTATGGCGTCCGCTTTGTGGCGCCCTCCGTGGGGTTGACCTCTACTTTCCTGTGGGCAATATTGGGCCTGTGCGGCCTGGTGGTGGTTTTTGCGCGCTTGCGCGGCCAACAACGTCGAGATCGCTGGCAACTGCTGGAGTGGGTGGCGGTCGGGCTGGTTGCGCTGACATTGGCGACCCGCCTTTGGGTGGCCAATGAATACCCATACCCAGCCTGGGCCGATTCGCTGCATCATGTGCTGCTCACCGGGTTAACAGCCGAAGCTGGCCGCTTGCCCTACACGCTTGCCCCGTACTTTCCCGTTGACGTGGACATGTATCACCTGGGGTTCTACGCCATCGCGGGAACGGTGCAGGGGTTGACCAGCGCGCCGGCGCATACGGCCCTTTTGTGGACTGCGCAAGTGTTCAGTGGGTTGGCGGGCCTGGGCGTCTACCTGGCGCTGGACCGTTATAGCGGGCGCGTGGGCGCCGTGGTCGGGTTGGCGATTGTAGGTCTCTTTTCGTTTCAGCCTGCATTTTATGTCAACTGGGGGCGTTTTACACAGCTTGCCAGCCAGGCCCTGCTGTTGACTGCCTGGGTGGTGACGCTGGAAGCATTGCGCAGCTTTGTGCATGATTGGCGCCAAACCCATCGTCGGGCAGAAATTATAGCGCAGGCGCTCTTGGCCGCCCTACTGACCGCAGCGGTCTGTCTGCTCCACTTTCGGGTGGCTGCCTTCTATGCGCCGGCGCTGTTGCTGGGCATAATGGGCTGGGCCTGGCGCTGGCGCGGGCAGGGTCAATGGCGCGCATTGTTTATCGGCCTCGTCTGGATCGGTGGGCTGACGCTACTGCTCATCTTGCCGACACTCTGGACAGCCTTGCGCGCCTACATAGAAGCGCTGGCGTACACAGCGACCGTGGCGGCCATCGACCCAGCGACGCGTGGCGAAAGTATCGAGCGCTACTACGCCTTCCCCTGGAGCACTGTTACGGCGCTGGCAGCCCCGACATGGCTGTGGCTGCTGACGGCCGTGGCTACTATTGGCGGATTGGCGCGCCGCAATCCGCTCACGCTCTTTGCCCTGACATGGCTTCTTCTGCTCGTGCTCGAAGGCAGCGCGTATCGATTGGGCATCCCTGCGCTCATGTTCACCAACATGGGAGCGGTGTTGATTCTCCTCTATCTGCCGATTGGGCTATTGGTGGGGGCGGGCGGTGAGGCGCTGGTGCAGGCGCTGCCTCTGCCATGGCAGCCGCGCGCGGTGGCGGCGCTTATGCTCGTTGTCCTTGTGGGAGCATTGCCGGCGGCGCGGTTGCGCATCACACAGATTGAGCCGTATCGCTTCTTTGTCACTGAGGCGGATGTAACCGCCATGACATGGATTCAGCGCCATATTCCACCACAGGCGCGCTTTGCCGTCAACACCGAATTCTGGTTGCCCAATGTCGCCCATGGAACCGACGCCGGCTACTGGATCCCTTACTTTACCCAACGCGAGACAACTGCCGGGGTGATGATCATGCGCGGGGCCTATCTGCAACAGGTGGCGGATTGGTCGCGCGCGGTGGTGCAACTGGAGGCAGACCCCGGCGCCCTCAACCAATTATATGCCATGGGCGTGGAGTATATCTACCTTGGGGCGCGGGGTCATTACGCCCGGCCGGGCCTGAACCTCGAAACGCTGCGACAGTGGCCTGATCTGCGGCTGTTGTATGAGCATGATGGGGTTGCAATATTGCAGATAACGCCTCAAAACCGTTAAACTGAAACAGTTATGCAGTCAGGGATTTGTGGGAGGCATGCTGGTGGACTGAGGGGGCAGCGCGTATGAGCAATTCACCCAAGATGACGATTCTCATTGTGGATGATGAGCCGCGCATGGTGCGGTTTGTCAAGATGAATCTTGACCTGGAAGGGTATCTGACCATCGAGGCCAACAATGGTCTGCAGGCGCTTGAGAAAGTGCGCGACCACAATCCCGATCTTGTGTTGCTAGACGTGGAGATGCCCGGCCTGGATGGTTTTGAAACGCTGAAACGTCTGCGCGAGATCAGCGACGCCGCCGTGATTATGTTGACGGTGCGCTCGGAAGAAGAGGCGCGTGTGAAGGGGTTGGATCTGGGCGCCGACGATTATGTAACAAAACCCTTTAGCCCACGCGAACTCTCCAGCCGCATCCGCGCGGTGCTGCGCCGGTTTGAGCAGACCAGCCGCCCCGACAAGCAGATCATCCGCATTGATGAGCGATTGCAAGTCGATCTGCAGCGCCGCGATGTCATCGTCGATGGCGAACGGCTGAGCCTGCGCCCCACCGAATACCGGTTGCTCTATCATCTGATCCAAAATGCCGGGTGGGTGGTCCCCCACGAGACGTTGCTGACTAAGGTTTGGGGCCACGAATATATCAACGACAATCATCTGTTGCGCCTGTACATCACCTATCTGCGCAAGAAGATCGAAAAAGACCCGGCTGATCCGCAATATATTTTTACCGAGCGTGGTTTGGGCTATCGATTCGTCGACTTCAAACAAGATGAGAGCTGAGTGACTCACGTTACGCAGCGCCTGATGATTCGCCAGAGGTGAGGCGCTGTGGATGAGTCAGTTTTCATGCAAGGTTTGCGTGACATCGGTGAGTAACGTTTGAGCTTATTTGATTTTGATGAAATTGAACCTCTTGTGCTATCATTAACGATTGGTGTCTGTTTGGCGCCACTTGTGCTCTTACTTTTCACGCCGCGGGACGAAACCGTTGGGTGCTGGGGTTGTTTCGGTTCATCTTCAGAGGACCAGGACAATACAGTCAGCGGTTTCGGGTGAACGGGGCGGAAGCAATAACCCAATAACAGGAGAATACCCATGTCAGTCGTCACAATGAAGGAACTCTTGGAGGCGGGCGTCCATTTTGGGCACCGCACTCGCCGCTGGAACCCCAAGATGCGCCCGTTTATCTTTACGGAGCGCAGCGGCGTCCATATTATTGATCTGCAACAGACCATGCTGCGGCTCAACGAATACGCCTCGGTAGTGCGCGATACGGTTGCCAAGAACGGGACGATCCTCTTCGTCGGCACCAAGCGACAGGCGCAGGCGTCGATTCGCCAGGAGGCCGAGCGCTGCCAGATGCCGTTTATCAACGAGCGCTGGTTGGGCGGCACCCTCACCAACTGGGTGACGATCAAGCAACGAATCGACCACCTGCTGCTGTTGGAACGACGGATGGACGCCGGCGAATACAACATGCTCACCAAAAAAGAGCGCCTGACCATCCAGCGTGAAATTGACAAACTCAATCGACGGATTGGCGGTCTCAAAACGATGTCACGGTTGCCAACCATGGTCTTTGTGGTTGATACAAACGTGGAAGACCTGGCTGTCAACGAAGCCAATAAGCTCAAAATCCCGGTGATGGCCATGGTGGACACCAACAGCAACCCCGACTTGGTGGAATACGCCATCCCCAGCAATGACGACGCCATCCGCGCCGTGAAGCTGATCGTGAGCGTGATTGCTGACGCCGCCGAAGAAGGGCTTCGCATCCGCGAGGTGGATATGGCGGAGACTGGCCAGGTGAGCCAGGCGGATCTGATGGCCATGGAGCAATATCTTGGCCCCAGCACGCTTGCTAAGTTGCAGGCCGCCGAAGACGAACTGGACGACGAGTTTGACAGCGAGCTTGACGATCTGGGGGATGTTGATATGGGCGAAGAGAGCAAAGACGCCGCCAGTGAAGACGCCGCCAGTGAAGACGATGCTGCGGTGGATGGTGCCGATGACAAAGTCGTCGCAATCGAGGAATAGGCATCGTATCTAGGCCCAAGCTGCGTTGAAGGCGTGTTTGCGAACAATTACGTCTTCAACGCAGCCCAATAGAGCTGAATAGAGTGCAGACGCAGTGTGGTGCGTTCTGAGCCAAGGGGAGAGACAAAATGGCAGAAGTGACCGCTCAAATGGTAAAAGAATTACGCACGGCCACCAGCGCCGGCGTGAATGATTGCAAAAAGGCGCTCGAAGAGGCCAATGGCGACTTTGAAACCGCTGTGGAGATTTTGCGCAAAAAAGGATTGGCCAGCGCCGCCAAAAAAGCCAGCCGCGACACCCGCGAAGGGATCATCGGCAACTATGTGCACTTTGGCGGCAAGGCTGCGGCGCTCGTCGAGCTGAACTGCGAAACCGACTTCGTTGCCCGCACCGAACAGTTTCAGCAACTGGCGCGCGACCTGGCCATGCACGTGGTGGCTGCCCGACCACAGTGGCTCAACAGAGAAGAGGTGCCCGCCGACGCTGTCGAGAAGGAAAGCGCCATCTATCGCGAACAGACGACCGGTAGCGGCAAGCCCGCGGCGGTTGTTGAGAAGATCATCGAAGGCAAGCTTGACAAATGGTTTAGCGATGTCTGTTTTCTGGAACAGCCCTTTATCAAAGACCCAGACAAAAAAATCCAAGACCTCCTGACCGATACTGTCGCCTCTCTTGGCGAAAATATCCGGGTAACAAGGTTCGCCCGGCTAGAAATCGGTGGTTGATTTCCAGGTGCCCAGCCCCACGGCTGGGCATTCGTTTGCGTAAGCCGTAAACAGCCGTAAACATAGGAGAGGAAGCATATATGGCGGAACTCAAATATCGGCGCATCTTGCTGAAGCTGGGTGGGGAAGCGTTGGCCGGTGAGGGCGGTTTTGGCATCAACCCCGCACAGGCTGACTTTTTGGCCGACAAAGTGGTGCGCATCGTCAATATGGGGGTGCAGGTCGCTATCGTGATTGGTGGGGGGAACCTCTGGCGCGGGATGCAGGATGGGATGGAGCACGGCATGGAACGGGTCACCGCCGACCATATGGGGATGCTCGCCACGGTGATGAACTCGCTGGCGCTCCAGGATGCGCTGGAACGCCACGGCGTCCCCACGCGGGTGATGACCGGCATCGAAGTGCGCGCGGTGGCTGAACCCTATATCCAGCGTCGAGCCATCCGTCACCTCGAAAAGGGGCGCGCCGTTATCTTTGGGGCGGGCACCGGCAATCCTTACTTTACCACCGACACGGCGGCTTCGCTGCGCGCGATGGAGATCGACGCCGAGGTGCTGATCAAGGCGACCAAAGTCGATGCTGTCTACGACAGCGACCCCAAGAAGAATGCCGAGGCGCGCCGCTTTGAGCACCTCACCTATATTGACGCCCTCAATATGCGGGTTGGGGTGATGGACAGCACGGCCATGGCCATGTGTATGGACAACGACCTGCCTATCTATGTGGTCAATCTCTGGCACGAAGAGACGCTGGAAAAGGTTGTGCGCGGTGAGACAGTGGGCACCATCATTACGTCTTGACCATCAACAACAGCCGGCGGCGCCCCACCGCTGGAATGCCCACCCAATTGCCACTCTGTTTTTATCTAGGCGTAGACTTTGCTAAAATAGCAAGTTGCAACCACTTGCGCGGTGACGCAACCTTCTACGCCAGGAGAACCGAAGATGATCAACGAAGTGTTAGCTGAAACCCACGAACGCATGGAAAAGACCATTGATTCCCTGCGGACGGACCTGACGTCGATTCGCACCGGGCGCGCCTCACCGGCGTTGGTCGAGCGCATCACCGTCGAATATTTTGGCATGCCGACGCCGTTGCAGCAGCTTGCCACCATCAATGTGCCCGAACCACAGCAATTGGTGATTCGCCCCTTTAGCAAGGGCGACATCCCTGCGATTGAACGGGCGATTTCCAAGTCGGATCTGAAACTAACGCCCAACAATGACGGTCAACAGATCCGCCTGATCATCCCGCCGCTAACGGAAGAACGCCGCCGTGAATTGACCAAGATCGTATCCAAGCGCGGGGAAGAGGCTCGCGTGGCCGTCCGCAACATCCGGCGAGACGCCATCCATGACTTGCGCGAGATGGAAAAGGAAAGTATGATCTCGGAAGATGACCTCCACCGGGGCGAGGAGAGAGTCCAAGAAAAGACCGACGCCTTCATCAAGCAAGTGGATGAGATTGTACGCGAGAAGGACGCCGAAATCATGACGGTGTAGCGCGTCAACAGTGATGGGCAAAGGGGTGTAGGCAGGCTTATGGCCTCCTGTCAGCCATGATTGTTATCGCGTTTTTAGGTCATATCCACGTCGAGCAGATTTGGCTCGCAGGCAGCGTAGCATCGTGCGGGGTTGGTCGGAGGGTATTCGTTGCAGAGAGGGCATCCATTTGTGAACAGTCAACGACCAACCGCGCCCCCACCCCTAGGGCGGACGCCTCATCACATTGGCATCATCATGGACGGCAATGGACGCTGGGCGCAGGCGCGCAGCTTGCCCCGCTTTGCCGGCCATCAAGCGGGGGTGGACAACATCCGTCGCATCCTTGAGAGCTGTGTTGAGTTTGGCGTCAAGGTGCTTACGATTTATGCCTTTTCCACCGAAAATTGGCATCGACCCCCCGATGAGGTCAGCGGCCTGATGCGGCTGCTGGGGCTGACCATTCAGCGCCAGTTGAACGAACTCCACAAAAACGGGGTTCGCATCCTCCATAGCGGTCGTATGGATGGCATCAGCCACCACCTGCAAGAACAGATCCGCCACGCCCTGGATGTCACCCGTTACAACGACCGCATCACCCTCAACGTTGCGTTCAACTATGGGGGGCGCGCTGAAATTCTGGACGCCGTCCGCCGCATCATTGCCGATGGGATCGACCCTGAGGCGTTGAGCGAAGAGCTGTTCAGCCAGTATCTGTATACAAGTGCTCTGCCCGACCCGGATCTGATCATCCGCACCGGCGGCGAGTGGCGTCTCAGCAACTTTCTCATCTGGCAAGCAGCCTATGCCGAGTATTATGCGACGCCTACCTACTGGCCAGATTTTGACGAAAAGGAACTGTACAACGCGTTGGCGGAATATGACCGCCGTGAACGCCGTTTTGGCCGCGTCCCTAGCCCCAGTTAGGGCCTACCCAGACAAGAGGACGCCAGGCTTTATGCCGACAGTCACGAACCATAATCGTGAAAGACCGGATAGGCCCCGTTGAGCCGCGCGCCGGGTGATCCTTGTCATTTCTCCGCTGTCATCGATTCGCCTGCTAGTTTCATTACAGACTCACTACCACGATGAGCATGCCCGCGTGACTACCCGGATTATTGTTGGCCTGATTGCGTTGCCACTTGTGCTGGCCCCGCTTTGGTTTGGCGGCATCTGGGCGCTACTGTTGATCCTGGCTGTGGCCCTCTTTGGCGGGTTCGAGTTCTTTTCACTGCTAGATAAGGGGGGGTATCGACCTGCGCTTTGGCTCGGCCTGGTCTGGATTGTTGCGCTGGTTCTGGCGGGCTGGCAGCCAGGGCTTCCGCTGTTGGCGCCGGTCATCACTGCCGGGCTGGTTGTGTCGCTGGTCTACGCCCTCTATCAACCGGTCGCACCGCTCCATACCTGGCTTGCCACCGTGGCCGGCGCGATCTATATCGGGCTGATGATGGGACAGACTGTGGCTCTGCGCCAGTTGCCTGACGGCCTTTGGTGGATGCTATACGGGGTGCTCATTACGTGGGCCAATGATACAGCCGCCTACTTTGTAGGGGTCACCTTGGGGCGTCACAAGCTATGGGTGCGCCTCAGCCCCAAAAAGACCTGGGAGGGCTCGATTGGCGGGTGGGCCGCGGCTGCCCTGATGGGCGCTTTGGTCGTTGCGATCCTCCCATTGCAGGCGCCGCTTTGGTTTGGCGCGCTGCTAGGCGCAGTGGGAGGCCTCTTTGCGCTGGCCGGTGATCTGGCCATCAGCATGCTCAAACGTCAGGTGAGGGCCAAAGACAGCAGCCGGCTAATTCCCGGTCATGGGGGCGTGCTCGACCGGCTCGACAGTATCCTGTTTGTGCTGCCCCTGGTCTATCATGTTGTCCAATATGCCCGCTGGTAGTGTTTGACCGAACCGCACCACTCGCCACCCCATTGGCCATATTACGTCGCTATCCTGCTGTGAAAATCGAGCAAAACAGTATAACACAGAGGGCGGAGAGACTGCACAGAGAACACAGAGAAAAACCTCTGGGTTCCTGCTGTACGCTATCATTGTTCGGGGTGTCCGCATGTCATGATGACTGCTTTGAAAACCGGACTTTGTGAAAATGTCTACTCGTTCGGGTAACTCCGGTTTTGAAACAGGGTTCAGTATAACACCGCCCGCAACCCGGCAAGATTGTCGGCCACACTGCCCTGGGGATTGAACACTGCGCTGCCCACCACAAAGAAATCGGCGCCGGCTGCCGCCAAGTCACTGATGGTTTCCCGATTGACGCCTCCGTCCACCTGAAGCGCGCATGTAGGATTGAGTTCATCGAGCAGGCGGCGCATCCGGCGCACTTTGCTTGTACTCGTCTCAATAAAACGCTGGCCACCAAACCCAGGGTTGACGGTCATGATCAATATCAGGTCGACAAAGGGAAGAATCTCACGTGCGCTCTCCACCGGCGTGGCAGGGTTAAGCGCCACGCCGACTTGACAGCCCAAATCCGTAATCTGTTGGACGGTGCGATTCAGATGCAGCGTTGCCTCCTCGTGCACAGTCACGCTGTCGGCGCCGGCCCGCACAAAATCGGCCACATAGCGGCCCGGCTCTTGCACCATGAGGTGGACATCCAAAGGCAGTGTGGTTGCGCGCCGCACCGCTTCCACCACCATAGGCCCAAAGGTGAGATTGCGAACAAACATGCCGTCCATCACATCCAGGTGGATGGCGTCGGCCCCACCGGCTTGAGCGGCCTGAATGGCGTCGGCCAGGCGGCCAAAGTCGGCGGTGAGGATCGAGGGCGCCAGCCGATATGATTGCGCCTTGCGCATTGGGGTGGCTCCTTTCTAGTTGAAACGCGAACGCCGTCTGTCTGCATGTTGAGGCTACGGGGAATGGCGCATCAAAAAATCGAGCATGAGCGTGCGCACCGGCGTCGGTTGGCGAAAGAGCAAGGCGTGGGTCTGCTCAGCGACAAGATGAAGCTCCGCCTGGGGCAAAGCCTGGGCCATGGCCTCGACGATAAAGGGCGGAAAAAACTCATCCTTTTCCCCATGGATAATACAGACTGGCAGCATCCACGCTTGTAAATCGTCAAGTTGTAGATCGATGGCGCTGTCGCCGTTCAGGGCCTGAAAGCCAGGCAACAACACTTCCTGATAGTAGCCAGGATAGTGATAGGGATCATGCAGTCGGGCCGTCGCTTCCATCCAACCAGGGCTGGCCTTGAAGTTTTCGGGCGTGATCACCAAGGTGTTGCCAGTGGTCGCCGGGTTGGTGCTATAGGTCGTGCTGATCAAGGTCAACGAGGCAGGGGCGACCCATTGATGATGCACCATCAACTGCGCCACCATGCCGCCACTGCTGCACCCGGCCAGGCGCCCCTGCGCGGCGCCCTCGGCGTGCATCAGCGCCGCGAGCTGCTGCGCCATCGTCCGATGGTGAAAACTCGGCGGGTAGCCGTGTGAGCGGCTATGCCCAGGCAGATCGGGCACAAGCAGGCGGAAATGTTCGGCCAGCGCCGGGAGAAGCGGACCCCATGCGCTGCGACCGTTGCTCATAAAGTTATGGAGCAAGGTGAGTGTGGGGGCGTCTTCGCTTGGCCCCTTGCGCAGTTCGTAATAGATCTGTCCGGTTTCGGTGCGAAATTCAGGCATCCACGGCGCCCCGCACCGAAGGATCAGCTTTGGCGGCGTCGCCCGGTGGCCGGTTGCCACCTGCGCCCTGTTGCTTGGCCCCGATCACCTGAAAGACCTCCGAGATATCGTCCAGCGTAATCAGCCCCAGAAATTCGGGGCCATCTTTTACAGCCACGACCCGAGTGCCCCGTTGCATCATCCTTTCCCAGAGCTTATCCAGCGTCTCGCGCGGCGAGGCGGTGGGCACATCATCCGCCGGGAGCATCACATCGACGATTCGCGATTCCGGCCCCGCATCGCGCAGCGCCTGAATGAGCCGGGCGCGCGTGAGTACGCCAATGAAGCGGCTAGAAAGGTCGAGCACGGGGTAGTCGGTCTGATAGCTGCTCATGACGAGGTCGACGGCGCGGCTCACACGTTCGCTCGAATAGAGACTTACCGCCGAGGGGGTCAATGCATCTTCAGCATGGATATGTTTGAGCACGGCGCGGCTCTCCACCGCCTCCAACTCGGCGCCCCCACCGACATAAACAAAAAAGGCAATCAACAACAGAAAAACACCGCCCCCCATGATGCCCCACAAGGCAAAGAGACCGGCCATGAGTCGGCCTACCAGCACAGCCGTCCGGGTAGCCTGGACATAGGGGATGGCCATCGCCAGCAGCGCCCGTAGAATCCGCCCACCATCCATCGGGAAGGCGGGCAACAGGTTGAAGAGCGCCAGCAACAAGTTGAGCGCGGCCAGGCTCACCACCAGGTTCGCCAGGCCAGGCGTTTGGGCAAAGCGCCACACAGCCGCGGTATTGTTGGCCAACTCGCCGTTGTTCATGGCGGATACCAACGCAAGGCCGGCAAAGGGCGCCAACACCGCCGCCAGCACAATGTTGACCAGAGGGCCGGCAATCGCGATCAAGAACTCCTGCATGGGCTTGTCTGGCATGCGCTCTAGATTCGCCACGCCGCCAATCGGCAACAGGGTGATGTTGGGAACGTTGATCTTGTAATACTTCGCCACCAACGCATGCCCCAGTTCGTGCAGGGTGACACAGAGGAAGAGCAAGAGGATCATCAACACCCCATACGCCGCCCCGCTCAATGGGTTAGCGCCGGATCCGCTATAGATAAATGCGTAATAGGCCACGATCAGCAAGAATGACCAGTGAACCCGCATTTCGATGCCATAAAGCTTGAAGAGCGTCAATGAGGTGCCCATACTTCTCCCTTCACACGTTCAACTTCCAATCCCAGCGGGGAACGGTGCTGCGCGCTCGCGGAGCGTGCGGCGCATTATAATACGGTTACCAGATGACCGCAAACCTCACCCGGGGGTCAGGCCCGCGCGCCCCTGCCGCCCGCTTCATCATTCATCCAACAACGGTGGGGGGCCACTCGGGTTGCAGCGCGGGCAAGGACAACAGGCGCGCAGTGCGCCAAAGGCAAAGATACCCGTGTCGTGTCCATCGCTCCAGCGCAAGCGGACTGCATAGTTGCCCACCAGTTCTGCCCCGGCGATGGTTGTGCTGGGCGCGGGGCCGGTGTGCAGACGCAACGGGTCGGTGTTCATCACCGCGGCGCGGCGCTCCTCGCGACAGGTGGCGCACGGGCAATTGGCGCGCAGCCAGCGCAATGGGTATTCGCTGGCATGGTCGTCCGCCCACGTCATACGGAGCAAGCCAGCGTTGCGGTCAACGGTGATTTCTTTGGGTCGGGTCTGTAGCGCCATGCGGCTATACTCCCTCTTGCATGTTGAACAACTTTGCAGTACGAACAAGGTTGTTTGGTGTGTGTATCATACAATACGCTGCGGAACATTATAGTTCGCCTCCGTACAAAGTGTATCGTTGTTGGGGCTTTGCCCCTTGCGCAATCAGAAAACGGTAACCGGGCGAATCATCAATAAGCGGCCCAATCGTTAATGCGCGCCAGCCCAGCGCCACACCGGTTGCCAACGCCTGTCGCCACAATTGGCGCCCAATCCCTTGGCCGCGCCAGGCGGGCAGCACGGCGCCGAAGACCAACCGCCCGGCGCGCACTGGGCGGGTTTTACGCCAGCGGAGCCAGAGGCGCCATGCCCAATTGCGCCCACCTCGGGCCAGGCGAATACTCGGCGCCAGGTCGGGCTGTACAAGCACAAAGCCGGCCGGCGCGCCGTTCATCGTCGCCAGCCAACCATAGAGCGGCCAAAGCTGTAACCAGGGAAGCAACGCGCCAATCTCCGCTTCGACGGGCGGGGGGAGCCCCGGCGGGATGACGCACGCGGCGGCAAAGAGTGGAGCCAGATCGTTACCCAGCCGTTCGGGGTCGAACGGTGCGAGCTGGGCTGGCCCTGCCACCGGCGGCGCCTCGGCGGGCGCAGGCAGATGAAATAGGGTCGTCTGCTGAACTGGTTCCAGGAGTGACGCAAGGAGTTCGGGAAGGTAGGGTGGGTTGTAGGGTGTGTGCAAAGGCGGGGTGACATGAAAATAGTTTTCCAACGCCCCCGCAGGCAGATAGGGGGTGACCGCAGTTGGGCCGATGACGCGGCGGCAGTCCATCGTCCAGAGCAGCTCGCTGAGCTCACCCAATAGCCGTTCGAGGGGTTCGATGTGGTTGACACTGTGCAATAAGCCAAGACGCGCGATGCCGGGTGCGCGTTGCGGGCTGGCAAAGAGGGCGGTGGCCGCCACCATCTCCTCCATAAGGGCGCCGGAAAAGTGGGGGCTGCCTGGCTCTTGCTGAGGGCGGCGGCGGCGGGGTAGCGCCTCCAGATGGAGCAACAGCGGCGCAGAGATCGAGGACTCGGCCATTGCCTGATCCGATGCTGACGGCGCTGCCAGCGCCCGCCATAGCAAAGGGTAATAGGGCGGCGCCCAGCGGCTGTCTTGCGCGTGCAGACGCCACCATTTGTGTATGAAGCTACGGCGATCCCACCACCCGTCCGCCCTGTGGCGAGTATAGTTGAAGTAGTACAGTTCCAAAGAAGCCCGCCTATTTCATCTTTTCTTGTATGCGTTGGGCGCGTCCCACGCTTGCCCCGTTGGCTGAGATTGCCCCCCCTCTACAGCCCGGCGGCAGGTACATTATCCAGGATTTGGGGTCAGTGGCGAAATCTGGCGCGCGACCACGTGGGGCTGGGCATGGGGCTGGACATCCACGCAATTTTGCACGGCGAGGTGGGCGGCATCCAGGCGGCAAGCGCACCAAGTGGGCGCAAGCGGCGCAGCCTGGTCGGCAACTGCACTGCCGGGGAATTTTTATTGTGATCCACCGCCCAATATCGCGGATTTGCAGGCCAGGTGCTCTCACCGGCCTTCTAGCGTGAATGGCCGTGATGCCTCCCCTCATGCAGGCGCCTGCAGAAACTGTGCAGTAATTGTGCAGTTTGTACAGCGCCGGTGTGTGGTATGGTGTAGTCGTTGCGCGTTTGACCCCAGCGCGTGATGACGCGTTCATCGCCCTAGGGAAAGCAGCGACTCTGTGTCCCGTTCGGGGCGGAGAACAGGCCCGCTATGCCCAGCTTCAGCCCTGATAGGGCGCGGAGTGGCTGTGGGAGGGTGAACCGGATAGGACGATAGGTTTTGAGTAGGTTGGTGTGAGGGAATTGGGTTATAGTGGTTGTGCGCGAACAATTTCAAAACGAGCTGCCGACCGGACTAAGGCAGCGCCCACCAGTCAACGAGTCTGTTTCCTGTTGAACTTTCCGAGAGTTCTGAGCTTCCGGGAAGATCGGGGATGATTCACTGTTCCTGGAGATGAGCCAACAATGAAAACGCCAATTATTCTTCTCATAAGTGTAGTGATTGGTTTGACAATATCCTTATTGACCCCTGGCATAGCCGAGGCAGCCTCTGCCGCCTCGCAAGCTCAGAATGTATCAGCAAGACCTAACCCTCAAACTGAAAATCGTACTCCCGACTACGCAGTACCACCCGCCAATGCGGCTGCTAACATGAATCCTGCCACAGCCCAAGACTTAGCGCTGGCGATGGGTATCAATTCAAACGATATCGTCGTGGCGACAATTGGCGCCAGCGATCCGTTGGGGACAGAAATAGGCAGCGGTCCACTGAGTTACTTTCCCACTCAAGGTTCAACGTTTGCTATACTGTCAACGGGGTTGGCCTCAAGCGCCGCGACACCGAACCTGTCAGGCGGCTTAAGCTACGAACTTGGCGGTCTCAACAATAGCCAGGGAAATGACCTCGTTCAACTCACTTTGCGACTACGCGTCCCAAATGACAAAAATTGTATGGGCTTTGATTTCGCTTATTATTCAGAGGAGTTTCCAGAGTTTGTCGGCTCAATTTTCAATGATACGTTTACAGCTGAATTCAATGGCAGCAATCTGAGCATTTTAGGAAACGAGGTAGTGGCCCCCCTAAACTTTGCCTTTGATATCTCTGGCGCAATTATCTCTGTAAATACGGTGGTCGGTGTGACAGGCAACACCGGAACTACCTATGACGGGTCTACACCCCTGCTAACGGCAAAACAGAAGGTTCCACCCGGTCAGACTATTACAGTGGTTTTTTCCGTCCAAGATTTGGGCGACTCGATCTACGACTCGGCTGTTTTTCTTGATAACTTTCGATGGAGCAATGACAGCGACTGTGGGGCTGGAAGCCAGTCGAAACCACCTTTACTGTTAGTGCATGGCTGGCAGGGCTTGGTCAAGACAGATCTGGGCACAGGATCAGGTTTTTGTACAGCGCAGAATGCAAATATAGATGTGGTACGCCTCAAAGATGTGTTAAACAAGCTGCCCAAGAGTGTACAGTATTGGGCTGAGATGCCACTCTGGTTCGAGTCGGGTGGTGGCGTTCTAGATGATACGGTTCCACTTTACTATGATGCTTGGGTGGCGCAACTCAAAACCGGAAGTAGCCAGGGGACTCCTTCGATCCATCTAAATGCCTCCGTTACCAGATCGACCACGTGTATAGTCGAAACAGACAGCCTGTCACCATCGTCGCCCACTCAATGGGTGGATTGGTGAGTCGCGCGGCCTTACTTGACCCCAGTACGCGCAACAAAGTGAAGACTCTTTATACAATTCAGACGCCCCATGCAGGCTTGCCAAGCGCATATATTGGCTGTTCTCACCAACAGATTGGTGCTTGTGAGATGGAAATCGACAACATGAAATCGAATTTCAACCCTGTCGTAAAAAATCAACGAGGGACTAATTATATTTTTATTGGTAGCGACTACAGCCCTTTTTTTAATACATACTTTGGCTCCGGTAAACATGATGGGCTTGTTGGCTCCAATAGTGGTGTCGGTTGGAATGATGCTGGCAAATTCGAGCCAGCTGGCTGGATCTCCAACTCGCCACCTGTACAATTTGTCACAGATGAAGTGCATTCAGAGCGATACAAAAAGGAGGTTGTTTTTAACAGTTTCCGCAGTATCGGGAACAGCATAGAGCTTAGCCAGTCGTACCGCTGCATCAAATATTGGATGAATGATGCTAAACCGCCGTTCAGTATTGTCCCTTCCTACTGCCGTCTGCCATCTACTTCTGTAGTAGCCACTAACCTGGATGGTACAGCGCAAGACCCAACGCAGCTAATCATGCATGTGTCGGGTCACATCGGCCCAACCCAAACGGCTGAAGAGTCAGCATCGATAGATCCCACAGATACGACTATGTTTTCTTTAGCTTGGACAACAGGAACGCTAGATTTTGTGTTAATTTCACCAAATGGAGAGCTGGTTGATCCAACTTTTGCCAATTCCCACCCGAATTTGGTTTCGTATACACACCATGTAGGTTCCGCCGACGCCGGACCTATTGCTTCTTACCTCCTTGCAGGCGCCATGCCAGGACTCTGGAGAATGCGAATCACAGCCGTCGGAATTGAGATGAGTGGTGTTGACTATGATTTGTTCGTGACCGCACAAACCAAACGCACGCTGACAGCGCAGATGAATAAGCAAAGCTATGATCTGGGTGAAACAGCAACAATCATTGCTACGCTACAACAAGATGGTGTGGGATTCTATGACGCCACTGTAGTAGCCAATGCTAAACGATCCGACGGCGTAATTGATACACTCCTCCTTGCTGATCAGGGTAACGGCGTCTATTCGGCAGCGTACGAAATTCCATCTGCCGCTGGATTCTTGCCAATAAGCATTATCGCTTCCGGGGTGGACAATAACGTCCCTTTCACTCGCCAAGCGACCATCTTAGCCATAGTTCGTCCAAGTGACGCGCGATTAACCGGCTCTTATATTGAACTGCCGAAGGATGAAAACAATGATTCGCTCTACGAAGGGCTGGATTTCTTAATCTCCGTCACTGCGACATCACCGCAAAATTATGGTCTTCTTGCTGGACTTGAAAAGAACGGGCAACCTATTACGTTTGCTGTACAGGATGTGGTCTTAGTACCCGGCGAGCAAGTTGTGACTATTCGCTTTGACGGCAACGATATCCGTCGAAGTCAATTGGATGGGCCCTATACTGTTTCGAACCTTTCACTTTTTGATAAAGACTTAGGGGTTCCTGCTCAGTTCTTCGAGAGCGCATGGGTTACTGAACCTTACAACTTTCATGATTTTGGCGCGTGTCATTCTCTGACAATCGTCCAAAATCCTTCGTTCGGCGGTACAATCAACACCAGCCCGACACCCAATTGCAATAATGGAACCCAGTATTCTGTAGACACGGAGGTCGCACTGACAGCAGCGCCCAATTCTGGCTACATTTTCACGAATTGGATCGCCGCGGCTTCCGGCACATCAAATCCGATTCAGGTGGTGATGGATAACGATAAGACCGTAGCCGCCAACTTCCTCGAGATTACCTGGAGCGAACCTGCTGTCATCACAATGACGGCCGACCCCGTTGAGATTGCCGCCGACGGCACTAGTATCAGCACCATCATGGTAACGATCATGGATGCCAATGGCAACGTGATTCCGATCCAGAATGTCACCTTCGAGACCACACTGGGAACGTTGAGCACCATCAGTGAGACGACAAATTCAGCCGGCGTGGTAACTGTAGCACTAACTTCCAGCGCCAGCGGTATGGCTATAGTCACCGCAAAGGCCGGAGCCGCTATTGGTACAGTGCAGGTCAACTTGATTGCTCCATACATCCCCGGCGACTGCAACAACGACCAAACCGTCGGCGCGGCCGACCTCACCGCGCTCGCGCTCGAATTCTTCGACGGCGACGACAACAATGACCCCAACGACACGCCCAACGGCGCCTACCCCGGCACACCGGCCTGCGACGCCAACGAGGATGGCCGCATCGGCGCCAGCGACCTGACCTGTATCGCGCTCATCTTCTTCAACGGGCCGGGCGCCTGCCAGGTCGGGCAGAGCGCAGCCGCCCACAGCCAACCAACGCTCGTGATTCCTGATGATCTTGTGGCGGAAGCCGGCGGCCAGGTCACCGTGCCCATCGTGCTCCAGGGCAACGGCGCCGAGGTAAGCAGCCTGCTCTTTTCCATCGACTATGACGAGCGCTGGCTTACCATTGACCCAGCCGACCACGACGAGGATGGCGTCCCCGATGCGATTGTGTTCAATTTGCCGGACCACTTTGTCCGCTCGGTGACTATCGACCTCAATGACGCATCGGGCGAGTTGGACATTATGATTGCCAGCTTTGCCTCGCCCGCGCATGTTCTGCCGGAGGGCGAGCTGCTCTCGATTACCTTTGGTTTGGGAAACTCAGCCGACACCACCGAGGCCACGATCGCTTTTGCCCAGCAGCCTGAGCCCTCATTGGGTGATCGCAGCGGTCACGCCATCTCCGGCTCTGCTCAGGACGGCGCCGTCCGCATCGTGGCGACAGGAGAGTCTGGCTCGGCGTCCGTTCTTCATCTACCGATGATTTCCCGATGAACCCCATGGCGATGGGGGCATTGAGGCCGCGATCACACTCCATCCCGCTCGTGTTTGCGCAGCAGAGGAATCAGCCCTATGCAAGGTCACCCCAGCCTTCGTACAGTCAGTATGTTGATTGTGCTTGCCGCTTTGAGTCTCTGGCTTGTAGGGTGGCAGCAACAATCGGTGTCCGCCTCCAGCCGGCTAGCGCCCACTCAAGCAACGGCTGACGTCGGTGCAATCGTGCAAATCAGCGCCGGCGGCAATCATACCTGTGCAGTTACGGATGCCGGTCGGATACTCTGTTGGGGGGAAAACAACGCAGGTCAATTGGGCAATGTCTCCCTCTTCAACCGAAGCATCCCTGTCGCTGTGCTCGACCTTGCCGGATACGCCATCGCTGTTGCCGCTGGTGGCGGGCACACCTGTGCGCTTCTGATTACCGGTGGCGTCCAATGTTGGGGGAAAAATACAAGCGGCCAGGTTGGAGACGGAACCAATGCCAGCCAGTGGACGCCGGTGGATGTGGTGGGCTTATCAAGTGGGGTAAGCGTGATCGTTGCCGGTGACGACCATAGCTGTGCGTCGCTCATCAGCGGCGAAGTCCGCTGTTGGGGCAACAATGCGCGCGGCCAGTTGGGGGACGGAAGCACCACAGCCCGCACAGCGCCGGTCGCGGTCACCGGGTTGACTGGGGTCAGTGCGCTGGCCGCGGGCGGTGGCCATACCTGCGCGCGCCTTAGCACAGGAGGTGTCAAGTGTTGGGGTTACAACCACCGCGGGCAATTGGGTGACAATTCGCTCGTCAATCGTACCATGCCTGTCGATGTTAGTGGGCTAAGCAGCGGGGTCGCCACGGTCACGGCGGGGACAAACCATTCATGTGCGCTACTCATCGATGGCGCCGCCCGCTGTTGGGGAGCCAATCGCCGAGGTCAATTGGGAAATGGCGGCACCAACGACAGCCGAATCCCAGTGAACGTACTCAGCTTGACCAACCTTGCTGAACTCGATGCTGGTGGATTCCATACTTGCGCGAGCACAAGCGGCGGTACGGCCTTCTGCTGGGGGGAAAACAACAACGGTCAAATTGGCGATGGCAGCACTGCCATCCGTACAAGCCCTGTGATGGTCAGTAATTTGGCAAGCGGCGTCGCCATACTGAGTGGGGGCGCAAATCATACGTGTGCCGTAACAAATGTGGTGGGTGTCTGTTGGGGGGCGAACGGGGTTGGTCAGCTTGGCGATACCACAACATCCATGCGAACGACAGCCACCCCCATTGCACTGGGCTGCGTTGAAACGAGTGGCTCCTATACATGTTATGTACTTTCCACTGCGGGCTGGCAAGTGACCCCGTTACTGGTCAATGCCGGCGCCGAGCTGACGTTTGTATACCAGAGCGGTGCATGGACTATCGATCACCGGTTGTTTGCATATGTGGGCCCAGATGGTTATCCCCTGGATGAAGACAGCACAATATTCCCCGGCTGTAAGGTATTGGAGGAATCGGTCTATGGCGCCCTATTGGGACAGGTAGCGAATGGGGATCCGTTCTCTATCGGTTCAGGGGGGAGCATTGTCGCTGATGGAAATGGCCCGCTTGCGCTCCGCATCAATGACCAAGACGGTTGTTTGGGCGACAACGACGGCGCACTCTCCCTGACAATCGCTCAAGCTACGCGGTATACACTGGAGGTCACGGTAATGGGCGAGGGCGCTGTGACCCGTTTGCCCGACCAAGCGACGTACTTACCAGGCGCAGAAGTCTCACTAACAGCGGTCGCCAGCCCAGGGTGGCGCTTTACCGGGTGGAGCGGTGACCTGGCGGGAACGGATAATCCGGCTACGGTGACCATGAGCGGCGACCGTAGCCTACAGGCCCAATTCGAGCCAATTCCCTATACGCTTACGATCACTTCGGTTGGTGCCGGCAGTGTGACGCGCAACCCTTCTCGCGCAACCCATCATTTTGGCGAAGAGGTGACGCTTACTGCGCTGGCGGATGTTGGCTGGTCTTTTTCTGATTGGGGCGGCGACCTCAGCGGCGCCACCAACCCAGTAAGCCTGACCATCGACGGCGACAAGGCTATCACCGCTACCTTTGTCCAGAATCAGCACACCCTCACGGTCAACCCAGTTGGCAGTGGTTCGGTGGCGCGAAATCCAGACCAACCCACCTATCCCTTTGGCGCGACCGTAACATTGACGGCTGTGCCAGCGAATGGTTGGCAATTTGCTGGGTGGAGCGGCGACCTCAGCGGCGCCACCAACCCAGTAAGCCTGACCATCGACGGCGACAAGGCTATCACCGCTACCTTTGTCCAGAATCAGCACACCCTCACGGTCAACCCAGTTGGCAGTGGTTCGGTGGCGCGAAATCCAGACCAGCCCACCTATCCCTTTGGAGCGACCGTTACGTTGACGGCTGTGCCGACGAATGGTTGGCAATTTGCTGGGTGGAGCGGCGACCTCAGCGGCGCGTTGAATCCGGCTCCCTTGGTGATGGACGGCGACAAGACGGTGACGGCGACCTTTGTCGAAGTGCTTCAGCCACCATCAATTCCTGTTCTCAACCCCATCGACAATCAGGAGCAGAACAGCGACTATGTGGTGGCTTGGGCCGATGCAGCGCGAGCAGTTGGCTACGAACTCCAAGAGCAGCACAATGGCGGCAGTTGGAACACCACCCACACTGGCCCGGCCCGTTCGGTCAATTTGACCGGCAAGGCTGACGGCGATTGGTGTTACCGCGTCCGGGCCACCAACACTGCCGGCGCCAGCGACTGGAGCACCCACCGTTGTACGACGGTGGATGCTGCCCCCCGACCACAGCTAGCGATTGCGCAAACCGTAAATGGCGCGCCGGGCGGTGTCGTGGCGCTGACCGTCTCCTACACGGCACAGGGGCCGGATGTCTCCAGCCTGCTCTTCTCGATTGATTACGACGAGCAGCGTCTGAACCTCAACCCCACGGATAGCGATAGCAACTGTGCGCCCGATGCCATCCAGTTCAATGCTGCGCTGCCGGCCAGCTTTGTCAAGTGTGCTGATTTTGATGCCGGTGATACGAGCGGTGAGATTGACATTCGCATTGCAGACTTTTCAACAAGCCCACGCTCGTTGTCCAGCAGCGTTCTGTTGACCATGACCTTTGCAGTCCGCCCAACTGCCCCGGCTGATTCGTTGGCGCCGGTGCAGATTGCATTGGCGTCGTTTGGCAACGCCCAGGGCGAAATCAACGGGAGGACGACGGCCGGCTCGGTGCAGATTCTCGGCGCGCCGGCAACGATTGAACTGTCGAGCAGCAGCAACACGTTGGTCGCCAATGGCGCCAGCATCGCTACCATCGCCACCCGCGTCTTGGATGCGGCGGGGCGGGGTCTTCCTGGCTATCCTGTGACCTTTACCACTACACTGGGCGCCATCACCTCGGCGCGCACGACAGACTCCACAGGGCGTGCATCGGCCACGCTTACATCCGCTGCCACGGTTGGTGCGGCAACCGTGACGGCCAGCGCCGGCAGTGTTCAGCAGACCATCACCGTGAGTTATATCGGCAGCGCCATCGATGGTCTGGTCTTTCTCGATCATAATGGTAATGGCGCGCGTGACAGTGGTGAGCCTGGCCTTGCCAATGTCACAGTCACCTTGACCTTACAGGGCGGCCGTTCGACCAGGAGCGCCTCAACGGACGCCAGCGGTGGCTACCGCTTCGCCGATCTACCAGCGGGCGTCTATGAGATCACCATCACCCCACCGGCCGGCTTCACCATGACGACGGACAGTGAGTTCACGATTACGGTCAATGCAAGCGATGTCATTGCGCCGGCCGCTGGCGCGGTTTCCCCAACTCTGGCGCCATCGCAGCAGCTTCACCTGCCCCTGATTCGCCGCTAGGAACTACACCCGTTCTTGCAAAGTATCCCTCTCGGCAGCAGGCCAAGGGGGTTTTTTTATTGTAATCCATTGTCCAATATCGCGTATTTGCTGGCCAGGTGCTACAATGGCCGGCGGGAGAAAGCGTATGCCAGAACCGGGCGACAGATAGTGGTTGGCAAGTAAAAAGACAACCGCAGGTTCGCAGAAAACATGGAGAAAAATGGAGAGCAGAAATCTCCTCCAAGTTCTCTGCGCCTCCTCAGTGCCCTCTGTGAGCTTGCTTTACCGCAAAAATCAAAAATCCATTTGAGGAATCATCATGCTCGTCATGAAATTTGGCGGCACATCCGTCGGCAGTGTCGAAGCTTTTACTGCGGTGGCAAACATTGCGAAACAAAAAGTGGCCGAACAAAGCGCTGCCGCCCGTCCCGGCGTCATCGTCGTGACCAGCGCCATGAGCGGGGTCACCAATCTGCTGATCGACGCCGCCCACAAAAGCGCACAGGGAGATGTCGAGGCCGGCAAAGAGGCCATCGCTACGTTGCGCAAGAAACATATGCAGGTGATCGACCATTTTCTCGCCGACGCCGCCGAAAAGCGACAAGCCGAGCGCCATCTTGATGGCAAATTGCAAGAGCTAGAGCGCATCTGTGGCGGCATCATGGTGCTGGGCGAACTCACCCCGCGCGGGCTCGACCTGGTGAGCGGGCTGGGCGAGCGCATCAACGCGCCGATCCTGGCGGCGGTGTTGCGCTCGCAAGGCATTCAGGCCGAGGCTGTCGATGCGGTTGGTCTGGTTGTGACCGACAGTGTCTTTGGAGGGGCGGAGCCGCTGCTCGAAGCCACGGAAACACGCTGCCGCGCCCACCTGACGCCACTGCTCGAACAGGGAGTGACGCCGGTGGTGACCGGCTTTGTCGGCGCCACGGTGGATGGGGTGCCAACGACATTGAGCCGCGGCGGCTCGGATTATTCGGCGGGCATCCTCGGCGCGCTGCTCGACGCCGACGAGATTCAGATTTGGACAGATGTCAACGGTGTGATGACCGCCGACCCGCGCATTGTGCCCAACGCGCGCAGCATTCGCCAATTGAGCTACGAAGAAGTAGCCGAGCTGGCCTATTATGGCGCCAAAGTGCTCCACCCCAAAACGGTCATCCCCGCCATCCGCAAGCGGATCCCGGTGCGGGTGCTCAACACATTTCAGCCGGCGCACCCGGGCACACTCATTGTAGACCGCAGCGATAGCGAAGAGCACGGCACCGTCAAGGCGGTGACGGCCATCCGGGACGTCAACCTCATCACCATCGCCGGCAAGGGGATGATGGGTATGCCGGGTGTGGCGGCGCGCGCATTTGCCGCTGTGTCGGGCGTGGGCACCAACATTTTGATGATCAGCCAGAGCAGCAGCGAGCTGAACATCTGTTTTGTGATCCCGCAGGTGTTGGTGCACCGGACACTGGATGCGCTGTGCAAGGAATTTGCCCGTGAGGTGCAGCGCGGCGACATTGAGCGCATCGACGGCCACGAGAAGGTGGTGATCGTAGCCGTCATTGGCAGTGGGATGCGGGGAACGCCCGGGTTGGCGGCGGGTGTCTTCGGCGCTGTGGCGCGCCACCAGATCAACGTGATTGCCATTGCGCAAGGCTCCAGCGAGGCCAACATCAGCTTTGTCATCGGCGAAGAGGATGCGGCCACCGCGCTGCGCGCCGTCCACGATGGCTTTGAACTGGAAAAGCCGACGACGGAACGAGTGGCTCAGCGCTAGGGGCGGCTATTGTTCTGAAAATCGAGCAAAACAGCGCAACGAGGAGACACAGAGCACACCGAGAAAAACCTCAGTGTGCTCTGTGTCTCCTCGTTGTTCTCTGTGTTCCTGCGGTACGCCCCCATTTTCATCGCTATCGGTGGCCACAAGTCATAACGCTTATCTATTTTCCCCTATACCGGCGTGGCGCACCCAGGGCGGCTCTATGCCGGGCGCGGCGGGTTGGCCCAGTGACCATCGACATCGCGCCCGCTGACGAGCACCCCCTCCTTCCACCATCCAAAGGTTGGGTCGCTACGCACTTCTGCGGCGCAATAGCGCAGCGTCAGCCCACAGCGGCGGCGCGCTGAATGGTTTGCCTCTGAGCCATGCAACAATAGATCGCTGTGCAATGAAATCTCCCCGGCCTTTAGTTCGTCGTAGACCACCTCTCCGTATTGCTCAGGGTTTTCAACTGTCTGGTTGAGGACACTGTTCTCGGCATCCTCGCTGAGTCGGTAGGTCAAATGTCCCAAATGGTGTGAGCCAGCAATAAACTTCATGCAGGCGTTTTCGCGGTCGGCGTCGTCGATGGCCAGCCACACGGTCACCGTCTTCGAGGGAGTGAGCGGCCAAAAACTGGCGTCTTGGTGCCACGAAACGACTTTGGCGTCGTGGGGCAGCTTGCAAAAGTAGTGGGCGCCCCAACCGATGACATCGTCGCCAAGGATATCTTTCACCACCCTCACGATGCGCGGATGCGTGAGCAGATCATAGACCGGGCCGTAGCGCATGTGCGCCGAGATGATCGAATAGCTCGTGCCCCCGGCGGCCAACGTTTGCGCCAGAATCTCATCGAGGAACGTGCGGTGAATGACCATTTCGTCGGCATCGAAAATGGGGATCCCCTTGACGTAGCCATGACGGTTGTAATCAGCCACCTGGGCCGGCGCGAGCACTTGTGGGTTGGCGACGGTGCTGGGGTGAAACTGGAGCCGACGCTCCAACTGAGTCAATTCATCGGGGTTTGGTATGTGTTTGAGCTTGATCGGTTCGTAGGCTGATTGCATGGCTTTTCTGGCTCCTTGTGGTGAACACTGGCCTATTGCAACAATCTAAACGAAGCCTGGCAGGCGTGTCAAGTTGGGCCACATGAGCGCGATGCTACGTCATTTGTTCGGTGTGCGCCATATGGCATGGACAAATAAATGAGAAAATATGCACTATAGATGCATCAAAATGATGCAAGAGCCCTGCGCCAAAGATTCTACGAGCCGCTATCAAAAGTCCAATCATATGCCGGATTGTATTTATGCAACTTTCCTGCTTAAATAGAGGGGCAATGGCTTACAGAAAACCATGGAAGCCGTAAGGTATTCGACGGTTCACACTCCTACATCCTCTCCGCATCATCCGACAGATAGCTGTTTGTTGTAATTTTTTCCTTGTCGGCAGCCTCTGTTGGGGATTGAAGTCACAAACTGAGTCATTTCCATGCATCTGATCGGCCTCTTGTGACACTTTATTCGTACACATGATGTGAAGTCATCTGACAGTTGTGAGGTAACGTAGATATGCGAAAAGGCGTCCTATATGCACTTGGCTCCTATATTTTGTGGGGATTTCTGCCGCTCTACATGAAAGCGTTGACCAGCGCTGGGCCGCTGGAAATTCTGGCCCATCGCGTCATCTGGTCGCTCTTGTTGTTAGGGTTGGCGCTCACGGTGACACGCAATTGGGTTTGGCTGGGGGAAGTGATGCGTAACCCGCGGGTTGTGCTCATGTTTGGCGTCACTGCGCTCTTGCTGTCGATCAATTGGCTCACCTATATTTGGTCTGTGGTGCATAATTATGTGATCGATGGCACGCTCGGCTACTTTATGACCCCGCTGGTCAACGTGTTGTTTGGCGTGATCTTCTTGCACGAACGGTTGCGACCGGGTCAGACAATGGCGCTCGTGCTGGCTGCGCTCGGCGTGGTTTATCTAACGGCTACGGCTGGGGTGTTGCCATGGATCGGGCTGACACTGGCCTTTTCGTTCAGTGGTTATGCTCTCCTGCGCAAGATTGCCGACCTCGATTCGATGCGCGGCTTGACGCTGGAAACGCTCTTCCTTGCAGCGCCCGGATTGGTCTATGTGGGCTATCTGGAGCTAGGTGGGGATGGTCACTTTGGGCATGGCGATGTACGAACAACTCTGCTCCTCGCCGGCGCCGGCATCATTACGGCGGTGCCCCTGCTGCTCTTTGCCGCGGGCGCCCGGCGAATCCCGCTGGCAACCTTGGGAGTCCTACAGTACATAGCCCCTACGATTCAATTTCTCATTGCAGTGTTGCTGTTCGGTGAAGCGTTGACACCCGTACGACTGGTCGGCTTCGGTTTCATCTGGTTTGCGCTAATCATCTACGCGCTTGAGGGATTTTGGGAACGCCAACGCCGGGCGACATGGCAATATGCCGGCTAGCGCATCTTGAACAAAGTGATCTTGCAACCCGACAGGTGGTGTAAGCACGAATCGTCAAACAACTGGGTTGGTAAAAAGCCCTAGTACATGATGGCGTAAATGGCGTAAATAATGAGATAGTTGTAATAGCGACTTCAGTCGCTGGTGTCGGCAGGAAAGCGACTAAAGTCGCTACTACGAACACTTCCGTTACTTGCGCCGCTGTGCCCTAGTACACGACGGCGTAAGTGAGCCCACAGTTGCGACGATGGATGATAGACGAAGGCGCATGTCCATGGTCCATTGTCTATCGTCTATCGTCCATCGTCTATCGTCAGAGACGGGACGTTGGCCGCAAATGTGCTATGCGAATGGCGCGTTGGTTGACCGCCAAACGTTTGCCGTATACAATAGGGATAGCGCATGTGTCGTTTGGTTCTGCACCACTCCACAGCCTATGCAACTTCTATCCCTGTTCCCATTCCTGCGCTGGCGTCGACAGCATCCTACCGCGTGTCGAATCTTGCCCTTCGTTGTTGCCAGTGCGCTTTTTGTCAGCCTGCTGTCTCTCAGCAGTTGTAGCCAAGCTGAGCAGATGGTGGGCATGCGCCCCGCCTCGCGCCTGCCCGCTGTGGTCGAAGCCTATTTGCAAAAATATCAGTCCGGCCCGTTGCCTCGCCTGTTTCAGACCACCTATGTGTACGACCGCAACGGTGTGCAACTGGCCGAACTCTTTGAGGAAGGGCGCCGCATCTGGATCGGCCTCGAACGCATCTCCCCCCACCTGCTCAGCGCCACCGTGGCGACCGAGGATGTCACCTTCTATACCAATCTCGGCATTGATCCGTTCCGGATCGCAGCGGCGGCCGTAGCCAATTCGTCAGAAGGGCGCATTGTCTCTGGCGCCAGCACCATCACGATGCAGCTCGCGCGCAACCTCTTCTTGGGGCCAGACCAGCGCTATGACGCCTCCATGGATCGCAAATTGCTGGAGGCAGGCCTTGCCCAAGAACTTACCTCGCTTTACACCAAAGACGAGATTCTGGAGATGTATCTCAACCTCCTGAATTATGGAAACCTGGCCTATGGGCCGGAAGCCGCAGCGCAAGTCTATTTTGGCAAGCATGCCCGTGACCTGACGCGGGCCGAAGCGACCTTTCTGGCCGGCATCCCCCAGCGCCCGGCAACGCTTGATCCGTTTACCAATTTTTCGGCAGTAAAGCAGCGCCAGGGCGTTGTACTTGATCTGATGGTGCGTCACAATGTGCTTGCCAAGCGCGAGGCCGACGCTATTTTCCGCGAGCCCCTCACCCTGCAACGCAATGTCGAGCCGCCCCCCAACCTGGCGCCTCACTTCGTCCAGTATGTGATCGATGTGCTTGACGCCCAGCTTGGCCCCGGCTACACGAGACGTTCTGGCTTCAATCTCTTTACCACGCTTGACCTACGCATACAGACATTGGCGCAAGACCTGGTGGCTGAACGAGTGGCCCAGGGCCGCGAGCGATACAATATGAACAATGCTGCACTGGTGGCGCTCCGCCCGGGAAGCGCCGAAGTGCTGGCTATGGTGGGGAGCGCCGATTTTGACGATGCCTCCATCGGTGGGCAGGTCAATGTGGCGCTTATGCCGCGCCAACCGGGCAGCGCACTCAAACCAGTGCTCTACGCCACCGCGTTCGATGGGCTGTTCCTCAGCCCTGCATCCGCCATGTGGGATCTGCCCGTGGCCTATGACATGGGCGGCAGCCAGTTCTATCGCCCCCAGAACTACGACAATCGTTTCCGCGGGTTGGTGACGGCGCGGGCAGCGCTGGCCAACAGCTACAATGTGCCTGCCGTCCGCCTCCTTGACGCGCTGGGCATGCGACGGGCGCTAGAGGGGGCTGCGGCGCTGGGCGTTCGTAGCCTAACTCAATCACCCAGCCATTATAATTTGACGTTGGCGTTGGGCGGTCATGAAGTCACTCTGATGGATCTGGTGACCGCCTACCACACCATTGCCAACGGGGGACGCTATCTCCCTCCACAAGTTGTGCAGACATTTCTGGACAGCCAGAATCGCCTTATCCACCCGCTGGCAAACCCAGAGCCGCTCCAGGCTATCTCTTCAGGGGCCGCCTTTCTGGTAACCGACATCCTCAGCGACAACGCTGCCCGCACCCCGATGTTTGGCGCCAATAGCCCGCTGCGCCTTAGCCGGCCCGCCGCCGCGAAAACGGGGACCACCACCAGTTTTCGCGACAATTGGACGATTGGCTACACGCGCCACCTCTTGGTCGGTGTCTGGGTGGGCAACAGCGATGGGCGCCCCATGCGCGACGCCACTGGCATCAGCGGCGCGGCGCCCATGTGGCAGACGTTTATGGAAGCCGTGATCAACGAGCCGGAATTTCTCAAGACGCTTGGCGTTCCCGATGATGACCCGGCGGCGTGGGCGTTTTCTCCACCGCCCGATGTCGTGCTGCATTCCGAATGTCCACTGAACCTCACTTGTCGCAGCGGCGGTGAATACTTTACGGCCGCGTGGATGGACGCCGCCGGCGCGGATGGCCCCCTGGCGGACATGTTTGTCACCGAGGCGACGCTGCCGGTTCATGCCGACCGCGCCGGCAATCCGTGGGGGCCTGTCTATTGTGGCCACCCCGACGGACAAGCGCGGCGGCTTTTCCGGCTGGCCGATATTCATGGCCTGGCCGCTCCCGAAGCGCCGCCCCAATCCACAGTATCTGAGCGCCCCCATGTGCTGCAAGCGCCGGCTGCCATCAACACGGCGGCGGTGACGCGCGCCGACGGCGATCGGCTCGTCGTCTTTTACTACCCCGATCAAGAGCTGGAACGGATGCGGCGGATTCAGTGGGCGCGCAACCGAGGGTTGGCCGTCAATGTGGGCCCGTGCAGCAGCCTCGCCTATTACTCGGTTCAGAGCGGCGAATACTGGACCCTGTTGGCCCGCCGTTTTGGGCTAACTGTCGGTGAACTTCAAGCAGCCAATCCTCATGTCATGCGGAATGAAGGGATCTTGCGCCCCAACGACCGCCTGCTTGTGCCCAGCGGCATTGCGATTGAGGTGGGTGGCGAGGGTGAATATTACACCGTTCAACCGGGCGACTCATGGGCGCGCATTGCCACCGAGTTTGGCCTGCCGTTGCGTCTGTTACAGACCGTGAACGCCGAGATTGTGCGCCCTGCCTTTTTGCTCAGGCCAGGCGACCGCATGTTCATTCCCCACACCGAACAGATTGCCTCCCTGCTTCAGTAATGACGCTTCAGTAGTGACTCGAAAGGTGGGCCAACAACCGGCGCGTAGGGCGATTAGCGTAGCAAATGACTCGACTCCACCGGCATGCGCGGGGGGATCAGCAGATAGCTGAGCAGCCAACCGCCCAGCCCCGCCAGCATGACCGCGCCACTCAGCAAAGGGACTGACCAGTTGCTGCCCTCGGTGAGCAGCAGCGCCACGACATAGCCGCCAATATAGAGCACAGGCGCAATCAAGGCGAAGACCCGCCATCCGCCTGTATTGCGGATCGACGGTTGTAGGCGCATGCGCAGACGGTCTATCACCACAATGGCGCCGAGCATGATCAGATATTGGTAGATGGTGTACGTATGATGATAGTTTACAACCGTCATCGCGGTGAGGTTGGCGCCCCACACCAACGTCAGGCTGCCCGGCGGCAATGCCCAACGCCGCATGACCAACAGTGTCGGCCCCATCAGCAGTGATGTCGTCACCAACATGCCCAACACGCCGGCCATCTGGCCGATGTCGCGATCAAATTCTCGATGGGTGGCCCCGGCGATGTTGAATGTAATCGGGTGTGCGTACATCATGATGAAAGTAAACGATGAGATCAGCGCCGCCAATGAAAACAGCGCCGCGCCCAAAGTGCGCCAGGTAGGGCGGCGCCCAATGCGCTGCCAGGCGGCGCGCAGGGGGCCACTCACAATCAGGGCGAGGCCAATGATCAGCGCCAAATGCGTGGGGCTAAGCAGCGCCTCTAGATCTTCCTCCACACCAAAAATCTCATGCCAGATCAGATCGCCAAGACCACCCGCGGTGAAGATCACCACCCCCACCCATGAGAGCGCATAGCCCGCCGGGGTCGCCCGTTGCCACGGGTATCCCCGCATCCGGTTGATGAGCACGGTGAACACCATTAACAGTACAATCAGCCCAAACCCGGCGTAGAAAAAGGCATGCCAGGGCGTGAAAAAGCTCTCGTCCACCCGGCCATGATTGTGCGCCCAACCATCCAGATAAAGACCGCTGACAAAGAGCACATTGAGCACAACGGCTACCCAGTCAAACGCCAGCCCTCCAATCGCGCGCGGCACTGCCCGCGGGGCGGTTGCGCCATACATTCGGCCTGTTACATTTGTATCCGCTGTATCTGCCAAAGCTCTTGCGCTCCATTCACCTCGGATTGATCGTTGAGGATGATCGTTGGGGTCGGTCTTTGGCGCCCCAAAGTCAGGGCGTCGACACTCACCATTGTCGCGCCGGATCGTTTATTCCGCGTTGATCCAGACTGGGTTATTACACAGTAAATACAGCGTAAACAAAGTTTCTGGATATTTGCAGCGTAACCCGTGGACGTAGCGGCGGTTTCCATACCGCCGGTTCGTCACCGGAAACCGCCGCTAGATCTCTCGATTATTTATACGGAATCCGATGGATTACAGTTGCGCTGACAACCTGGATCCATCGCCGGAGCGATTCAAACGGGTTCTCCAACCCACATCTCTATAACGTTTGATGAGCACATTCGGTTCACAAGTGACTGTGTCCTTCACAAAAGAATCGGACATACGTTAAGATAGAGTTATCCAATCGGATAGGAACCACACATTTGGGAGCCCTCATGTCACATGTCCAACGCTCGCCCCGCTTTACGGTCGAAGACGCCATCCGCGTCGCGGCGGAATGGTATGGCCTACCGGTGACCGCCCGCCCATTGCCCAGCGAGCGCGACCAGAATTTCCATCTGACCACCACGACTGGTGAGGCATATGTGCTCAAGATCGCCGGGGCTGACGAAGAGTGCGCTGTGCTTGACCTGCAAAACAGGGCGCTCGCACATCTGCACGCCGCAGACAGCCGGTTTGCCCCGTTGCAGCTTCAGCAGACGTTGATGGGCGAATCAATGTTCCACATTCCAGCCGCCGATGGCACCAAGCACCACGCGCGGCTGTTGCGTTACGTGCCGGGCAAACCATTGGCGGATGCCAAACCCCATACGCCCGCGTTGTTGCGCAGCCTGGGCGCCTATCTGGGTATCATGGATCGCGCCCTGGCCACCTTCACGCACCCCGCCGCAGACCGCACGCTGCAATGGGACCTGCGGCGCGCGCCCGAGGTGATCCGCCGCCACTTGGGCGAGATCGCCGACCCAACCCGACGCGCCTGGGTTGCGGCCTGGCTGGACGAATTTGATGGCGAAACGGCCCCGCGCCTCTCCAGCCTGCGCACCAGCATCATCCACAACGATGGCAACGATTACAACGTGATTGTCGCGCCGGCCACTCTGCAGGGGCCAGTCGAGCCAACCATTGCGGGCGTGATCGATTTTGGCGACATGGTCCATAGTTACACCGTGGCCGAGCCAGCCATCGCCGCAGCCTACGCCATGCTCCACAAGGCGGACCCATTGACGGCGGCGGCTCATCTCATCGCCGGCTACCACGCCGAATACCCGCTCACCGAGGACGAACTGGCCCTGATATACCCGTTGATCCGCATGCGCCTCTGCGCCAGCGTCTGCCTGGCCGCCCATCAACAGCGCCAACAGCCAGAGAACCGCTATCTCTCGATCAGCGAGCAGCCGGCCTGGGCGCTGATCGAGCGGCTGCGCAACGCGCCCCCCAACCTGGCGCACTATCTGTTTCGTCAGGCGTGTGGGCGCCCCCCCTGCCCGGCGACGCCGGCGATTGTCACCTGGCTCGAGCAGAACGCCGGCGCGTTCCGCAGCGTGGTCACACCCGACCTCCGCGGTGCGGCGCTCTGCCCCTTCGACCTGAGCGTGGGTAGCCCTTTGCTTGCCGAACGCCCGGGGTGGGGCGCCGCCGAGTTAAACGCGCGCCTGGCCGCCGAGATAGCGGATGCCGGCGCGGCGGTGGGTATTGGCCGCTACAACGAAGCGCGGCTGCTCTACACGGGCCAACAGTTTGACGCAATCACCGAAGAGCTGCCCGAACGGCGCACGATTCACCTGGGCGTTGACCTCTTCCTTCCGCCAGGCAGCCCCGTCTTTGCGCCGCTGGCTGGGGTGGTCTACGCAGTAGCGAACAACAAGACGCACCAGGATTACGGCCCCGTCATCCTCTTGGAGCACAGCGCAGCCGATCAACCCGACGGCGCGCCCGCCATTCGTTTCTTCACGCTCTACGGCCATCTGAGCCGGGAATCGTTGGCGGGCCTCTATCCGGGCAAACGAGTGGGGCCGGGTGAACAGATTGGCGCGATTGGCAAGTCCGCCTCCAATGGTGGCTGGCCGCCCCACCTGCACTTTCAGATCATCACCGACCTGCTGGGCATGGACGCAGACTTCCCCGGTGTGGCCGCGCCCAGCCAGCGCGAGCTTTGGCTGAGCCTCAGCCCCGATCCCAACCTGATCCTTCAAATGCCGGCGGCAGTTTTGTCGCCACCTGGGCGCAACGCAGATGAGTTGCTGGCGGCGCGCGGCCAGCGGATTGGGCGCAGCCTGAGCATATCCTATCGCAAACCGCTCAAGATTGTGCGCGGGCAGCGTCAGTTTCTTTATGATGACGAAGGCCGCGCCTATTTGGATGTCGTCAACAATGTCTGTCACGTCGGCCATTGCCACCCACATGTCGTTCGGGCGGGGCAGGCGCAGATGGCCGTGCTCAACACCAATACGCGCTACCTACACGACAACCTGGTGGAATACGCCGAGCGATTGACGGCCACACTGCCTGCGCCGCTCTCGGTCTGCTTCTTTGTCAATTCGGGCAGCGAGGCCAACGATCTGGCGCTGCGCATGGCGCGCGTCTACACTGGCCAGACCGACACTATCTGCCTTGATGTGGCCTATCACGGCAATCTGAGCTCGCTCATCGACATCAGCCCCTACAAGCATGACGGCCCCGGCGGCCGCGGCGCGCCGCCCACCACCCATGTCGCGCTCATGCCCGACCCCTATCGCGGCCCCTATCGCGGGATGGAGACGGGCGCGGCCTATGCCCGCCATGTTGCCGAACAGGTGGCCCAGGTCGAGGCGCAAGGGCGGGGCGTGGCCGCCTTTATCGCCGAATCGCTGCTCGGGTGCGGCGGCCAGATCGTGCTACCCGACGGCTATCTGGCCGAGGCGTACCGGCATGTGCGCGCGGCCGGCGGCGTCTGCATTGCCGATGAGGTTCAGGTGGGCTTTGGCCGGGTGGGGACGCACTTCTGGGGCTTTGAGACACAGGGGGTGATCCCCGACATTGTGACGCTGGGCAAGCCGATTGGCAACGGGCACCCGCTGGGCGCGGTGGTCACCACGCCGGCGATTGCCGACGCCTTTGCCAACGGCATGGAATACTTCAACACCTTTGGCGGCAACCCAGTTTCGTGTGCGATTGGCATGGCCGTGCTGGAGGTGATCGAGCGCGAGGGGTTGCAGGCGCATGCGCTGCGCACCGGCAAGCGGCTGATGGAGGGGCTGCGCGGGCTAATGGCGCGCCATCGGCTGATTGGGGATGTGCGCGGGTTGGGGCTTTTCATCGGCGCCGAGTTGGTGGTGGATCGCGAGACCCGGGCGCCCGCGGGGAAAGCCGCCGCCTATGTCGCCGACCGCATGCGCGGCCACGGCATCCTCATCAGCACCGACGGGCCAGATCACAATGTGCTCAAGCTAAAGCCGCCGCTGCCCTTTGACGCCGCCGACGCCGACCGCCTGGTGGCCACGCTCGACCAGGTGTTGGCCGAAGATGCAGTGCGGTGAGGGAATTACGATTCCGCTTCCTCGAGCAACCCGGAGTAGCCGAGAATCTGGTCTGACCATTTCTTGGCTTGCACCGAGAGCAGGGTGCGCTGGGCGGGATATTTCTGCGCCTCCGGCCACGCTTTGCGCCAGAGCGCGATCATGCGCTGAATGTCCACCAACTCGGTGGCCACTTCCGGTTCGGTCTCGGCGGCTGTCCACTCGATAAAATAGAGGCTTTCCGTTAGCATCTTGTCGACGATTGGATTGACTGGGTTGTGTCTCGCCGATGAAGCAACCCGCGCCAGATCAGCTGCAATGCTCCCGATCCGCGTAGCAAGCGGATATTGCACAAAGCGCTCACGTCTGTTACGAACGTTCATGGCAAAATGCCTCCCAACAGGCGCAGCGTGATCGACTCAACTTTCTCTCGAATCTCCGGACTCTGGATCAACATGCTTCGATTGTTCAAGCGTGGACGAATGTTGATGAGCGATTCGAATTCAGTCTGTCGCCGGGCCGGATACCAGTTTGCGCCCCAAAGGTCGTCCTGTTCACTCCCTTGTTCCAGCAGCACTTCTTCACATTCGTAGTGCATCTCAGCGCCGCCTGCCAACATGCCGCGACGGATATCGACGACAATCTTGATCATGTCGCCATATTCGTTGAGCATCTCTTGCATCTGCTCGGTCGTCGCCGGCTCGGAAAGTAGATGGATCATGTTATGAGACTCGGATTTCCGCCACCCACTTGACCTGGCGGAGGGCGTCGTCGGTTTCGCTAGGCACGATCAGCCGCACCAGCCCCTGCGCCCGGGTAAGTTGCGCGCCGTCCACCGTGTGGGCAAGGATGATGGGGCGTTCGGTCTGGGCAACCACCTCGGGCGCGTGGACCCGCGTCCCGAAGCCGTCGGCGCTCACCACATCGGCGTAGCGCCAGATGGCGCCCTGACCCAACAGGCGCGCCAGCAAATCGACGAGGCGCACGCCGGTGAAGGTAAAGGGACCCGAGACACCGTGCCCCGTGCTGATGATATAGCAGCCACCTACGGATACGGTTGGCAGCCTACGCAGCGTTTCCAGATCGACGGTTTGCGGTGACGCAGCGCCCTGGTAAATAAGCAGGGCTGCATCATCGGTGGGGGGCGTCGGGTTGGGCTCATGTGGGTGGCCGTGCAGCCACGCTGGCTCGGCGTGTGTGGTCATCACTCGTTTGGCTCCAGGCTAAAGGTGAGGGGAAAGCCGTCCATACGGGCGTGGGCATGGGCAACCGTAGTCAGCTTTTCTGCTTCAGGCCGCGGGCGCACGACCACGACCGCGATCTCTTCGTGATGCGCCGTCCACGCAATGTGGTCGGCCAACTCCTCCGACAAAAGGAAGACGCGCACAAGCATCCGCACCACATAATTGTAGGGGGTGACGTCGTCGTTGTGGATGAGGACGCGGTAGAGCGGCGCCTGTCGCAGATCGTCCGTTTCCTCAACGTCGGGGTCGATAGCTGGGGCAATGGCTGGCGTCAACATGGTGGGTTGCACTCTCGGGTCAGCGCGGCTTTGCATAGGCCGATTGTACCACAATTGCATATACAGCTTGAAAACAGCGCTTCGCTTCGCGCCTATCCGCAGATGATTGCAGGCGCTGATTCACCGCTTGGCGGCGCTCTGAGCAGTCGGATTGATGGGTTGAAACTGACACATTTGGCGTGCGCCTATTCATGAATTATTTCTGGTTGACAGCAGCGATGTTGGATGCTATACTGCTGCCACCGAATCGCTAAAGATACCAACCGGCGCCTGCGGGCGCATCACTTCGCTGAGCACTTGTCAACAAGTTGCGGAGGATCTCTGCTCATGACCGCTGCTGCATTGCCGGCTCGGAAGAATCGGTTTGGCCTTCGCACCCGTGAAGCCATTGCCGGCTATCTATTCCTTCTGCCGTGGATCATCGGGCTTATTCTTTTTGTGGCTGGCCCGATGTTGAGTTCGGCGTACCTCAGCTTCACCCGCTATGACATCGTCAACACGCCCAAGTGGGTAGGGCTAGGCAACTATACCGAAATCTTCACCAAAGATCGCCTCTTTTGGCCCTCGATGATGTTGACCTTTCGGTATGCGCTGATCGTGGTTCCCCTGTCGCTGATCGGCTCGTTGTTGGCCGCGTTGTTGCTCAATCAGGGGCTGCGCGCCACCGCCTTCTTTCGCACGCTCTTCTTTTTGCCCCACCTGACCCCGATTGTGGCCGCCGCCGTGCTCTGGGGGTGGATGTTCAACCCCGATGTCGGGCCAGTCAACCACTTTATCCGTACGATGACCGGGGGCGATTGGGCGCCGAAATGGTTCCGCGACCCAAACTGGGCCATGACAGGGCTGATCATCATGGCGATGTGGGGGGCCATCGGCGGCAACACCATGATCATCTTCCTGGCCGGCTTGCAGGGCGTGCCGCAGGAGTTGTATGAGGCGGCATCGATTGACGGCGCCGGTATGTGGGCCAAGTTCCGCAATGTGACGTTGCCCATGCTCACGCCCACCATTTTCTTCAACATGGTTTTGGGGATCATTGGCGCCCTCAGAGTCTTTGCGGCGGCTTTTATCGCCACGGAAGGGGGGCCGGCCTATGCCACTTGGTTTTACGCCTTGCACATCTATACCCGTGCATTCAAATACTTTGAGATGGGGTATGCGTCGGCGCTGGCCTGGATCTTCTTCTTTATCATGTTCTTCTTTACCTACATCCAGTTCCGGGCGTCCAAGCGCTGGGTTTATTATGCCGGGGAGGTGGACTAATGGCTGGTGAAATCCTCACCGAACGGACAACCCGTGGGTTGAACTTGCCGTCGGTACGCTCGGCCCGTCTGCAACGGTTGCTAGGGCGTGGCGTCCTGTATGTGGTTGCAATCGGCTCGTCGACCCTGTTCATGATCCCCTTTGTGTGGACGATTTTGTCATCGCTCAAGACCCCATCCGAGTTGTTCCTCTACCCCCCCACTTGGTTGCCGGCCAGACCACAGCCACAAAACTATGCCGAGGTTTTTAATCGGGTGACATTCGGTCTTTGGCTATGGAACTCTTTCTTTGTCTCGCTGGTGTCGACGATTGGTTCGGTTGTTTCGGCGGCGCTGGTCGGCTATTCGTTTGCGCGTTTTCGCTACCCTGGGCGCAATCTCCTCTTTATCATTACGTTGAGCACTATGATGCTCCCCATCGAGGTAACCCTGATCCCCCTCTATTTGCTCTTTGCCAAAATCGGCTGGCTCGACAGCTTCAAGCCGTTGATTGTGCCCAGCTTCTTTGGCGGCGGCGCATTTCTGATCTTCCTCATGCGACAGTTCTTTATGACCATCCCCATGGACCTGGATGAGGCGGCCCGCATTGATGGCGCCGGCTATCTGCGCATCTTCGCCCAGATCCTGATGCCGCTTTCGATCCCGGCTCTGGCCACCGCGGCGATTCTCACCTTTATGGGTGAATGGAACTCGTTCATCTATCCATTCATCTTCCTCAACAACAAGGCGCTCTACACCGTCGCGGTGGGTATCCGTTACTTCCAGCAGGTGGCGGGCGTGGCTGATTCCATGGAGCACAAAGAGCACCTGCTCATGGCGGCCAGCGTGATGATGACGGCGCCGATCATTTTGGTCTTCTTTGTGGCGCAGCGCTATTTTGTGCGTGGCATCGTCATGTCGGGGATTAAGGGATAACATTCACATCGCTTGTCAGTCGAAAATGTGCAAACCGTCCGTTGGGCTTGGACAAAATCATACGTTGCGTCCGCCGCGCTGATGAGCCAATCTGTCTTTGCTCCTCAATCCGTTGAACCAAAACCAGTGACCTTCCAGAGTGACAAAGGAGAAATCAAGCTATGTTCAAGAATACCACCATCAGCCGCCGCCGCTTTCTGATCGGCTCGTCCGCCGTGATGGCGGGTGCGGCATTGGCCGCCTGCGCCCCCGCGGCCGCGCCACAGACAGGGCAGGCCGGCGAAGCCGCCCAGGCCCCCTCGTCCGATGTGATCACACTGGTCTTCCACTCGCGCCTGGGCTCCCACGCCGACTGGCACAAGTCGCGCGTCCCGCTGTTCGAAGAGCAGAACCCCGGCCTCAAGCTGGAAATTGATGAGCTGCCCGGCAACGAAATGTATACCAAAATCTATGCCCTGGCCGCGTCTGGCACTGCCGGCGATGTCTGCTGGACGTACCTCAACAATCCACCGGAGCACAAGGCCAAGGGTGTTATGATCTCGCTGGACGACATCATCGAGGCCAAGGGGTTTGATACCTCGGTCTTCTGGCCCTCGATCATGGATACGCTCACCCTCGACGGCCAGGTGCATGCGATCCCCAATCACGGTCACTTTGGCACCGTTGTCTACTACTACAACAAGACCATGTACGAAGAGGCGGGCCTGGAAATTCCCAGCCCCGAATGGACGGTGGACGACCTGGTGGAGCGCTCGGTGGCCCTGACAGAGGCGCCGGAAATCTGGGGCTTCCGCGCCAGCGGTGGCGGCCAGGAGCACATTCCTTCGTATCTGCGCACCTTTGGCGGTGACCTGCTCAATGAAGAGGGCACCCAATGTCTGCTGCTCGAAGAAGGTTCGGTGCAGGCGTTGCGTTGGCTCTATGACCTGATGGAGACGCACAAAGCCGACCCCTGCCTCTGCGGCGACCAACAGCGCGAAAATTTCACGGCGGGTAAAGTCGGCTCCTTTAACACCACACCGGGCCTGATCGCCGAGTTCCGCAATGTGACTGACTGGCCTTTTGAGTGGGACGCTACGATTGGGCCGCTGGGCCCCAATGGGCTGCGCGGTTCGCAGGTGTCGGGCGCGGCCTTCTGCATCACCGGCAACTCCAAACACCCGTTTGAGGCCTTCCAGGTCCTCGATTTCTACTCGACCAAAGAAGATGGCATCGAGCATGTCTATGGCGGCGCGGGCAGCCCCGGCGTCCGCTTCGATGTCTGGGAAGATCCACGGCTCAACGAGATTCACCCCATCTACAAGCTCTGCCTGGAATATTGGCCCGAGGGTCCCGCCGGGTGGCACCGCCCGGCCAATGCCCGTGTCTCTGAGTTCATCGACACCATGAACAACAACCTTCAGGGCATCTGGACAGGCCAGGTCAGCTTTGAGCAGGGCATTGAGCAGACCTACGAACTGTGCCAGGAAGTGCTGGACAAGGATTCGCTGCTGTAGCGGAAACGGGTTGAACCCGGCCATTTTGAGCGGCCGTTTGTCTATAGAACTGTAAATCCGGTGGGGAAGATGATGGTTCGGCCAGATTGCCCCGGCCATGCCAACACCTTCATCACCGGATTTTTTCTGGAAGGAATTCCTATGAAGATCGCCAACATTGCCGTCCAGACTTTTCGCTATCGCAGCAACACGGTGCGCGATTCTGAAGGTCATGGCCACCCCGGCCCCGAGCACGACGCGGCCCAGTCGCTCGTCACCATCACCACCGACGATGGCGCGTCCGGTTATTGCTTTGGCAACCTCCCCAAAGGGCCGCTGGAAAACGCCGTCAAACCCGCGGTGCTGGGCAAAGACCCCTTCTACCGTGAAAAGATCTGGCATGAGCTCAAGGAGCGGCAGCGGCTCAACCTGGCGACGCTGCCCGACCGCATCCTCACCGCCGTCGATATGGCGCTGTGGGACCTGGCTGGCCGCGCCCTGGGGCAACCTGTGCACAAGCTGTTGGGCGCCACGCGCGACAAGGCGCCCGCCTACGCCAGCACCATGTGCGGCGACGACCTGCCCAATGGGCTGGCTACGCCCGAAGACTACGCCAACTTTGCCATCTGGTGTGTCAAAGAGCGCGGCTACCCCTCGTACAAGCTCCACACCTGGCAGCCCCCCTACCCCAACGCGCCAAGCGTCAAGCGCGACCTGGCCGCCTGCGCGGCAGTGCGCGAGGCCCTCGGCCCCGATGTGCCCCTGATGCTCGACCCATTTCACTACTACAGCCGTGAAGAGGCGCTCGCCCTGGCCAAAGGGTTGGAGAAGCTCGACTACTATTGGATGGAAGAGCCGATGGATGAGCACAGCATGTCGTCGTATGTATGGCTCTGCGAGAATACATCGCTCCCCATCTGCGGACCAGAGACGGCTGAGGGCAAGATGTACGTGCGCGCCGAGTGGATCAAGGCCGGCGCCTGCGACCTCACGCGCGGCGGTGTGTGGGATGTAGGCGGCATCACCCCGCTCATGAAGATCGCTCACCTGGCCGAAGCCTTTGGCATGCGCATGGAGGTGCATGGCGGTGGAGTAGGCAATCTGCATGTGCTCTGCGCTATGGCGACGCCGGGCGAATTCTACGAACGCGGGCTGTTGCACCCATTCATCGACTACGAAGCCGTTCCCGAGTGGCTCAACAAGCGCGACGACCCGATGGACGAACAGGGCTTTGTGCATGTCTCGCAGGCGCCGGGGTTGGGACAAGATATTAACTTTGACTACATTCGTGACAATCTGATTGAGGCTTATTGACCATCGCCAGGTGCGTGGCGCGTTTGAGGCGCGACGCACCCATTCTCAATTGGTGGGTGCACTCAATTGGTGGGTGTACCGTTCAACGTGATTGTCGCGCGTCTCGGATTTGGGGGCGCTATCGCCGCCACGCCATCTTCTCAAAAAACCAAAGGGGCAGCACGTCGGCGTCCACCACTTTGCGTACGTTGCTGCCGTCGGCCTTTGCAACGTGGATGCCCCACTGCCCATCTCGGTCGCTGCGGAAGGCAATCCACTGCCCGTCCGGGCTCCAGACGGGCAGACCGTCGCTGGAGGGATTGGTGGTGACGCGTACTTTGTTGCTGCCGTCGACGCCGATCACATAGACCTCGAAGTTGCCATCCTCTTTGCTGATGTAGGCGATGCGCTCGCCATCAGGACTCCACGCGGGCTGCCCATCGCTGGCGCCCGTGGTGAGCCGTTTGCGCGCATTGGCGTTGTTGCTGTCGGCGTCGATGATCCAGAGCCCACAACCGCCCCCGACGCACGCTCGATGTACGATCTGATTGTCGACCGGGCTCCAGGCCGGATACTCGCCTTTCGTCAGGCCGCGAATCCCCATACCGTCGGTGCGGAACACATACAACATGTCCCCGCCGTTGGCTACCATCCGGTCACCACCTGGGCTGAAGCTTGGATAGGCGCCGCCAGGGACCACCAGCCTCGCGCGCGAAAAATCAGCATCCATGATCCAAATGCCCGTCTTATCGGCGGCTTCGGGAGGCCAGGCAAAGTAGGCGATCTGTTTGCCATCGGCGCTCACGGCGATCTCTGTGCGCCAGTTGGCCACGCGCTTGTTTTCACCGGTTGCAAAATCATATTCCCACAGCTCCCAGCGCCTGGCTTCGTCATTAGCGGCGCTGTAGAGCAAGCGCCCACTCAGCTCGCCGGGGCGGATGGCGGATGCGCCGGCCGCGGGCGCGCTTCCTGCTGCCGGCGAGGCTGTCACTGTGGCGCTGGCGGCAGGCTCGGTGGCCGCCACGACGGCGATCACCGGTAACGCGCTTGCTTCGCCGTCCAACTGCACCAACGGCGCTGAGATCCACCCCACCTGACCGTCGGTGAGCGCAATCCGGATCCAGGCGCCGGTGGCATTGCGCCCGGTCGCTGTGAAGCGATCACCCTCTCGGGCTACGCTGATGACGTCATACTCGGTTCCTGGTCCACGGCGTATGTTCACCGCCGGACGGTTCACCGCCAGCGATAGTGTCGCTTGCGGCGCGCTGGCCTGACGTACCTGGAGAATTTCAATCGTTGCGCGCGCGGATTTTGTGCTGGTGATGAACCAGGCAAGGGTCAGCGCAGCGAGCATAAAGAGGAGGGTAAAGAGCCAATAGGTAGTGGATGTGCGAGGCATAGCGATTTTGGTCCTGATCTGGTGGCCGACGCCTGTGTTTTATCTTTACAGATCCTCCAACGCAAAGATGGGCAGGTGCAAAGACGCCAAGCGGTTGGTCGAGCCTCTTCTTTGCGTCTCTGCATCTTTGCGCCATTGCGTTAACAGTGCAAAAAAACATAGAAGGCTGCGAACGCCGGAGTGGTGATTTATAAAAAGGGATACGTTCTCGGCGGTGCGCTCAAGCTCACCTGTACGCGTTGTAAAGTATACTTGCCGATATGAGGCTGATCATCCGACAAACTACGTATTTTTGCTGACAATTTCCCAACAATTGGCAATCGATTGGCGCCCTGCATTGAATGGGTTACAATGCAGAACGCTTCACGATCCCAATGACCCCATGAGCCTGAATCACCCTCGATTACCCCGGTGTTGATGAACAATCCAGGGTATTATGGACAGAGAAAGGATAACGCCTATGAAGATCGCTGTTATCGGCGCCGGCCCCGCTGGGCTGACCGCCGCCTTCCGCCTGCAACAGGCAGGCCACACCGTGGAGGTGCTCGAAGCGCTTCCCGTCGTCGGTGGGCGGACGCACGCCGAGCATTTCGGCCCTGGTCATCACTGTGACACTGGGGCCGGCTGGCTTGCCACGTTCTATTCACACACGTTGCGCCTCTTTGACGAGCTGGGATATCGCGACCACTTTGTGCGCCAGCGAGCCGTGCGCGGCGCCGCCGACCTGCTCATCGATGGCCAGCTCTATCCGTGGTCGTATCGGGCGGCTGATATTGAGTCGTCGCCCCTGTTGGATGCCGATGACAAGCGCCGCTACGCCGCCTACATCGACCACCTGATGCAGGTACAGCCCGACGATCTGCGCCCCGACCTTGGCTATGACCATCGCGACGCGCTCGACGAGTTTCTCCCCCTCGGTGAACGCCCGGTCGAGATCATCATGCGTTCACTCTTTGAGGGTCCCTGGTTTGCCCGCCTCGGCGCCCAATCCGCCGCCCATGTCCGCCTCTGGCTGCGCGTGCTGCAAGATTCAAAGTTCTTCCAATTGGACGGCGGCATGGATGCGCCGTGGCTCCGGCTGGCCGAGTCGCTCACGGTGCGCACAGGCGAACCGGTGGAGCGGCTGCACCGGCGCGGCGCCCAGATCGAGCTGACCTGCGCCAGCGGGGGCCGGCGTTACGACGCGGTTGTGCTCGCGGCGCCCGCGCCAGCTGCGCTTCGCATCTTGGCCGACGAGCCCGATCTGGCGCCGCCCTGGCTCGGTGATGTCCACTATGCGCCACAGGTGCGCGTCTATGCCGCCCGCGCAACCAGCGAGGACGCGCACTTTGGCGTGCATCTGCTGCCACCCACCGACCTCTTCTCGGTGGAATGGTATTCCGGTCGTCACGGCGCCTGGGGCGCGTGCCCGCCCGACTGGCAGTGGGCGCTCGTCTGCACTTATGGGGCCACATGCGCCAAATTCCTCGGTCAGGACCCCCGGCGCGTGCAACAGACGCTTTGGGACGAAGCGCTCGCCATCTGCCCAGAGATGTTCACGCTGGCCGAGGCCGAAGTGATCCACTACATGGGCTGGGAGTGGGCTGTGCCGATCATGCATCCCGGCCACTATCGCAACCTCGCCTCATTCCAAAATCGGCCGCCCGTTGTCTTTGCCGGCGACTGGATGAACAACGCCTGTGTCGAGGGCGCGGTTCGGTCCGGCGAGGCGGCGGCTGCCGCCTTTGGGCGCACCTAGCAATTGTACAAGGACAGTCACGCCGCGCAGCAATGGCTGGCAGTGGCTGTCACCCCATCACCCCTGGAGCGCGGCAATGTAGCGCGCCGCCGATCGCGCAACGCTTGCCTTGGCGTCGGTCGCCACAACCCGCTCCCACCACGCCCCATAGATCCGGTCAAAGGGGTAGGGATCCACCCGCGCTGCGATCTGGCGCACGGTGGCCGCCGGCAGGGGAATCAAGTTTGGATAGCTGTACATAAAGCTCACGTAGCGCCGGTCTGAAACCACCTGCAAGATGTCACCGGCGAGCAGCGCGCCCTTGCCCTCAGCGCCGGCGGGCCAGTGTAGCACCGTCCCACCGGCAAAGTGCCCACCACAGCGGATCAGCGTCAGCCCGCCCGGCAACGGATGGGTCTCCCCCTCCCAATAGTGGATGTTGGCGTCGGGCCGCATGACCCACTGGCGATCCGCTGCGTGGAGATAGACCGGCGCGTCAAACGCCCGGCTCCATTCCACCATGGACGAATAGTAGTGTGGGTGCGAAATTGCTATGGCTGCAATGCCGCCGAGCGCATTGACCGCTGCAATGGTGGGCGGGTCGAGGAGGCTGATGCAATCCCACAGCACATTGCCTTCCCCGGTCTGCACCAGCAATGCGCGCTGGCCGATGGCAAAGGTGGGGTGCGAGCCAATGCCGATCAGGCCCGGTTCTTCGGGCTTGATGACGTTGTGATACTCCCTCTGCAGGGCGTCGAGCGTTGTCCAGCGTTGGCCGCCCCAACCGACATACTGCCGCTCATCTTCGCAAATTGGGCAGTTCGTGGGAGGGGCCTCCGTTTCAACAAATTGGGAACCGCAGGTGGCGCAGATAAAGTGAGTCATGGTGTGTGGGCTCCTCATGATAGATACTCAGGCAGCGTTAAACTTTGCTCTGTTTGAAAACGCGAGATTTGATGCTTATTCAGCTACCTGTCATGCGCGTTTTCAAAGCAACCGCGGTTTGGCCAGCTATCTTTGCAGGCGATGCTATGCGGCTGAAGGTTCTAGGACGTGGCTTGCCAGCAAGAGGTTCCATACTTTTTCCAAAGCATAGCGCAAGTCGTGAAATTCACAGAATTGTGATAAAGTTTACACATCCCATTTGTGCTGCGCGCCATGCGTCTTAGTCAATCAACCGTCCCAAAACCCTGGAAAGGCGAGAAACCATGTCCGACCCAAAGATCACCCGCATTGAAATCCACGAATATGCCTGGGAGTTGCCCAACATGGGCCGCGATTACAACGGCTTCAACCTGGTCTACGAACCGGGCGGCAAGGCAAAGATGACGGGCCGGGTGCTCTGCGTCCACACTGATGCAGGCATTGTGGGCGAATATGCCGGCGGCAGCCAGGCTGAATATTCGACGCTCGGCGGCTTTTGGCATTTTCTCAAGGGGCGCAGCGCACTGGCCCGCGAGGAGATCAACAGCGAGGTAAAGCGCTCTCTGCGCCAGGTGGCCCGCATTGGCATTGCCCCCATCGACATTGCGCTGTGGGACATTGCCGGTAAGCTCTACAACACGCCGCTCTACAAGCTGTTGGGCGGCAGCAAGACCCGCCTGCCTTGCTACGCAAGCACCTATCATGGCGACCATCAGCCCGATGGTCTTTCCAGCCCCGATGCCTTTGCCGACTTTGCCGAGCAGTGTCTGGAGATGGGCTACCCTGCCTTCAAGATTCACGGCTGGGGCCGCGCGCCCATCAGCCAAGAGATCGCCAACGTTCACGCGGTGGGCAAGCGCGTCGGCGGCAAGATGGACTTGATGCTCGACCCGGCGTGCGAGTATCATACCTTTGGCGATACGGTGAAGGTGGGGTGGGCGTGCGACGAGAATCGCTTCTTTTGGTACGAGGACCCATTCCGCGACGGCGGCATCTCGCAGTTTGCACACCGCAAGCTGCGCCAGATCATCAAGACGCCGTTGTTGCAGACCGAGCACGTGCGTTCGCTAGAGCCGCACATCGACTTTGTGATCGCCGACGCCACCGACTATGTGCGTGGCGATGTGGGCTACGATGGCATCACTGGCGTGATGAAGCTGGCGCATGCCTGCGAGGCATTAGGGCTTGATCTGGAGTTTCACGGCCCCGGCCCGGCGCAGCGCCACTGCATGGCCGCCATCCGCAATACCAACTACTATGAGATGGGGCTGTTGCACCCCAAAGCGCCCGCCAGCCACGACCCCAACCTCTTCCTCGACGACTATCGCGACGAGCTCGACGCGGTCGACGAACAGGGCTGCGTCCCGGTGCCGCAAGGGCCAGGGCTGGGCGCGCCCATCAACTGGGAGTGGGTGGAGCGCAATCGGACGGGGTTGGTGGTGTATGACTAATCTGAGTTCTGTTCGCGGCTTTGCGCCTTTGCGTTGAAACAAGCTACAACAATGGACAAAGGCGTCTCTCACCTTGTCGCCCCCTCGCTTTGTGCGGTGGGGGATGCCTTGCGTTCCTGTGTCCATGCCCAGAGGGCCACCGCAAAGGCCACGGCGATCAGCACCACAATTACGAAAAAGGTGTCGCGCATGGCCGCCACCTGCATGTTGGCGGGGGCGGTGGTGGCTCCCCCGGCAAGCTCGTAGCCCATGCGCGACGCCACGCGTCCGGCCCAGATCGAACCCATCACTGCAATACCTACCGTCTGCCCCAGCGTGCGCGTCATGGAGAGCAACCCCGACGCAATCCCCAGCCGTTCGCGCGGCACGGCCCCCATGATGGCGCTGTTATTGGGCGACTGAAAGAGGCCCATGCCAACCCCCAAGGGAAGCAGAAGGAGGATATAGCGCAACGTACCGGTGTCGGTGGAGAGGGTGGTGATCGCCAGGTAGCCCAGCAGCAACACGGCCAGCCCGATGACGGTGATCCGCCGCGAGCCGTAGCGATCCGACAGCGAGCCGGCCAGGGGTGCGGTGAAACCCATCAGCACCGGCACCGACGCTTGCATCGGCCCGACCCACTGGACGGGATAGCCAAGGATGTTTTGCAGGTAAAAGGGCATGAGGATAAACAAGCCCGAAATGGTGAAAAAGGTGGTGAAGCCAGTGCCCAGGTTGATGCTAAACTGGCGGTTGCGAAAGAGGCGCAGGTCGATCATGGGGTGGTCGCTGCGCAGTTCGATGGCGATGAAGAGCACAAAAAAGAGCAGCCAGACAGCAAAGAGCGCCAGCGATAAGGGGTTGGTGAAGCCCTGCTCTTGACCCAATGTCAGCCCCAACAATAAGCCGATCAGGCTGACAAAGAGCGTCCCCGCGCCGGCAAAGTCGAAGCGTTGCCCACCCGGGGGCTGAATGGCGGGCACAAATCGTTGGGCCATGACTGTGCCCACAATTCCCACAGGCAGGTTGACCAAGAAGATCCAATGCCACGAGAGTGATGAGAGGATCAGCCCACCCATCAGCGGCCCGGCCACCACGCCCAGCGAAACCATGGAGCCAATCGCGCCCAGCGCTTTGCCGCGCTCTTTCTGGGGAAAGGCCTCGGTGACAATGGCCGCGCCGAGCGCCAATACCATGGCCCCGCCAACGGCCTGTACGATGCGGAAGGCAATCAGCCAGTAAACGTCGGGCGCCAGCGCGCAGAGCACCGAACCCACCGTGAAGACGACAAAACCGGCCACATAGATCGGCTTCTTCCCCCGAATGTCGGCGAGGCGGCCGATGCTCAACATGAGCGTGGTAAGCGTGAGCAGATACGAGAGCACCACCCATTGCACCATGGCGAAGCTGGTGTTGAGATCGCGCACGAGCGTCGGCAAGGCGATGTTGACAATCGACCCATCGATGGTGGCGAGAAAGATGCTCATGGCCCCCGCCGCCATCACATACCACTTCCGGCTATAGTCCACCGCTGGGGAAGCGTGCGCCTCGGTCATTGTGGGCCTCTTGTCAAACCGTCAAAGAGTGTTTCCAGGCGCAAGTCTGGTGTGGGCTCGGGCCAGGCGAGCGCAAAGTGTTCGCGGCCCATGATCCGCTGTACCGTGTCGACATCGATGCGGCGAAAGAGATGCTCGTCGCCCAATTGCGTGCGGTGACACATAAGCGCCTGCCATTTGGCGGCGAACTGGCCGGTGACATCAACCGTCAGATGCACTTTCTCGTCGGGCCAGGCGCGCTCGGCGAAGCGGTCAAACCGGCTGGGGTCTTCGCCCAACGTGGCCATCTGGTCGCGCATCAACGCAATGCGCGAGCGTGGGATCACGTTGTAGAAGAGGCGGCTGGCCTGCCAGGGCTGGCCCAACGCCGGCATGTAGCTGGGGTCTGCTGCGGCGTGAAAAGCGGCGACGGCGTGCTGATGAATGGCAATGTGGTCGGGGTGACCATAGCCCCCCTGAGGGTCAAAGGTGACAACGACGCTGGGCTGCGCCTGGCGAATCAGCTGCGCCAGCCGCGCGACGACCTCATGCGCGGGCTGGTTGACAAAGGCGCGCGGGTCGTGGTTCTCATCGGTTCCTTCCATGCCCGAATCTCGATAGTCGAGCAAGATCAACCTATCCAGCTTCATGGCCTGGGCGGCGGCGCGCAATTCCCGTTCGCGAACGGCGCCAATGTTCTCCGCAGTTGCCAGCGCCGGGTGCGAGATCTGGCCAACCTCGCCGCGCGTTGCACAGACCAACGTGGTTGGGATCCGCTGCGCTGCCAGTTTGGCAATCGAACCGGCCAGACCAAACGATTCGTCATCAGGGTGAGCAAAAAAGGCAAGCAATCGATGTGTCATGCTGGATTCGCATTCTGGTTTTGGAACTTGTTTCAAGATCGCTGTGATACAGCGGCGGCGATTGGAGGATTTTCAGGCCCACAATCCATTCTGAGATAGGCTCTTTGTGTCTGTGACAGAAAAACCTGGACAGTCTCACAACGTCGGGCGCCACGGTAGAGTGCCGTGGCGCCCGATAACGTCTCTATTATAATCCATCGCGCGCCTTTTACCCTCAATGAGCAATGCGCCGAACTCCCCTCATCATAGAGGCAGGCTCATTCAGCCAGCGCGCCGAGTTGGTCACGCTGCGGCAAGCAGTATCCTTGCCCGCGAACTGTCACAATGTAGCGGGGGTTGTCGGGGTCCGGCTCAATCTTGTTGCGAAGCCGGCGCACATGCACCCAGAGCGACTCCAGCGTGCCCTTGCGCACGGGGTCCCACGCCTTGGCGAGGAGAAAACCAGGCGAGAGAACGCGGCCACGGTTGTTATAGAGAATGTGCATCAGCCGATTTTCGGTGGGCGTCAACGTGATCTGGTCGGCGTCGATCACGGCATACTGCTGGGCGAAATTGACGCGCAACCGTTCGTCAATCGCCAACTCCGGGTCCACCGTCTGATCCGACGCCACCCGCAAGAGAATCCGCCGCACACGCGCCAGCAGTTCGGCAAAGGCAAAGGGTTTGGTGATGTAATCCTCGGCGTAGCGATTCAACCCTTCCACCTTGGTTTCGGTATCCGACAGGGCAGACAGAAAGATGATCGGCACATCGCCCATGCGCCGCAACTCGGTGGCCACGGCAAAGCCATCCATGCCCGGCATCATAATGTCCAAAATGACAAGGTGGGGCAACCCCTGTTGCTGAACAATGTCCAGCGCCTCGGCGCCGCTGCTCGCGGCATAGATGAGATAGCCCTCGCGTTGTAGGCGCATGTTCAACATCAGGCGCGTTTCCGTCGCATCATCAACCACAAGGATGCGTTTGTGTTCATTATTGTTGGCAACACCATTCTGTTCGCTCATGACAATCCCTGCCTATGATCCAAACAACGCTAATATCGATACTTGCAGCTTGACGCCTTCACCCTGACGCCTTCACCCTGACGCCTTCACCCTGACGCCTTCACCCTGACGCCTTCACC
>JAHDWG010000001.1:63624-69590 GCA_023384495.1 Caldilineaceae bacterium
CTGACGCCTTCACAATGTCCAACGATTTCTTAAACCGTTCCTCATGCAGCGTTTAGGATTGCATCATACGCTTTGTGCAGCGGAAATCCGTTACAATCACACTGCGCGAGGCAAATCGATACCTATCCGCTTCAATCACATGAGTTTCAGTCACCCTACGAGGCTGGACGACCACAGGCGCCTGTTAGACCGGTCTATCAATCATTATAACAAACAAATATTACAAACTGTATTAAGAAGCGCCCCGAATTGTAAGGTGGCTGAATTGTGGGACGAAGTCTGGCTGTTCGTCTTGGGTCGGCCTGGGCAGATGTCAACAATCGCCACCGCGGGCGGAAGGATTTGGCGCATGGATGCGAATGGAAGGTTTTGACCAAAGGAAACCGGGCTGATGAAGAATTTGATACCCTTTCGCCGCTGGCTCTTGGTGTTTCTGCTTACGGCAATGTTGGGCAGCGCGTTTTCGGCAGGGGCGGTGACAGGCTATCTGGCGCGGCCAGTTCTGGCTGCCGACCAACCCAGCGAATTTGCTGTCTTCTGGGAGGCTTGGGACATTGTCCTGAATCACTTTGTCGACCGCGACCGGCTGGACGCACGGCGCATGACCTATGGCGCCATTCAAGGTATGCTGGATTCGCTGGGCGACCAGGGCCATACCGCCTTCTTTTCTCCCGAAGCAGCCCAGGCGGAAAGCCGCGCCCTTGAAGGCTCGTTTGAAGGGATCGGCGCGTATGTCGATGCCGAAGGAGAGCAGGTCAAGATCATTGCCCCCATTCGCGGCTCGCCCGCGGAAGCGGCAGGCCTATTGGCCGGTGACATCATCCTCAAGGTTGACGGTGTCGAGGTGACTGGCTTGCCCCAGTGGGAGGTGATCGGGATGGTGCGCGGGCCGGCCGGCACCACAGTGACGCTGACCGTTCTCCACCCCGAGGCAAGCGAGCCGGTTGACATCGCCATCACCCGCGGGCGGATTGCAATTGCCAGTGTAGACTGGGCGCGCGTACCCGAGCGCGATATCGTCTATGTACAGATCACACAGTTTGCAGCCAATACCGCCGATGATCTGCGCAAAGCGCTGGAAGCGATCCACGCCGAAACGGATGCGGGACAACCCGTCGCCGGCCTGATCCTCGATCTGCGCAACAACCCCGGCGGCTTGCTGAGCCAGGCGCTGCGCACAGGCAATCAATTTCTGCCCACCGGCGCCATCATCCTCAACGAGCGCAACGCCCAGGGGCGAGTCAGCAGCTACAAGTCGCTGGGCCGTGGCCTGGCTCGTGATCTGCCCATGGTGGCGCTCATCAACGAGGGGTCGGCCAGTGCGGCTGAAATCATCGCCGGCGCGCTGCAAGACAACGAACGCGCCCAATTGGTTGGGATGACTACCGTGGGCACCGGCACAGTGCTGGTCCCGTTCACCCTCAGCGACGGTTCGCTCATTCGCTTGGGTGTCACCAACTGGCTGACCCCCAATCTGCGGCTGATCAAGGGGCAGGGCATCGAGCCGGACGTGATGGTCAGCCAGGAGGCCGGTGTGACGAAGGTCGATGCCGAGGCCTTGCGGGAGGCTGCCGAACAGCAATCGTTCGCGTCAGACGATCTTCAGTTTGATGCCGCCTTGATGCTCTTAGAGGGTCTGGTTGCGGAGAAATCGTAAAGGGGGAAAGGGCCGCCCCTCTTGCATTACGCGGTTGGGAAACAACATTCAGTAGATCACGATTCATGTGCTCCGGGCCAGTCCGTGACCTGTCTGGAGCGGAAATCGTGAAGTACTGACATTACGTTACGTAGAGGCGGTGCTTGCGGATATACGTGTCCACCGACTCCGGCGTCTGGTGACGGACAGTTGCGCCGGTGCGCACTCTCGCCCGTAGGGTTGTGCTGCTGATCTCCACCAGCGGCATCCCCAGTAAGATGACGCGCGCGCGCAGCCCAGGCAAGGTGGTCTCCAACGTCGCCCAGTCGACCTCAACATCGGGCCGGCTGAATGCAACCAGCCGGCAATGGTCGACCAACCATTGCGGATTGCGCCAGGTGGGCAGGTCGCGCAGGCTGTCCATGCCCATCAGAAAATAGAGCGTGGCGTTCTCTCCGAACTGGGCCTGCAAGAGCTGCATCATATCCACCGTGTAGTGAGGGCCGGTGCGGTCGGCGTCCACGCGGCTGACATAGAAATGGTCGGTGGTGGCCGTGGCCAGTTCCACCATACAGAGGCGATGCGCCACTGGGGTGACCGTGCGTTCTTGCTTGTGTGGCGGGTCGCCGGTGGGGACAAAATAAACACATTCCAGCCCAAGCTGGAAGTGCGCCTCTTCGGCCAAAATCAAATGGCCTACGTGGATTGGGTCGAAAGCGCCGCCAAAAATGCCGATGCGCCGGCTACTCGCCAAAGGCATTCTCGTAGCCCCACACCAGCTCTTTGTCGCCAATCTGTACCGTGTGCCCATCTTGCACACCGGCTTCACGCAGCGCATCGGCGATGCCCATCGCTCTGAGGATGCGCTGAAAACGCATGGCGGCCTCGTAATAATCCCAGTTGGTCATTTGCGCGGCGCGTTCAATGGCGATCCCCTCCACCAGCCATGTGTCGTCGGGCAGCGCATGGATACGGAAGGCCTTTTCGTCCTCCGCGGGCGTGAGTTCCACCAACTCCGCTTCGTCTGCTTCAGCCTCGAGCGCCGGCAGCGCATCGAGCATCTCCTGCACCTTGTAGAGTAGTTGCCGGATATTCTGCTGCGTTGCCGCGCTGATCGAAAGCACAGGCAGGCCGCGCGCTGCAATCGTCGCCTCAACCGTGGGCCATAGAGCTTGTGCTTCGGGCAGATCCATCTTATTGAGCACCACCAATTGGGGCTTGTCGAGCACCGCCGGTTTGAAGAGCGCCAGCTCCTGGTTCACCGCCTCGAAGTCGCCCAGCGGGTCAGGGCTATCCCCCCCCAGCAGGTGAATCAACATGCGCGTGCGTTCGATGTGGCGCAGAAAGTCGAGGCCGAGCCCCACCCCCAGATGCGCCCCTTCCATCAGGCCGGGGATGTCGATCAGCACAATCTGGCGATGATCGACCTCGGCCACACCCAGGTTGGGTGTCACTGTGGTAAAGGGGTAGTCGGCGATCTTGGGCCGGGCCGCGCTCACCACGCTGAGCAGCGTCGACTTGCCCGCATTGGGCACACCGATGATGCCTACATCGGCGAGCAGCTTGAGTTCCAACTCGAGCCGTCGCTCCTCGCCGGCCTCCCCTTTTTCGGCCAGCCGGGGGGCCTTGTTGCGCGCCGACTTAAAGGCCGCATTGCCGCGCCCGCCGCGCCCGCCGCGCGCCACCAGCGCCTGTTGGCCGGGTTGAGCCAGATCGGCCAACAACTCGCCTGTATCGGCGTCATAGACCAGCGTGCCGGGCGGCACGGCGATGTGCAGATCGGGCCCCGATGCGCCTGTTTTGTCTGCGCTGCCGCCATGTTGGCCGCGCTCGGCGCGGAAATGGAGCTGGTGTTGAAAGGCATGCAGCGTGTTCAGATCGGGGTCTGCAACAAGGTAGACGTGGCCGCCACGACCACCGTTGCCCCCCGATGGGCCGCCGCGCGGCACATATTTCTCGCGGCGGAAGGCAACGATCCCATTACCGCCGTCACCGGCTTTGATATGGATTTTGGCTTGATCAAAGAACATGCGAAAATTGTAACGAAAATATGCAAAAAATGCCAATCATCGCGGCAAGCATTACCACGTCCCCAGATTCGCCATTCACAACATACACCCTATGGAGAGCTTAATGAGCACCGAGCAAGCCACCGCCGTCGCCGTCGATTCAACCGACGACGCCATCTACGCCATTCAGACCAATGCCGCCGGTCCATCCGGCGCGCTGCCCCTGGACCACGAACTGCTGCTCAACGCGCCCAGCGGCGACATCTTTGGCCTGAGCCAGAACGCCGGCATGGGCTGGAACCCAAAGCTGTTGCGCAACAAGGAGTTCCTCATCCTCAGCACGCAGGGCGGCATCCGCGCCCCCGACGGCCAGCCCATCGCATTGGGCTACCACACTGGCCACTGGGAAGTGGGGCTGCTCATGCAGGCGGCGGCAAAGGAGTTGGCGGCCAACGGCGCGATCCCCTTTGCCGGCTTTGTCACCGACCCGTGCGACGGGCGCAGCCAGGGCACCACCGGCATGTTCGACAGCCTGCCCTATCGCAACGACGCCGCCGTGGTGTTGCGCCGGCTGATCCGCTCCCTGCCCACCCGCAAGGGGATCATGGGCGTCGCCACCTGCGACAAAGGGCTGCCCGCGATGATGCTCGCCCTGGCCGCCCAGCCTGATCACCCCACCATCCTCGTGCCCGGCGGCGTGACCCTACCCGCCACCGAGGGCGAAGATTCGGGCAAGGCGCAGACCATCGGCGTGCGCTATGCCCAGGGCATGATCACGCTGGACGAGGCCGCGGAGATCGGCTGCAAGACTTGCGCCTCGCCCGGCGGCGGCTGCCAGTTCCTGGGCACGGCGGCCACCAGCCAGGTGGTGGCGGAGGCGCTGGGGCTGACGCTCATGCACGCTGCGCTGGCGCCGTCGGGCCAGCCGATCTGGCTCGACCTGGCGCGTCGTTCGGCGCTGGCGCTGCTCCATTTGGAGAACAACGGCGTCACCACCAAACAGATCCTCACCGAAGATGCGCTCCACAACGCGATGGTGGTGCATGCGGCCTTTGGCGGCAGCACCAACCTGCTGCTCCACATCCCGGCGATTGCGCACGCCGCCGGTCTGCCCCGCCCCACCGTGGCCGACTGGCAGCGCGTCAATCACGCCGTGCCCCGTTTGGTGGATGTGTTGCCCAACGGCCCCACCGGCTATGTCACCTTGCAGGTCTACCTGGCCGGTGGCGTGCCCGAAGTGATGCTGCACCTGCGCGATTTGGGGCTGCTGCGCCTCAACGCCATGACCGTGCATGGCCGCGCCCTGGGTGATCTGTTGGACGAGTGGGAACAGAGCGAACGCCGCCAACGGGTGCGGGCCGTCTTGCATGAGCAAGATGGCGTCGACCCCGACCTGGTGATCATGAGCCCGCAACAAGCGCGTGACCGCGGTCTGACGAGCACGGTGACCTTCCCCTTGGGCAACCTGGCGCCCGAGGGGTCGGTGGTGAAGAGCACGGCGATCGACCCCAGCACGGTGGGCGCCGACGGCGTCTATCGCAAGGTAGGGCCGGCGCGCGTCTTTACCAGCGAGAGCGACGCCATCGCCGGCATCAAGGGCATCGGCGGTGGGAAGCCGGTGCAGCCGGGCGATATCATCGTGCTGATTGGCCGCGGGCCGTCGGGCACGGGCATGGAAGAGACCTATCAGCTCACCGCCGCGCTCAAACATCTGCCCTGGGGCAAGGAGGTGGCGCTGGTGACCGACGCCCGGTTCAGCGGGGTGAGCACCGGCGCGTGCATCGGCCATGTGGGGCCGGAGGGGCTGGCCGGCGGGCCCATTGGTTGCGTCCGCGAGGGCGATACAATCCAGATCGTCATCGACACAGTGAACCTGACGGGCAGCCTCGACCTCGTCGGCCACGATGGGCGCGCATACACGCCCGCTGAGGGCGCACAGGTGCTGGCCGCGCGCGAACCTCATCCGGCCCTGGCTCCCGACCCGCGGCTGCCGGCGGACACGCGCCTTTGGGCAGCGCTGCAAAACGCCAGCGGCGGCGCGTGGGGCGGCTGCGTCTACGATGTGGAGCGCATCATTGAGCTGCTGGAAGCAGGCAAGCGGGCGCTGGAGGGGGACGGATGAATCGACAAACCGAGCTGCGTGGGCTATAATTCAAACCGATGATCCAGAAGGGTACACAGCGTATGGCGCTGTGTACCCTTCATGCCAGCGGCTGGGTTTGTGGTGATATAGTCTGCCGGACCAGTCCCGTTCAACACCGGTGCGGGAGCCTATTCGATGCCGCGACTGCGGAAAGGTTCATCAGGCGCTCTACCACGTG
>JAHDWG010000387.1 GCA_023384495.1 Caldilineaceae bacterium
GCAGTTCGCTGCGCGCCGGCTCCATCATGATGGCGGCCACCTCGCCCCGGTGCTGGTCGAGCAGTGCGGCCAGCCCGTCCAGGTCGCCGTAGCGGAAAGGGATCACCGTGCCGGCCAGCGCCTTGGGCACGCCGATGGGTTCGATGCCGGCGAACGGGTATTCGCCGCTTTCGGGGTCCACGCCAAAGTTGGCGGCCTGATACCAGTCGTGCCAGCCGTGGTAGCCGCAGATGAGGATCTTGTCGCGGCCGGTCGTCCCGCGCGCGATACGGGCTGCCACGGCGCACGCTTCGCCGCCACCCTTGGTATAGCGCACCATCTCGGCGCTGGGGATGGTGTTGCACAGCTCCTCAGCCAGTTCGATCTCCAACGGGCTGTTGAGCGTGTAGATGCTGCCGCGGTCGATCTGTTCCTTGACCGCGCCGTCCACCACCTCGTCGGCGTGGCCAAGGATCACCGCACCTACGGCATTGACCCAGTCGATGTACTCGTTCTCATCCACGTCGATAAAGCGCGAGCCTTTGGCGCGTTGGGCATAGACCGGGCTGACACCGTTGGCAAACTGGTCGGGCCGGCGGCTGATCAGCTGCGTCCAGCCGGGGATCAGCTCACCGGCGCGATGATAGAGTTCGAGCGAACGGGAAATATCGGGAAAAGTTGGCATATCACCTCGCAATCATGGCCGGTGCTACCACGCTGTCCATCCGCCGTCGACCAGGATGTTCTGGCCGGTGATATAGCTGCCGGCGTCGCTGGCGAGGAGCACGACCAGCCCTTTTAGCTCCTCTGGCCGGCCCATGCGCCCCATAGGCGCCTTTTGGTTGAGCCGTTCGATAAATTCGGGCAGATTGCTCTGCACCCTGGCGGTGGGAAAGGGGCCGGGGCTGATGGCGTTGACGCGAATGTTCTCCTTCGCCCAGTAGGCGGCCAGATGGCGCGTCAGGTGAACCAATCCGCCTTTGAGACCGTGATAGTTGGGCGGGCTGTTGATGGGCAAGCCCGTATAGGCATCGGGATAGCTGGCGACGACGCCATACATGCTGGCGATGTTGATGATCGAGCCGGGCGCGCTGCGGCTGCGCAAATGGTGGGCGACTTCACGGGCCAACAGAAAGTAGGCCGTCACCCCCGTGTGATAGGCGCGGTCGAAATCTTCGGCGGTGGCGCTGTCGATGCTGGGCGCCGCGCCGCCGTAGGCATTGTTGACCAAGATGTCGATCTGGCCCAACCGGGCCACCACATCGGCCACCAATGCCGGGATCGAGCCGGTGTCGCCCTGGTCAAAGGCCAGCCCAATGTGACCGGCGCCGGGCAGCGTGGCGGCGAACGCTTCGGCGCGGGCGGCCTCGCGGCTGGTCACGGCCAGCGTCGCGCCGGCCTCGGCCAGCGCGCGGCTCATGGCCGAACCGAGCCAGCCCGCCGCCCCAGTGAGCAGGGCAACTTTGCCTTGTAGGTTGAACAGTTCGTGGATGGTTGGTTCGCTCATGGAAGATCTCTCCGATTTTCAGACTATTTCGACAAGGTCACATTCGCGCGAACCCTGGAGTGCGTTGCACTGATCACAATCTTTGTTCGCACTTGGAGCCGCTTCCTGACCAGTGCGACGCACTCTGGGACTGGGAAATGTGACGCGGAGTTGGTCGCAGAGTTATTCGGATAAGCGCTAAAGCGTCAATCGCCACTGTGGCGGCGCGCCGGCTCTGTCAGCTCTGGGCATGCGTGCATCACGTCTCACCCCATGTGCCAGGGTTGAGCAACTCTTCGTCATCAAGCCGGAGTGCGGACAGTTGGTTGAGGAGGTCGGGGGGCAATTGTGTATGGACCGCAACCAGATCGTCACGCAACTCGTCCAGCGTGCGGACGCCCACCAGCGCGGCGCCGATCTGCGGATGGGCCAGCACAAAGGCGAGCGCAGCCTGGGCCGGGCGTAGGGGCAACCCCGATTCGGCCACCAACTGGCGAAAGGCGCGCGACCGGGCGCGCAACGGCTCCAACCGAGCGGGCAGGTGATCGGCGCGCTCGGTCAGCGCGCCCTTGAGCAACACCGAGCGCACGACAATGCCCACATCCTTTGCCTGCGCCAGCGGAAAGACCCTGTCCGCCAGTCGCTGGTCGAGCACCGAATAGGTGACCTGCATCACGTCGAAGAGATCGTGCGCCAGGGCCGCTTCGGGCATCGCCGCGCCGTAAAACGAGCCGCCGGTGAAGCGTACTTTGCCGCTGCGCCGGGCTTCGGCAAAGGCGGCGGAGACCGTTTCTCGCTGCGCCAACACCGCCTCATCCACCAGATGGAGTTGCCAGATGTCGACGTAATCGGTCTGGAGCAGGCGGAGGCTCGTCTCCAGGTTGGCGAGCATATGGGCGCGCAGCGCGTCGCCGGTGGGGAGCGCGCCAGTGGGTTGGTGTAGCGCCACCTTGGTGGCAAGCACGACCTGATCCCGGCGGTGTTTGAGCGCGCGCCCCAACACGGCTTCGCTCTCTCCATAGGCCCGCGCCGTGTCGATCAGGTTGATACCGGCGTCGAGCGCGGCGTGGACAATGCTGATGGCCTCAGTCTCGCCGGGGCGGCCAAAGTGGCCAGGCGCCTGGATGCCATAGTCCATGCCCAATTCCACCGTGCCCAATGCCAGCGCTGAGACCGGCAGGTTTGTGCGTCCTAGGGTGCGATATTGCAAGGTGACCTCTCTGTGGTTGCGCGTCAATCGCCCTCGATGAGCCGGCGCAGCGCCTGAACCAGCAGCCCGTGCTCGGTCTGGTGGATGCGATTGGCGAGCGTCTCGACCGTATCGTGCGGATAGATAGGGACCTCTTCGCTGGCGATCACCGGGCCGGCGTCCACCTCTTCATCGGGCACAAGGTGGACCATAGCCCCCGTCTTTTTGATCGCGCCGGCTTGAAAGGCGGCCAGCGCCTCGGCCACGGCATTGGCGCCGGGGAACTGACCGGGCAGCGCCGGGTGCAGGTTGACGACGCGATAGGGGAAGTGACGCAGAAAGACGTCGCTGAGAATGTGCATCCACCCTGCCAGTACCACCCAGTCGGGCCGATACTCGTTGAGCAGACGAGCAAGGTCGGCGTCATAGGTCTGGCGGTCTTTGCCCGCATCACGATAGGGCTTGAGGGGGTGATAGCGAGTGGGGATGCCCGCTTTTGTCGCCCGTTGCAGCCCAAACGCATCTTTGCGATTGGAAGCAACGACCACGATTTCGGCGTCCAGCGCCCGATAGCGGATGGCGTCGATGAGCGCTTGCAGGTTGCTTCCGTTGCCGGAAATGAGCACAGCCAGTCTAGCAGTCATGAGTTCGGATACGGGATTCAGGATACAGGGTTCGGCCCTCACTCCGTACGCAAGTGTACGGCTGGGATGGATGGGTGGCGCGAGGTCAGGCGGCCGATGAGGATGGCCTCGGGCAGCAATTCCTGAATTGGCTGGGCGCTGGATGCGGGCGCAATGATGACCATGCCGATCCCCATGTTGAAGATGCGGAACGCCATGCGGGTGTCGATCTCACCCCAGGCGAGCAACTGGGCAAAGAGTGGCGGCCACGGCCACGCCGCCGTATCGATCTCGGCGGCCAGGTGGGGGGGCAACACGCGGGGGATGTTCTCCACATGGCCGCCGCCCGTAATGTGGGCCAGGCCGCTTATCGCAATCCCGGCATGCAGCACCCTGTCGATTTCGGCCAGGTAGCAGCGGTGGGGGGCCAGGAGGGCGTCGGCCAGCGAAGTGTTCGTTCCCGGCAGTGTGGTGTTCAGATCGAGGCCGGCCACCAGTTGGCGGATGAGCGAGTAGCCATTGGTGTGCGGCCCGCTGCTGGGCAGGCCGATGAGCAGATCGCCCGCTTGCATGGCGTCAGGCTGCGGCAACAGGGCCGCCCGATCCACGATGCCGACGACTGTGCCGGCTACGTCAAACGCCCCTTCGGCGTAGACGCCTGGCATTTCGGCAGTCTCGCCCCCCAACAGGGCGCAGCCCACGGCTCGGCACGCCTCGGCCGCGCCGGTGACAACTTCGGCCACGGCTTCGGGGTTGAGCTTGCTGCTGGCAATGTAGTCCAAAAAGAAGAGGGGCCGGGCGTTTTGCACAAGGATGTCGTTGACACAGTGGTTGACAATATCGCGCCCTATGCTGCGCCAGCGCCCCAGTTCGGCGGCCAGCTTCACCTTCGTCCCCACGCCGTCGGTGGAGGCGACGAGCACGGGCTGGGGTGGGAGATTGGTGAGCGCAAATAGCCCGCCAAAGCTGCCCACATCGGCCAATACGTTCGGCGTGTGGGTGGCGCGGACCGCCGTCTTCATCAGCTCAACAGCCCGGTTCCCGGCGTCGATGTCCACCCCGGCCTGGCGATAAGGATCGTGGTTCGTCATGTGGAGAAGTATACGGCGCGCCGGTTGGGATGTCAATTGGCTGTAATGGATTGAGCGCGTTTGACCGTGGCGCAGCTCACCCAATTTTTTGGATACACCCCCACTCCGCAGTTGGCTTGACAAAGCGGCCTGCTTCAGGTAGGATGCGTCTCACCATAGAATGGAGCTGGTCCAACGGCTCCAAGATGCTCCCTTATTCCTGTCTTGCGTTCTATGGGTTGTGTTGTCACACCGTAACACCCAAGACCATCCGAATAATCGATTTGCATTAGGTACACCCCATTAGGGATGCCGGCAGCCGCCACGGAGGGGATGCCCCCGGCGCGTAATACGAGATGGTTTCCGGCTTCCGTAATTTCCAGTCACGACCCGGGCGCGACGTTTGCAATCCAGTATCTGAAATCGAACATCACACCATCCAGCTATAGTCACCAATCGAACTTAACAGGAGGATGAACCCATGAAAGAGCGTGCCTTACTGGTCTGGGTGTTGGTTCTTGCATTGGTATTGGCGGCCTGTGGCGGCGGCGCAACCGCCCCTGCAGCCCCTGCGGCGCCCGCTGCCGAAGAGGCGGCCGCCCCCACCGAGGCGCCGGCTCCGGAAGCCGAAGCGCCTGCCCCGGCAGCGCCAGCGGCCGGGGGCGTCACCGAGCTCAAGATTCTCTGGGCGCAGTGGGACCCGGCGGATTATCTACAGGAGATCGGCAACCTGTACGAAGAGCAGACCGGCATCAAAGTGACCGTGGTGCAGGAGCCGTGGGGCAGCTTCTACGACCGCGCCTTCACCGAGTTTGCCGCCGGCGGCGACAGTTGGGATATGATCGTGGGAGATAGCCAGTGGTTGGGCCAGGCGGCCACCCAGGGCCACTATGTGGAGATCACCGACTTTTTGGTAAGCAATGGCATTGACAAGACCGTCACGCCGGCCACCCTCACCTATTACGGCGAATACCCTACCGGGTCGGGCACCTATTGGGCCTACCCCACCGAGGGTGACGCCGACGGCTGGGCCTATCGCATGGATCTCTTCGAAGACCCGGACGAAATGGCGGCGTTTGAGGCCGAGTATGGCTACGCTCTGGGCGTGCCCGAAACCTGGGAACAGCTCATGGACATTGCCAAGTTTTTCACACGCCCGGATGAGGGGATTTATGGCGCCGCCATCTACACGCAGAAGGATTACGACGCCATTACCATGGGCTACGAAAATGTGATGTTTAGCTATGGCGCCCGCTGGCAAGACGCCGAGACGAACGAAGTCATGGGCATCGTCAACTCGCCCGAGGCGATTGCTGCGTTGGAGTATTATCGGGAACTGTACCAGTGTTGCAGCCCGCCGGGGATGGGCAACGCCTTCTTCCAAGAGACCAATGACGCCTTTATCAACGGCCAGGCAGCGATGATTATGAACTACTTTGCCTTCTTCCCCGCGCTGGCCAGCGAAGCCATCAATCCCCATGCCGCCCACACGGGCTACTTTGCCAACCCGGCCGGCCCCACGGGGCTGCGCCGCGCCGCGCTCGGCGGGCAAGGGTTGAGTATCATTTCATATGTCAGCGAAGAGCGCCAGGAGGCTGCCAGGGAGTTCATCCGGTGGTTTGCCGAAGAGGAGACCCAGATGGAATGGGCGCTCTACGGTGGCTACACCTGCAATATCAACGTGCTCCAATCGGAAGAATTCCTCGAAGTGGCGCCCTTCAACGCAGCCTTTGCCGAGACCATGGAGATCGTGATGGACTTTTGGAACATCCCGGTCTTTGGCCAGCTCTTGGAGGTAACGCAGCGAGAATTGAGCGGCTTTGTTGTGTCGGCTGAGGTGAGCGAGTCTGCTGAAGAAGTGCTGACGCGCATGGCTGAAGAGCATGACAAGATCTTGCGCGACAACGGATTTATCCAGTAACAGGTAGTAGGGGTAGGGAATGGGGAGTGGGTTTATCCGCCACTCCTCACCCCCTACTCACCACTCCCTACTCCCAATCTCATGGCCACCACCTACCCTACCCACAGCCCGGCGCGCGCCGGGGGCTACCAGCAGCGTCACATGAGTGACCGCGCCATTCAGTGGCTCTTCATTGCGCCGACGCTGATCCTTCTGGTGCTCTTTAATATCTTTCCGCTCTTTTATAGCCTTTATTTGAGCTTTACAAACTATTCTGCAATTGAGAGAGTTGACCCGGTCTGGGTCGGTTTTCAGAACTTTGGCGCGTTGCTCAACGACCGGCAAATGTGGAAGTATTTCGCCACCACGGGGCGCTTTGCCTTCTTGTCGGTTGGTTTGCAGACGTTGATTGGGTTTGGGCTGGCGATGTTGCTGCGTGAAAAGTTTCGCGCCAGCGGCATTCTCACCACACTCATCCTCATCCCAATGATGCTTTCACCGGTGGTGGTAGGTTTCTTTTGGAAACTAATCCTCAACCCAAGCTCAGGCATCTTTAACTATCTATTGGGCTACACCAGCCCAGTAGGCGCGCCGGATTGGCTTTCGGACCCGCGGTTGTCGCTCTGGGCGATTGTGATTGTCGATGTGTGGATGTGGAGCCCCTTTGTCATGCTCCTCTGTCTCTCCGGCCTCAACGCCATCCCCGACTATCTGTACGAGGCGGCGGCCATCGACCGGGCTAGCTCCTGGTTTCAATTCTGGCGCATCACGTTGCCCCAGGTTATGCCGCTCTTGCTGATCGCGATCCTCTTTCGAACCATTGAGGCGTTTAAGAGCTTTGATCTGGTCATGGGCATGACAGGCGGCGGGCCAGGTGATTCGACTG
>JAHDWG010000388.1 GCA_023384495.1 Caldilineaceae bacterium
GATCTCGCGGACAAGCTCGAACATGGCCCGGTCTGATGTAAAGAGGTGATGGTAGTAGTGTTCGAGCGGCCAATCCCACGTGGGGCGGCCTTTGAAGCCGGCGGCAAGCCCCCCCAGATGCCCCCCCCCTTCAAAGACCGTCACTTTGGGCGGCACGGTAGATTGAGTGCGGGTCAAGTCATAGGCCACGGTGAGGCCCGTGACGCCACCACCAACAATGGCGACACGCAATGGTTGGGGTGGGTTGCTCTGTGGTGTCGTCAACGGTCATCCTTGTATGCTACGCCGCGGCCAATGAAAGCGAGCCTGGTTGGATTCCCTGCGCCAAGTGCTTTTCGATGGTGGCGTGCGCCCGGCGATAGAGGGCAAGCAGGTCACCGTCGCTGCCCTTATACGATTGCACCGTTTGGGTTGCGCACAAAAAGCAACCCCGTAGAAACTTGTAGTTATTGCTATTACAGCGCAGACAGCCATCCAGTTCAATCATCATCAGCACAAAGGCCAGGCTATCAGGATGCGTATCGGGGAGGGCGGCGACACGATCCACCAGCGCGCGCCACTCTTCACCACGCAGTTCGCGAAGGCTGGCGATCAAGTGTGCGGGGAAGAGCAACTCGGCTTTGGCGTGGACAAATTCGTTCAGGTCAGACATGATCACTCCCGATTCTACTCAGCTCGGTTTGAAAACGCGAGTTTCTTTACAGTTATGGCCGAGCCCCAATGTGCGTTTTCAAAGCAACCGCAGTTTAGAAATTCAACTCAACATTCGGGACCTTGACGGGTGCGCCCAAGTCGCCATTGCGGCCACTGACGCCGGCCAAATGGTTCAAGTTTTGCAACATCCAGTCCAGATCCACCCCTTGTTCGGCGCAGGCGTCGGCAAGCGTGGCGTCTGGGTCCACCGCACAACTGCTACAGCCGCCCAGGTGTAGCCCGGCCATAATCTGTTGGGCCTGCGGGTGGAGCAACTGGATTTCACGGATGGTCATCGACGGCTCGAAGAGGGGCCCGGCACCATTGCGTTTGATAGCTACACGCAATTCGGAGGCGGTTTCGGTCAGCGTCTCGCGCAGGCGGCGCAATTCGTCATTGGCGTCAAAGAGCGCCCGGTTATACCGGTCAAGCCGACGGGTGACAATGCCAAGCTCCTGCTGTAGCTTCCACGCATAGGCCAGCGCGCCCAACCCAATCAGCAGGGCGGCGAATGCGATCCAGCCGATCATAAGCGCCTCCTGTTACAATGCGTACTCTTCGCCCGGATTTAACACAATGCCCTCGATATCGGCGGCCCGGCGCAGTTCGGCAGCGAACGCCCCCGCATCCTGTTTGATCGGGGGGAAGGTGTTGTAGTGGCAAGGGATCACCCGTTTGGCCTGTACAAACTGGGCGGCGGTGATGGCGTCATCAGGCCCCATGGTGAAGTTGTCGCCAATCGGCAGGATCGCGAGGTCCACACCGCCGGCCTCGCCGATGAGCTTCATGTCATAGGTAAGCGCTGTATCGCCGGCGATGTAGAGATCTACGCCATCGTCAAAATGAATCAGAAATCCCGCTGGATTGCCGCCTGGGCTGCCATCGGGCATCGTGCTGCTGTGGTGGGCAATCGTCATCTTGACGCGGCCAAACGGGAACGAATAGGCGCCGCCCAGGTTCATGCCGTGGCCATTTTCGGCGCCCTGTTGTTGCATCCAGCTTACCACTTCGAAGTTGCTGATCACCATTGCGCCGGTGCGTTTGGCAATGGCGGCGGCATCGGCGCAATGGTCGCCATGCCCATGGGTGAGCAGAATGTAGTCGGCCACGATCGCTTCTGCGCTTACGGGCGCCAGTGGGTTGTTGGGTGACAAAAAGGGATCGATGATCAGCTTGTGCGCGCCGGTGTCGATAGCGAAGGTCGAGTGACCAAAATAGTGTAATCTGATAGGCATCATTCCTCCTCTTCAAGCCTCTTCTCGGCGTCTGGGCCAGCAAACGAGAGCGACCGTTGGTCTCTGCCGCAATCCCCGCGGCCGGCCCCGGCGCATGGATCGGACGTTGCTCTTCAATCGTTGACCCTCACTATACGGCATTCGCAGCAAGTTTTCAAGTTCGGTGAAATCGAATCTTTCGGATCCCCTGCCTCGTAAAACGAGAAGGCCAGCCCACCTGCAGGCGGGTCTGGCCTTGTGACGTGTCAGATTTCGGTTGCAATGCAGAAAACGCCAAAAATTTAACCTTGCCGACAGCCGCCTTATGCTTCGCTCTCTTTGCGCTTGCGGGCGGCCTCGGCGGCCTTGCGCTTGAGTTCTTCCAGGCGAGCCTTTTTTGCCTCCGCTTCATCCGTTGCCGCTGCGGTTGAATCGGCTTCACCATTACCGCTGCGCCGAGCAGCGGCTTTGGCCGCGGCCTGCTCTTTGAGCGCATCCAACTCGGCTTTGGTGCGTTTGGGTTGGGCGCCCTCATCCTCGCCAGCGGCGCGGGCAGCCTTCTCTGCCGCGGCGCGCGCCTTGGCTTCGGCCTTGGCCCGTTCTTCTTCTTTGGCCTGACGGCGCAACTCCTCTTCTTGCGCCCACTGATCGGGCCAGAGCGCCGCATAGTATTCGACGGGCACCGTCAGCTCGGCTTTGTCATAGACCAGTTGTGGGTAACGGTCGTAGGCGGCCAGCTCATAATCGTGATTCATCTTGATGGCGTCAAACGGGCAAAATTCAACGCAGAAGCTGCAGCTCATGCAGACAGCCACGTCGATAAAAAACTCGCCCGGGCGCGCCACAGGCCGGCCATTGGCGTCGATGTCGCGCACAATCCAGATACACTGGGGTGGGCAGACCTTGGCGCAGATGCCACAGGCCGTGCAGCGATCCTCGCCCGTCTCCGTATCCCAAATCAGCATGGGGATGTAGCGAAAGCGCTCAGGCAGCAGCCGCTTCTCTTCCGGGTATTGGATCGTGAGGATGCCCTCTTGCTCGATAGGCTGCTCGATGATGCGCCGCTTGCTGTCGAGGACGATACTGTCTTGATAGCGGCTGGGCGTCCCCCGGCTGTCATCTCGGAATGTATCCAGCGCATGTTTGAGCGTAATACCAAGACCCTTGAGGAGGCCGGTTCCGAACATGGTTTGCTCCAGAATTATGAATTATGAATTATGAATTGTGAATTGTGAATTGCCACGTCAGAGAGGACGCTCATTCACAATTTATCTTTCACAATTCACAATTAACGATCTACCTCGCCCAACACAATGTCGATCGCGCCGAGGACAACCACCGCGTCGGCCACCTTGTAACCTACGGACATGGGGCCCAGCGCATTGAGGTTGATATAGCTAGGCGCCCGCACATGATAACGATAGGGGTTGGCCTTGCCGTCGCTGACAAGATAGAACCCAAGCTCTCCCTTGGGCGCCTCAACGCGGACATAGACTTCGCCTTCGGGCGGGCGCAGGGTGTAGCCGCCCTTGCCCCCCATGATTGTGCCAAAACCCTGGTTGAGCGTGGCCGATGCATAGGCCGGCGATGCAGTGACCCCACCGCCGGGAATGTCGCGCACGGCTTGTTTGAGAATCTTGACACTTTCACGAGCTTCGAGCAGGCGGATATAATAGCGGGCGTAGATGTCGCTCTCGGGTAGGGTTGGGATGTCAAAATCGAAGCGGTCGTAGATGCAATAGGGTTGCGCCTTGCGAATGTCGTAGGGCACACCCGCTGCGCGGATCAACGGGCCACTTACGCTGAGCGCAATCAAATCCTCAGCCGACAGATAACCGACGCCGCGCCCACGCGCCTTGACGATCTCGTTGCCGCTGAGCATGAGGTCCAGTTCATCCAGCACACGCGGCAATCGCTCATGAATCACATACTTGGCCTTTTCGAGCCAGCCTGGCGTCAGGTCGCGCACCACGCCACCAAAGCGCATGTAATTGCACATCATGCGCGAGCCGCTTACCTCTTCAAAGAGGTCGAGGATCATCTCGCGCTCTTCAATCGCGTAGAGCGCCGGCGTTTGCAGTGCGCCCAGGTCATTGAGGATAAAGCCAATCGACCAGAGATGGTTGACCACCCGCGTCATTTCGGCCATGATGATCCGAATGTATTGGGCGCGTTCAGGCACTTCGATCCCGGCCAGCTTTTCCACGGCCAACGCATAGGCCAGGTTGTTGCTCATGGAGTTGATATAGTCCAGCCGGTCGGTAAAGGGCATGTTCATCAACCACGTATTGCGCTCGCCGATCTTCTCGTGGTTGCGGTGCAAGTAGCCCATCTCCGGCTCCAACGCCAGGATCGTCTCGCCCTCGATACGAGTGAGCATCCGAAAGACGCCATGCGTGCTGGGGTGGTGTGGCCCTAGATTGACGACGATGCTTTCGGTGTCGAGCTCGCCCACACCCGTGTGGCCAGGGGCCTGGCTCACCGGCACATAGGTGACCGGCTCTTGCCAGCTATCCGGGTCCCACCCTTCAGGGTAGGTGGAGTTGCTGTGCCAGGGCAACTTATCCTCATGCCAGAGATAACCCTCGGCCGGGTGGCGGCTCTTGAAGGGTTTGGTCTCTTCTTCGAAATAGGCTTCCTTCCAGTCCTTGCGCATGGGGTGGCCGTGAAAACCCTCCCAGAGCAGAATGCGGCGCAAGTTTGGGTGGCCCACAAACTTGATGCCGTACAGGTCGTACACCTCGCGCTCTTGCAAATTGGCGCCGGGGTAGACGCTGGTGGCAGAAGGCACCGTATCATCCTCGGGCACGCGCACGTGAAGATTGATGTGCCCACCACCCTTTTTGGTGCTGTAGAGATGGTAGACCGTTTCAAAGCGCTCACTCACACCGGCGCGGCTCTTCCCGCCGTATGTGCTGTAGTCCACCGCAGTCACACTGGAGAGAAAGTCATACCCTTCGTGGTCGCGTAGGTGGGTCAACAGCGCAAGCAGCTTGTCGGGCGCCACAATCAACGCTGGGTCGCTCGACTCGGCCCAACGGCCAATCACGGCGCCAGGAATCACATCGTTATAGGGAAGGGAGGCATCCGTCGCCTGTTCAGCAGCATTCTCGGCAATCGGTGCGTCCGCCACAACTTGAGTCATTTACGCCACCTTTTTGTTGCACCTTATTTATTTCAGGGCCGCGATGTTGGACCACTGTTCTGGGCCGTGATTCCTGGTGCTCTTTTACAAGTGCTCTTTTACAACCCAGTTGTCTGACAATTGGTGATCATACCACCGGTCGGTTCGCAAAGTTACTCTGTTAGAGACGCACTAGGTCACCGGCACATTCATCTTGGCCAGGAAGCGTTTGCGAACCTCTTCCAGGTGGGCCTTCTGTTCGGCGGAGAGCAGCCGCGGCTGCACACGTTCCGCCACACCGGCCCCACCAACACGCGCCGCGCCTTCGCCCAGCGTGTGTTCGCGGATGATCTCCACCTGGCGCGGGTCAAAAATGTCTGGCCCCAGCACCGGAACAGGCACAAAACCGCTGTACCCTTTCTGATACCACGACACCTTGGCGATGCTCTGCCGCTCGACCTTTTCATGCAGCTTGAGCAGGCCATAGATCAATGCTTCAGGCGTAGGGGGGCAACCGGGCACATAGACATCCACCGGGATGTAGGTGTCGATGCCGCTGACCACGTTGTACCCCTCTTTGAAGGGGCCGCCACCCGTCGCACAGGCGCCCATGCTCAACACATAGCGCGGCTCGGCCATTTGGTTGTAGATGCGCACGATCGCGGGCACCATTTTTTTGGTCACCGTGCCCGAGACAATCATCAAATCGCTCTGGCGCGGGCTGGGCCGCATAATCTCCATGCCAAAGCGCGAGAGGTCATAGCGGCTGGCGGCGGTTGCGATCATCTCGATTGCGCAACAGGCCAGCCCAAAAAGCAGTGGCCACATGGCCGACTTGCGGCTCCAGTTGTAGACCTTGTCCAGCGTGGTAACCAGCACGTTGGCCTGAAGCTCATCGGGCACGGCTATCGAATCGTGGAGGACTTCTTGAACCTGGGTTTGCTTCAGATTTAGAAAATTCTCGGCGGGAGTTGTCACAAACGGACTCCTTCGCGGTGTTTGAAAATGTTAGGGAAACGGTGACCCAGCCCACTGGGCGCCAGCCTGCCAGACGGTGTCTCTTCTAGGTGTCTCTTCTAGGTGTCTCTTCTAGGAAAAGGCTTATAGCATAAGGCTTACACAAGCCTTGAGTGACGGTTTGCTCGTTGACAAATCTATCTCGCCTGATAGCCGTCAGGGGCGGCGTAAGCGATGTCTAATTCACGACTGCATTATCAGTTGTCATCGGGCAATTGTCAATTATCTCTGCCAGACATCTCTGATCGCTAAAGAGGTCTTGCAAGCTGACAGTCACTTTCAGAAGTGACTGTCAGCTCCAGTGACTGTCAGCTCACAGCAGACTCACTGCGTGAAAACTGCTCTAGGGCGGCGGCGCCCATCCGGCGCAAGATGCCCCTCTGTGCATCAGGCCGGCGTCGGGATCGGCAGGCCAAACTGTTCCATGACCCAATGCGTCCAGTCCACACAACGTTGGCGGGTGAGATTGGGTTGGTTGTCGTGGTCGAGCGGCAGCCCCATGATCACATCTTCAACCGAGCCGCGCGAAAACTCAAACTCAAAGCCATCCTTAGGCCAGAAGCCCACAAGCTCGCCGCCCAACTCAGCCACCTTGACGCCAATAATGCCGATAGCGTCCACAAAGCTATTGGAATAGCCATATTGGTCGCCATTGCCAAAAAGGGCCACCTTGCGTCCCTTAAAATTGACAATATCAAGTTCGTTAAACTTGAGATTCCAGTCATCCTGCAACTCGCCAATGTTCCAGGTGGAGCACCCAAAGATCAGATACTGGTAGTTTTCCATCGCCTTCAAGCTCTGAGCGGAGACGATGATCATGTCCACCGTGGCCACGCCACTGCTTTCAATTTCTTCTTTGATGATATTGGCGGCCGTTTCGCCGGCGCCGGTGGAGCTGCCGTAAAACAACCCGATTTTAGGCTTGTCGGCCATGAAGAATGACTCCTCTGCTGTGCAGACTACTTCGTCCTGCAATCGCTGCCTGGCTCGACACACATCCCGGAGGAAACGATCCGCCTCGACTTGCAGTGGCCAGACTGGGCAGGCCACAACTGCAAAAGTTGAGCCAGTAG
>JAHDWG010000389.1:0-444 GCA_023384495.1 Caldilineaceae bacterium
CTATCAAACAGTTTCTAGATCTGCGAAATCTGTGAAATCTGCGGATCAATAAAAGAGAACACAGATTTCACAGATGAAGCGCTGAAAATCTGTGTTCTACTTTCTCTTCTCAGGCTAACTCCACAGCCGGTCGTGTGACCGCTCGCTATCCCACAGTTCGGTGGGTTGGTCGAAATGGATCGGGTCGCGCGGGTCGAGACACTGGCGGAAGAGGTCGTCGTTGATGTCGTCAAAGCCCAGGCCCGGCTTTTCGGGCACGGCGATATGACCATCTTGAATGAGCGGGTTGGGCAGCCCGGTCACGAGTTCGTTCCACTGCGGGTGGTCGACTGAGTGGTTTTCCAGAACCATAAAGTTCTCGGTCGCCGCCGCACAGTGAACATTGGCCAGCGCTGAGATAGGCGAACCGGCCATATGCATCGCCATTGCCACGCCATATTCCTG
>JAHDWG010000389.1:454-3443 GCA_023384495.1 Caldilineaceae bacterium
TGGATGATGTCCACGGCGTGCTTTTCCAGGAGCGGCATAAAGCCCTCTTTGAGATAGATGTCCTCGCCTGTGCAGGTGGGTGTGTCCACGGCGCGGGTGAGGTCGGCCCACTGGTCGGCAAACTGCCACGGGATCATATCTTCGTACCAGGCCAGCGTGTATTTATCCAGCGCCTTGCCCAGGCGGATGCACGTCTTGAGGCCGATGTGACCGAAATGGTCCGCCGCCAGCGGCACCTCGTAGCCGATGACAGAGCGCACATCTGCCACATACTGGCAGATGTGGTCGATGCCCTTATCGGTGATCTGGATGCCGGTGAACTGGTGCATGATGGTGCGGCTCTCCAACATGCCCGGCGGCGCGATGAGCGCATCGGGGACGCCGCGCAGCAGGCCGATGCCCACGTCCATCTTGAGAAACTGAAAGCCCTGCTCCATGCGCGCCTTGAGCCGCCGCCCCATCTCCTTGCCATCGAGCACGGAGGGGGTGTCGGAGTAACAGAGCACCTTGTCGCGGAATTTGCCGCCCAACAACTGGTACGCGGGCGCGCCGTAGGCCTTGCCGGCCAGATCGAAGAGCGCCATCTCGATGCCGCAGACGCCGCCGGCCTGGCGGGCGTGAAAGCCAAATTGTTTGATCTTACGGAAGACCTTGTCGATGTCGCAGGGGTTCTCGCCGATGAGCCGGCTCTTGAGCATGAGGGCGTAGGTCTTGCTGGCGCCGTCGCGCACCTCGCCATAGCCCACCAGCCCCTGGTTCGTCTCGAGGCGGATGATGGAGACGCGCATGGGGATGCCGGCCAAATTGGCGATGCGCATGTCGGTAATCTTCAGGTCTGACGGGCGCGAATGGGTATTGATATTGGGTTCGACACGGGTAGTCACTACGATTTTCTCCTAAAGCGAGTTTTTGGGGAGCCTGGAATGGGTCATATGACTTTGTTGTTATACCGCAAGCTGTGGCAAAGTGCGAAATCAGAGGCCAGTGCGGCCATTCAACTGGTGGATTCACGCGACTTCTCACATTTTCAGGACCCCTTCCGTCAGCCCGCGGATAAACCAGCGCTGCATGAGAATGAAGATGATAATGACGGGCGTCATTGCCACCACATGGGCGGCGGCCTCGGAGCCATAGGTGGAGAAGGCGCTTGATGTAAAGAGCGCGGCCCAGCCGCTGATCTTGGCGACGGCGACGGAGAGCGTCTCCAGCTCGGGGAAGTCGATGAGCGTGCGCGTCATGAGGTATTCACCCCAGACGTAGAGAAACTCGAAGAGCGCCACCACCACCATGCCCCCCCTGGCCAGCGGCGCCGCCACATAAAGAAAGACCTGCCAGGTGTTGGCGCCCTCGATGATGGCTGACTCCTCCAACTCGCGCGGGATGTTGAGGAAGTTCTGGCGCATGATGAAGACCGCCGTGCTCATCGCGCTGGAGAAGAGCAGCGCCAACCCAATATGGCTGTTGCGCAGGTTGAGAAAGTCCATCAGCTCATAGACGGCCATCAGCCCGCCGGCGCGCGGCACAAAAATCAACAGGATCAGCCCATAGAACATGAGGTCGCGGCCCTTGAACTCGAGCCGGGCAAAGGCATAGCCGGCCATGGTCGCCAGCGAGGTCTGGATTACCACGGCCAGCAGCGTCACCTTGAAGCTGTTGAACATGTTGATGGGGATCATGCTCATGTCGCGGCGGGTGAAGATCCAATAGTAGTTGCCCAACGTCGGATCCTTGGGCAGCAGCGACGGCAGCGTCTGGAAGAGCTCGTCGCGTCCCTTGAGTGACGAGGAAACCGACCACACAAAGGGCAACAGACAGATGACGACGATAAGCAGCAGCGACAGGTTCACCAGCAGAGTGTCCAGCCGGAAATTGCGCTTGATGATTGCCACCATGGATTATCCTATCTCCAAGAGTTCGACTTCACAATGCAGGCCGCGTTTGGCTCTGCCACATGGCAGCCGCGACATTACGCCCGTTCGGTGCGCAGCAACCGGAAGACCAGGCCGGAAAGCGCCATGCTGATCAGCCCCAACACCAGCGACATGGCGGCGGCGTAGCCCATGCGCATGTCACCCACCTGAAAGGCCGTGCGATAGACGTAGAGCCCGGTGGTCAACACCGATTCCGCCGGGCCGCCGCCGGTGTCAAAGAGCACCATCATCTCTACCGTGGTGCCCAACACGCCCGCCGAGAGCACGAGCACGATGACAAAGATGGGCTTGAGCCCCGGCAGGGTAATGTAGCGAAACTGTGCCCAGCCACCGGCGCCATCGATGGACGCCGCCTCGTATTGTTCGGTGTTGATATTGTAAATGCCGATCAAAAAGAGGAGCGCCTGATGGCCAAAGCTCATCCAGACCGCAGCGATCAGGACGGCGTATAGCGCCCATTGCGGTGAGCCAAGCCAGTTGGGTGGCCGGTCGACCCCAATGATGTGTTTGAGGAAGTAGTTGAGATAGCCAAATTCGTTGTGATAGATACTCCGCCAGACCACCATCGCCACCGACACGGGCAGGATCACCGGCAGATAACTCACCACCCGATAGAAACCGGCCAGTTTGGTGTTTTTTACCTTCGAGATCATCACGGCGACAAAGAGCGCCAACACCAGGGTGGCGGGCACATAGAGGAAGGTGAAGCGGAAGGCGATCCTCAGGCTACGCCAGAAGGTGGGATCGTTCGCCATCTCGACGAAATTGTCCGCCCCGTTGAAGGCGGCAAAGCCGTGGGTTTCGGGGATGATCCAGCGGTAATCAGAAAAGGCCATAAAAAGCCCACGGAAGATGGGCCAGGCCTGAAAGATCAGATAGAGGATCATGGCCGGCGCCACGAAGACATAGCCCCACAGGTTGCCCCACCGCTGCGAGCGCAGCGTGCGCACCTGCTGCCAAAACTCCTGAAAGGCCGACCGCTGCGGCGCCGCTCTTTGCGCCGGTTCTACGTCTGGGAAACTCGTCATCGCCTCTGCCCTCCCTGAATGTGGGCTGCA
>JAHDWG010000389.1:3453-5749 GCA_023384495.1 Caldilineaceae bacterium
GAGTGAGGAGTGAGAGATAATTTTTCACTCATCACTCGTCACTCTTTACTCATCACTCATCACTCATCACTCGCTACCGTACCTGTTGCTTCTCGATCTCGGCCACGGTGTCGTCGTAGATCAACTGGGCGCACTGCTCCGCCGTCATGTTGGGGTCGTCGGTGAATTCGACAATCCGCCGCGCATAGGCCTGGTGCTGGATGAGATAAAAGGTGTTGCGCGGCACCGGGAATGAGCGAGTCACATCGTCGCGCATGCCGATCATCCACTTATACGCCTCAAAATCGGGGTCCACATTGATGATCTGGTCGTACGACGAGTTGTAGACCGGCGTCTTCCCCGACTGGATCACCGCCTTCTGGAAATCACTGTTGGCCGGGCCAAAGGCAAAGACATAGAAGTCCACCACTTCCTGGGGATGCGGGGCCATGTTGACAACGCCCAGGCCGTTGCCCCAGTAGACCGTGCCAGAACCGCCGCCAGCCTCACGCGTGGCGATGGGCGAGGTGGTCCACTTGTCCACGCCATGCAGATTCTGCCCCCAGACGCCGCGCGAGCTTTGCGCCTGCACCGACGCCACCTTGCCCCGCTGGAATGACTCGAACCAGCCGTCAAAACCGTGCGGGGGCGTCAACTCTTCATCGACCAGTTTGCGGAAGAAGGCGAGGGAGGCAATCCCTTCGTCCGAGAGCCAATCGAGTAGCCCTTCATCGGTGTAGGGCTGCTCCATTGCCGACGCGATGAGCGCGCCTACGTCGGTCCACAGGCCGCCCACAAACGACGTGGGGATGATCTCCTCGTCCTTGCCCCACTCCTTGACCGCCACCGCCGCCTCATACCAGTCATCCCACGTTTGCACTGGCTCGGTCTTGCCGATCTCGGCGAAGTAGTCATTGCGCCAGTTGAAGGTGATGTTCTCGAAGCTGTAGGGGATGATGTAGAGCTTGTCTTCGAAGCTGGCGTCGGCCCGCACCGAGGGGATCATGTCCTCTTTGATCTGGGCCGCGCCCTCTTCGCCGGAGACGGCGATGAGGTCGTCCATGGGTTGGATCAGCCCGGAACTCACGTTGGCGACGATGTCGAGGAAGGGCGAGATGATCCCGTAGCCGCTCCAATCCACTTTGCCCGAGGCAATTTGCGCCACCAGTTTGGTGTTGTCGTCCGACGAGTCAATCTTGATCTCCACATCACCCCGCTTGGCGCTAAAGGCCTGCGCCATCTGGTCAAAGGGCACCTCGGCCACGGCCCACGAAGAGAGCATAACGCGAACTTCCTTGCGTTCCACCCCTGCGCCGGGCGCGGCGCCGCCCGATGGAGCCACCGCGGGCGCACAGGCCGCCAGCGCTGCGCCTGCCATCGTCAATGCGCTCACCTGCAAGAACTGCCGACGGGACAAATTTTGTTGGTTCATTGGGATTCTCCTGAACGACGATGAAAGAGATTCGGACAACGAATCTGGGACCAAGAATCTGAGACCAGAAATTTGAGACCAACTGTATTCGATTGCGATACCGAAGAATCGTGTGGAAGATGGGCGCTGAAGCGTGCGTAGAAGAGCAGCAGACAGCACGCAGCGTTTGGTGCTATACTCTGCTCTGTATGAAAACGCCAATTTCTGCGTGCTTGCCGACAGATGATGTCTGCGCTTTCAATGTAACCTCGGTTTAGTATACTCGCATGACCCTCGATGTCAAACCCGTTTTTCGCTCGTTGGGGTGGCGCGGCCTGTTCGGCGCGCCTGCGCCGCCGGCGCAATTTGTCTGGTTGCAGATGCTGTAAATGTGGTTTACGATTGATGGTGACGATCCCATCTATCCTTTGCCATTGCGTACACCATTCAATGCGTACGCCATTCAACATGTCTACGAACAAAACCAAAATCCGGAGACGCTGATATGAAAATTACCAACATCGAATGCTACCCCGTCTGGGGCGGGCAGCGAAACTTCCTCTTTGTCGTGGTGGACACCGACGAGGGCATCTACGGCGTGGGCGAGGCGGGCATCACCGGGCGCGAGTTGGCGGTGATGGGCGCGGTCGAACACTTCAAGCCACTGCTCATCGGCCAGGACCCCATGCGCATCGAGCACATCTGGCAGGTGCTTTTCCGTGGCGGCTTCTTCCCGGCGCAGCGCATCCTCACCTCGGCCATAGCCGCTATCGACATCGCCCTTTGGGACATCTTGGGCAAGGCGCTCAACGCGCCGGTCTACCAGTTGCTGGGGGGCAAGGTGCGCGACAAGTCAGGAGGTGGAACAGCGTGTAGCTGTCCTTGCCGCCCGACATCGCGACCAGC
>JAHDWG010000389.1:5759-7109 GCA_023384495.1 Caldilineaceae bacterium
CTGGGGGGCAAGGTGCGCGACAAGGTGGTCTGCTACCCGCACAATGTGGGTCACGCCATGGAGATCACGCCACTGGTCGAATCGTGTTTGCAGACCAAAGAGGAAGGGTGGAAATTTGTGCGCTGGGGGCTGCCGCAGGATGGCGAAATCTTGGAGCCGCGCCAGGCGGTGCTGGCGTCGATCAAGCAGTTCCACGCCGTGCGCGAGGCCGTGGGCGACGAGATCGAGATCACCTTTGACGTGCATACCCGGCTCGACCTGCCCGATGTGGTCTGGCTCTGCCGCGAGATCGAGTCGACGCGGCCCTTTTTTATCGAAGACCCGCTGCGCTGCGAAAACCCCGACTCGTTCAAAACGCTACGCCCGCGCGTCCACGTGCCCATCGCGGCGGGCGAGCAGTTTAGCTCCAAATGGGAATTCCGCCAGCTCATCGAAGAGGAGTGGATCGACTACGCCCGCGTCGACCTCTGCATCGCCGGCGGCATCACCGAGGCCAAGAAGATCGCCGGCTGGTGCGAGACGCACTACATCAAGATGGCGACGCACAACCCGCTCGGCCCCATCTCGTCGGCGGCCTGCCTGCAACTCAACCTGGCCGTGCCCAACATGGGCGTCCAAGAGCAACCGCGCAAGACGGGCACGGTGCTCACCGACGTGGTGCCCGTCCAGCCCGAATGGGAGGACGGCTACCTGCTCGCGCCCACCCGCCCCGGCCTGGGCGTCGAGTTCGACCGCGAGGCGGCCAAGAAGCGCCCCTTCCAGATGGCCGAACTCCCCCACCTGCGCCGGCTGGATGGGTCGGTCACGAATTGGTGATTATTAAATATCATTTGAAACGAGAACAACCATGACCACACATCACTTTACACCCACCCACTACTTCAACACGCTCGGCTCGCACGAACCGGTTTTGCGCATCCGCCCCGGCGACACGGTCGTAACCACCACGGTGGACGCCCGCGGCCAGGACGCAAGCGCAGCCCAGGTCACCCGCCCCGGCAACCCTATGACCGGCCCCTTCTACATTGAGGGCGCCGAACCGGGCGACACGCTCGTTGTCCACCTGGACAAGCTCACCCCCAACCGCCCCTACGGCTGGACGCGCACGATGGTGGCGGCCAATGTGGTCGACCCCGACTATGTGCCCCACCTGCCCTGGCCCCCGGCGGGGAGCGATGGCCTCGCCCGCTGGGAGGTGGATGCGCAGGCATGGACGGCTACGCTGGTCGAGCCGGCCAATACCAGCGTGGGGCAGCTTGTCCTGCCGCTCAACCCCATGGTCGGCTGTTTTGGCGTTGCCCCCGCCGGTGGGCAGGCGATTTCAACCGCCACATCGGCCCAGCACGGCGG
>JAHDWG010000390.1 GCA_023384495.1 Caldilineaceae bacterium
ACGCAAGGCAAAGCACGCAAGGCAAAGCACGCAAGGCAAAGCACGCAAGGCAAAGTATGTCAGGATGTGCAGACAATGAGTGACTCAACGCGCAACGCAGGTGACCCGTTTGTGTTGCAACCAGAGGCGGCTGCTTCGCCACCACCCGTCGATGTCGATGAGGTCGAAGTAGCGGCGGAACCAAGCCACCCTCCTGTGGCGTGGATGTTATTGCGCGAGTTGGTGGAGACGGTCGTCCTCTCGCTCGTGATCTTTCTGCTCATCCGCATGGTGGTGCAGAACTATCGCATCGAGAGTCACTCGATGATGCCGAACTTTCAAGAGGGACAGTTCATTCTCGTCAACAAACTCGCCTTTATCTTTGGCGCGCCGACCCGGGGTGAGGTCATTGTCTTCCACAACCCGCGCAACACCAACGAGGATTACATTAAGCGTGTCATTGGTCTGCCGGGCGATACCGTGGAGATCCATGACCAAATTGTCTACATTGACAGCCGCCCACTACCCCAGCCCTATGACACCAATCCCATCCCTGCCGGCTATACGTTTGGCCCGCAACTGATCCCGCCCGATCATCTCTTTGTCATGGGCGATAATCGCCCGAATTCGCGCGATAGCCGCTACCCCGAGGTTGGCGCGATTGCTGAAGATCTGGTTGTGGGGAAAGCCTGGCTACGGGTTTGGCCCTTCTCTGTGGCGGGTCTTGTCAAACACTATCAACTGGAGCCTGGCGTCGACGCCACTTCCGCTGCGCCTTTCACTTCCCCCTGTTGCGAGACGCCCTGAATGCCCATGCCCACTGCACCCAACTTTGCCCAGTTGATTGCCTCGGCGCACACCACGCTCGCCCGTCGCACGACAGCCCCATCCAGCGCTGAGCCGCCGGTGATGGACGCGGCGCAATTGGCGGCGCGGATCGACCACACGCTGCTCAAACCCGACGCCACCGAGTCGCAGATCCGCCAGTTGTGCGCCGAGGCGCAGCAATATGGCTTTGCCGCTGTCTGCGTCAACCCTACCTGGGTGGCGCTGTGCGCTGAGTTGCTCTCCGGCGGGCCGGTCAAGGTCTGCACGGTGATTGGATTCCCTTTGGGCGCCACGCTGACCGAGGTCAAAGCGTTTGAGGCTGCGCAGGCGGCGCGCCTGGGCGCGCATGAAGTGGATATGGTGCTCAACATCGGGCGACTGAAGGCAGGCCAGTGGGCCGATGTCCATGCCGACATGGTGGCGGTGGCGGAGGCGGCCCACGCCGGCGCAGCCCTGCTCAAGGTGATTATCGAGACGGCGCTGCTGACCGACGACGAGAAGGTGGCGGCCTGTGTGTTGGCCCAGTATGCCCATGCCGACTTTGTTAAAACGTCGACCGGCTTTGGCGGCGGCGGCGCCACGGTGGGCGACGTGCGGCTCATGCGCACGGTTGTGGGGGAAGAGATGGGCGTCAAGGCGTCGGGCGGCATTCGCACGGCGGCGGACGCCCTGGCCCTGGTCGCCGCGGGCGCAACCCGCATTGGCGCCAGCGCCGGGGTGTCGATTGTGCAGGCGCTGGCGGAAGGCCAACTCTCCAACCCAGCGACCGGGATAAAGGACAGCTATTGATGGCAGGAATGGTGAACAATGGCCGCGTGGCGGATTTTGCCTTGCTCCTCGGTCACGTTTGGCGCTGTACACATTGCCGTGAAGCGCTCTTGGCGGAACCAGAGTTGTACAGTGTCGGTTATAAGTTGGATCAAACCCAACGAGACTGTATCAAGAATCTTACCGATGAGAGCTTCCATACGGTGATGCGGCTGGCTGAGCTGAGCGGGCTGAGCGCCGGCGAGATCTATGCCGCCATTGATCATCCCCGCGCCCGCCTCCGTCATCTGGATGGCCACCGCTATGACTTTCGCGCCACGCGCCGCTGAGCCAAATGTATGAAGCAGATCATTCCAGGTTTGTGGGAAATTGACGAGATCGGCGATGCAGTTCACTGTTACCTCTGGGAGTGGTCTGAGGGGCTGACGTTGATCGACACCGGGCGTCGCAGCGATGGCCCCAAGATTCTCGAGGCGTTGCGCCGCCACCGCATGGCGCTCCACAACATTCGCCGCATTATCATTACGCATGTGGATGCCGACCACACCGGCGGGCTGGCGCTCTTGCAGCGAGTCACCGCGGCGCGCGTGGCCTGCCACACCACCGAAAAAGCGGTGATGGAGCAGCCAGCGCGGCGCAAGCCGGGCGCCTGGTACACCTGGCCCCTCTTCCCGCTGGCGCAGCTTGTGCCCGGCCTCTACCAGCACCCTGTCACCCCACACGAGTTGTTGGTGGATGGGCAGACGCTCCCCGAAGGCTTTACCGTGGTGCATACACCCGGCCACACGCCGGGCCACATCTCACTCTTGCACACCGAAAGGCGGCTCTTGATCGCAGGGGATGCCCTCGTCAACCGGCGCAACCGGCTGTCTGTCAACATCAGCGCGTTCACCGCCGACCCGTTCAACGCCCGGCGTAGCCTTCTCAAGCTTGCCAAAAAACATGGTGACGACTTCGACGTCATCGTCTTTGGCCACGGAATGCCTGTGCTCCACAACGGCGCCAAGCGGGTCAAAGGGCTTGCCAGCCAGATCTTCTCGACGGATGTATGACGTATGATGCGGCGGTGTACTAGCCTTGTATCGTCCGTGGCGCGCCGATAGCCGCCTTATCTACCTTGCGTTCATGGGTGATCAGCCGGATCTGCCGCTCGAAGAGAAAGTAATCGTACGCCCAGTTGAGCAGCACCACCAGCCGGTTGCGGAAGCCGATCAGATAGTAGAGATGCAGCGCCAGCCAGGCCACCCAGGCCGGGAAGCCCGCCAGCTTGACGCCAAAGGCGTTGGCAACCGCGGCGTTACGACCAATCGTCGCCATCGACCCCTTGTCAAAGTAACAGAACGGTTCCAACGCTTGGTCACGCTCCAGGCGTACAATCGCCCGCCCGACATACTGCCCCATCTGGATCGCCACCGGCGCCATCATGGGCAGCGGCTTGCCCTCCTGCTCCAGGTAGGCCAGGTCGCCGATGACAAAGACCTCGGGGCGCCCAGCCAGGCTCAGGTCGGGCTGCACGATGATGCGCCCGCCGCGCGCCCTGGGCGCGTCGATCGCCGCGGCCAACCCCGCCGGGCGCACCCCCGCCGACCAGAGCAGGGTATGGGCGGCGATTGTGCGCCCATCGTTCAACCGCACCTCCACCTCTGTTGCATCGGCCACCACGGCGCCGGTGAGGACTTCGACCCCCATCTTTTCCAGCCGGCGCCGGGCATATTCCTGCAGGCGCTTGGGCATGGCGAGTAAGAGGCTGTCCGCCGCTTCGGCCAGGAGGATGCGAATGTTTGCGCCCTCGAGTTCGGGGAAGTCGCTGCGCAACAGAAGGCGCGATAGCTCGGCCAGCGCACCGGCAAATTCCACCCCGGTCGGGCCGCCACCCACCACGACAAAGGTGAGCAGCGCCTGCCGTTTCTCGGCGTTATGCTCGTGCGCAGCTCGCTCGAACAGGGTCAGGATATGGTTGCGCAAGGCGGCGGCATCGTTTAGCTGCTTGAGATCATAGGCTGCCTGCTGGACTCGTTCCAGGCCAAAGTAGTTGGTCTCGCTGCCGGCGGCGACGACCAGATAGTCGTAGTCGTGCGCGCCGCCAGTCGTCTGCACCTGACGTTGGGCCAGATCGATGCCGGTCACCTCCGTGCGGTGGAAGCGCACCCCAGCCCAGCCGCGGATGAGCGCCCGCACCGGGAAGGCAATCGCCTCCTGCTCCAGGCCGGCGGTCGCCACCTGATAGAGCAAGGGCTGAAAGAGATGATAGTTGTTGCGGTCGAGGAGCAGCACGTCCAGCCCCTGACCGGCCAGCGTGCGGGCAGCGTTGATCCCGCCAAAGCCTACACCGATGATGATCACCCGTTTCATTCTCTCCCTCTCAATTTGTGAAATAGTTCACAAAAATTATTATCAAGTATTTCATAAAAATTACTGTAGGCGAGCCTACACAACCGGGGAAGGACGGTGATGGCCCGCGCCAGGCAGGCGACGCTGCTCCAATAGCTCAGCCTTCCAGCGCCCACTCTCGACATTTCTCCTCCTCGAAGGCGCTACACAACAGACCAGCCTGCTTGAGCACCGCCGGCGACGATTCTGCCGGACATTCCGTGACGTGGGCTGTGCGAGGCTAATTGGCGCAGCCGATGCTTGGCCGCTGCTCTATGCATCGGTGGATTATGCTGTAAACGCTTAGCCACGAGCGTGGATACGACCGAGAACCGTAGCCATCTCTACACACCACAAGCTCCGCTCAGCAATTTGTCGATTTGTGGCAAAAAGGAGTTGCAATATACAACGACGTTATGGCCTGAAATTCAAACCCATATTGCGAAATGCACCTTCTCCAGAGGGCCTGACCCTCTGATCCGCGCTGTATTGACCCTGCTGGACCCCGAGTGCATTGCCGCTCGTGGTCTTTTTTGTCACTTTTTTTCTATCTATCCTGCGATTGCTTTGAAAACCGGACTTTGCGCAGAAGCTCACCCTTCTAGCAATTCCGGTTTTCAAACCGGGCGAGGGATGGCGAAAGGAATACAACTGCATGTCATCACTGCTGCAATTTACTGACCTGACCAAGGTCAACCAGATCCAAGAGAATTTTATCACCTACTTCCGTATCTTTGCCGGCCTTCCCGGCGTGCGCTATGTTGAGGGGGCTGCGACCTGGATCGCTACCGACGGCGGCGCACCGGGCACACAGATGCTCAAAAGTGATTTTCCCAGTGACGCGGTCGATCAGTACATCGATGCGGTGCTTGTGGAGATGGGACAGTACACCAGCGCAATTGACTGGATGGTCTTTCCTGGCTGCCGGCCAGCCCACTTGGGTGAGCGGCTGGCGGCGCGCGGCCGGGCCGGGGGACCGGATGGCAAGTGGCGCCTGGTGGGCGATATCCCCGGCCTGGGCGGCAACTGGATGGTTGTTGACCTGACCGACTTGCCGTCGGCGCCCCCTGTTTCTGAAAGATTTCACATTGTGCGGGTCAACGATGAGCAGATGCTCGAAACGTGGCGCCAAATCTCGTCGGACGGTTTCGGCGGCGGCGAGTATCACAACTTCCAGCAAGCCTATGCCCGGCACGGCTTTGCCCAAGATGCCCTCAAGCATCACTACATCGGCTATCTGGACGAGCAGCCGGTCACTTCGGGGACGCTGTTGCTGGCGGGGGGCAGCGCCAGCATCTACAATGTCTCGACGCCGGCCCAGCTGCGACGGCAGGGCTTTGGCGGGGCGATCACCTATGCAATGATGCAAGAAATGTGTCGCCGCGATTATACGTGGAGCTGGATTTGGGGTTCGCAACTGGGGAAATCAGTCTATGCCAGGTTAGGCTTTGTACCGGCAGATTTTGGCGTGCGTGAGTATCAATGGCGGCGCGGGTAGGGACGGCGCGTGCGCGGTCATGTTTGAGCACTCTACCCTCACGCCAATGATTGCTGCATTCTAGGAAAGGGCCGGCATCATGTTGAACGACCAGAGCGTCGCTGGCCCTTTCCCGGAATGCGGGCGCCGCCGACACTTCGCCCCCAATCCTGGACGCCCCCCGCGTTGCCGCAACAGACGTGGCTCTCTTCGACAGCCTACCTTCAGCAACGCTTGGCACTGGCCGAGCCAGGAATCGCCGAACTGCCGAGGTTAAGTCAGTCTTCACACTTTGCCGATTTATTTCCCGACGATAGCCTTTCCCGCATCCTACGGCTATGGGAGAATCGCCAATCATTGCTTACACGCCTGGATCAACTGCCGCACACCCTTTGCCATCGCGATGCCTTTCGCCGCAATCTACGTGTACGGCAAGGCGCTGCCGGTCAACTACAAACTGTGCTGCTCGATTGGGCGAAGACTGGCATCGGTCTCTTGGGTGAAGAATTAGTCCCGCTCTTTGCGCTCACCTTGCGCTTTTTCGCAGTGGATCTAGCGCGCATCGCCGAACTGGATGCCCTGATCTTTGCTGGCTATGTCGAGGGGTTGCGGGCAGCAGGTTGGCAGGGTGATGCGCGCTTGGCGCGTTTCGGCTTTACCGCCCTGGCGGCGCTGTTGATGGGCGTAGGCGAGCCAGCGATCAGGTTACCCAGTGTCGCCCGCCGTGTAGCGGCCTTGCCGGCGGGAGCCGAGCCACCGCGCATGCTGGGCCCTGGCCCTGTGCAATACATCGCACTCCAGCATCATCTCCTCGCGCAGGGCGAGGAGGCATGCACGTTGCTCGCCGCGCTGTGCTAGATTTCATTTTATTATGCTATTTTTATAGACAACATCAAAATATTATTCCGATATAAATGCGACCGTTTGGTCAGGCGTCATGGCGTAACCTTCGGCATAGGCGGCGGCAAAGGGGACTTCATCCAGTTGGGCGCGCACCGCGCTCAAAATGCGTTGGTAATGGTTATGTTCGCTCATCCAACCTTGAGATTGTTGGCGGTTGTGAGTAACCTTGCGACACAGCCTAATATGCCGGCCGCTTGCGACTGGTGGCCAGGATCGTAACACCAGGGCATTCGGCCAGCAACGTGGCGATCAAAGGGGCGGCGCCCGCGATCTGCTCCAGGTTGTCCAGCAACAGCAGAACTCGTTGTTGGCTCAAAAGTTCAATTAATCGGCGGTCAGTTGGTTTTCTGCTGGCATCGCCCGGCGCAATGGTTGTGATCAAGGTGGCCGCCATCATCACGGCATCGTTCACAGTCGCCAATGGTAAAAACAGTGCGCCGTCGGGGTAATGGTGCTGGGGCCGCGTCGCCACCGCCAATGCCAGCGTCGTTATCCCCACTCCCTCTTTCACGCTGGCGACCGTACCGGCCAACTGAATGCGTGCACTGATTTTCATGGGTATCTCCTTCCGTTATCCAACGCCAAGCCGCTGTCGCAGCAACCCTTTGACGACAAAGAGCACCAAAAAAGGAGGTTGCCAACAGAATCACCGACAGCGGCAAGGCCACCGTTGATGCTATACTCAAATCAGAATGAAACCGGAGTCTGAAATGCTCACGCCGAGTCCGTGACTCGGCGGTTCACGGAACC
>JAHDWG010000391.1 GCA_023384495.1 Caldilineaceae bacterium
GGCCTCCTTGAGGATCTGGGCGCGCGGGTCGAAATTCTTGTAGACGCGGTGGCCAAAGCCCATCAGCCGGAAGCGGCTCTCCTTGTCCTTCGCCCGATCCACATATTTCTGGTAATCGCCGCCGTCGTTGTGGATCATCTCCAACATGCGGATGACTTCCTGGTTAGCGCCACCGTGTAGAGGCCCCCACAGGGCCGAGACCCCAGCCGAGATCGATGCAAAGAGATTGGCGCCGCTGCTGCCCACCATCCGCACGGTGGAGGTGCTACAGTTCTGCTCGTGGTCGGCGTGGAGGATCAGCAGCAGGTTCAGCGCCTTGTCCAGCACCTTTGGAACTTCGTACGGTTCCGTGGGGACGGCGAACATCATGTGCAAGAAATTCTCGGTGTAACTCAGCGCGTTGATGGGATAGACAAACGGCTGCCCAATCGACTTTTTGTACGAAAATGCGGCAATCGTCTTCGCCTTGGCCAGCAGCCGGATGATGTTGAGATCGATGTCCTCATCGGTTTCGCTATCCGGGTAATAGGTTGAGAGCGCTGAGACCATGGAGGCGAGAATGGCCATCGGGTGCGCCGAGCGGGGATAGCCCTCGAAGAACTTCTTCATGTCCTCGTGGATCAGGCTGTGATAGGTCAGCCCATTGCGGAAGGCCGCCAGTTCGGCGCGATCCGGCAGGTGGCCGTAGACGAGCAGATAGCAGACCTCGGTGAAGCGGGCGGCGTGGGCCAGCTCCTCGATGGGGTAACCGCGATAGCGCAGAATGCCGCGCTCGCCGTCGATAAAGGTGATGGCGCTCTGGCACGCGCCCGTGTTGCCATAGCCCGGGTCAAGCGTGATCGCACCCGATTGGCTGCGCAACGAGGTCATATCGATGCCAACCTCCCCTTCGCTGCCCACAACCGTCGGGAATTCATACTCGTTTCCATCCAGCCTCAGCGTTGCGCTGTTCATTGGGTCACTTCCTTTCCAGCTCTAGATGTTTTGTAAGCATTGTACAGACTGTCGCCCGTTCGCGGAAATGGACGCAGGCAGCGCCTGAACAATGGAGGAGATAAGGCGGTTTGTGGCGGTTCTAGACAAGAAGCCGTGCATGGAGGCGCAAATGGCTTCCGCATCGATCTGGGCTCATCCGACGCTCGACAGGCCACTAGCCGCCGATTCGCCCCTGGCGCGCTGTGGCAATTCGCAGACCAGCCGCAGCGAGGAAAAGTGGAGGGCTGTCCCCGGCGCGTAGCCGGCGGGGACGGCGTAGCGGGGCACAAAGCCGCTTGCCAGCAGACCCGCATCGACCGTTCGATTCGCGGCGAACTCCACGGCCCCGACACAGTTCCACTCCACGGCATCGGCGCTGTACAACGCCCGCACAACCCCTCCCTGCCGCTCCAGGCGCAGATAGACGCGGTCGGCGTTGGGCAGGCTGCCCCGCCCCAACAGCAGGTCGCGATTCTCCAAACAGCCCAGCAGGTTGATCTCGCCAGGGCCGTGGGTGTTCCAGGTCAGGCGCAGGTAATTTGCCTGATCCTGCCAGAGCAACAGCCCCCCCATGGCCAGACGGTCTGGCAGCGCGGCGCTGCAGCAGCACTCCAGCGCAAAGGACCCCCGCAGCGGGCGCAACAGGCGGGGCGCACCCAGGTTGTTGAGCCAGAGGTCCTGGTAGCTGTCGGCAAAGAGGGTCAACCCATCCGCCACGGCCCAGGCCGAGCGACCCGTAGGGTCCACCCACTGCCAGCCCTGGGCAATCGCCTCCGCCTCACTTTGGGGGAGCGGCAACGCATAGCGCAGCCCGGCGTCATTCCGTGGCCGGGGCACTGGCTGCCACTGGAGGATCGGCAGCGGATTGTGGCTCCCCCGCTCCGCCTCGATCTGTGCGCACTGCGCCTGAAACGCCGCGGCATCCGGGCAGGCGGCGGCCAACCCGGCCAACGCGCAGGTGATCAGGTGCAGGGACTCGGTGTCCACTTCCTCTTCGGCCACCACCGAGCGAAAGAGGGCCGCAGCCTCCTCCCGGCGCCCCAGGTGCAGATAGGACCAGGCCAGCCCAATGTCACACCGCCGGGCGCCGTCGGGGCGGAAGTGTTGGGCAAGGGCCGTCTCCCGTGCAATTTCCAGCAGGGCGGCGGCTTCGGCCCAGTCCCGGCGGCTAAAGTGGGCCAGCCCCAGCACCACATAGGCAAAGATGTTCTTGCGCCCCTGTCGCTCTGTCATGCGAACCGCTTCCTCAGCGTGGCGTACGGCCCGCTCCCAATCGCCTGCGCACCAGCCATAGGACATCCCCCGAAAGGTGTGGGCCTGGCGTGTGAGCATCTCATCCCCGGTCTGCTCGGCCAACTCCTCCACCCGGGCCAGACTTGCGTCCACCCCCGCTACATCGCCGATTGTCTCGTAGAGAAAGAGGATCGGCCAGCCGTGCAGATAGCCCACGCTCCAGAGATCGCCCTGGGCCAGCGCCGCAGCCTCCACCCGGCGCAGGAGATCAAAGCCCACTTCGATCTCCTTGTTGTAGCGACACCACATGGACGCCATGTTGTAGGCGCTTTGCAGTTCCGGCAGGTAGCCCAGATCGGGCAAGCTCTCGATGAGCTGGGCAACCAATGCCATAGCCGCGCGGCGCTGGCCCCGGTTGAACAAGATCTCGCTCTTGAGATTGACCAGCATCGCGGCTTCGGGGCTGCTCAAATCACTGCCTAACAGGGCCAACCCTTCGTCAACCAGATCCAGCACAAGTTGGCTACGCCCGTGCCAGCCCAACAGATGGCAGAGGGGAAAGTAGAGCCGGGCCTGTTCCACCGGGGGGAGACCCAACTCCCCGGCCAGGGCGAGGACCTGGCGCAGATAGGGCTCACCCTGGGAGAGATCGCCCAGGGTAGCGTAGACCTGGCCCATACCCAGCAAGGCGGCCAACCGTTGTGTGGGATAGGCTCCGTCCGCGCGGTCAAGGTGGGCCAGCGCCCGGCGAAAGGAGGCCAGCGCCACATCATTGGCGTAGACACGGCGCGCCTTCTCCCCGGCCAGCAGGAGATAGGCGATGGCCTTTTCCGTGTCGTCGCTCTGGTCGTAGTGATAGGCGATCTGCTCCAACACTGTGCCTGGGTTCTCGGCATAGAGGGTCTCCAGGGCCTGGGCGGCTTGCCGGTGCAGATCCCGGCGCCGGGCGCGCGGAACGGCCTGGTAGACGGCGTCGCGTACCAGCACGTGCTGAAACGAGTACTCCAATTCGGGCAACATACGCTCCACGTAAAGAAAGGAGTGCGCGGTTAGCTCGGATAGCAGCTCGGTAAGGTTCCACTCGCTGGGCGTCATGGCGGCCAGCAGGCTGGGCCGGAAGAAGCGCCCCAGCACCGAGGCCATCTGCAACGCTTGCCGGGGAGCCGGCTGGAGCCGGTCCACCCGGCTCAGGATCAGGCTGTGCAGACTCTCCGGCACGCTGGCGACCAGTGCATCCGCCCGGGCGCGCCAGTTCTCGCCCTGCCGGTAGAGCAGCCCGCGGTCGATCAGGCTCCGCACCATCTCTTCCAGATAGAGGGGGTTGCCCTGAGCTTTGTCCAGAAGGTAGCTGCGGGTTGGGTCGGACAACCGTTCGACGGCCAGGAGGGAAGCCACCAACTGGCGGCTCTCCTCCTGGCTCAGTTCGCGCAGATGGACAGTGGTCAGACGCTCCGGGCAGATGCGGCGGGCCAAGGTGACCAGGTGTTCGCCGGGCTGGCTCTGTTCGGTGCGATAGACGCAGAGGAGGAGCAGCCGGTGGGCAGGCAGCAGCTCTAGCAGCGCGGCGATCAGATCCAACGAATGGGCGTCGGTCCAGTGCAGGTCTTCAAAGACCAGCGCCAAAGGTTGGCGGCGGGTCAACGCGGTAATCAGCGTGACAAGGGCGCGGGTCATGCGCTGGTGGAGTTGTTCGGGGCTGCTGTGGCGCAGTTGCTCCTCCTGGCCGTTGCCCAGGCCCGCGCCCAGTAGCTGGCCGAGCAAAAGGACGACCTCCTCCATCTGGGAGGGTGACAGGTGGCCTTGCTCCACCAATTCGCGCAGGATGGGCGAGGAGGCCAGCGGAGAGGCAAGGCTCTGGCCGTTGGCCGCGCGGCCAAAGTAACCGGCAACCAGATCGGCAAAGAGCGAGTAGCTAGTTGACTCGGCAAAGGCCTGCCCCCGGCCTTCCATCCAGAGCAGAGGCGGCTCGGTGGGGGAGGCATCATAGACAGAGCGAGCTTTGAACTCGCTGACCAGCCGGGACTTGCCGACCCCCGCCCCACCCGCTAACGCAACCATCTGCCCCTCACCCCGGCGGGCCTTGTCCACCACCGCCGATATCTGTGCCAGCTCCACCCCCCGCCCGACCATCGCCGCATGGAGGCCTTCGACGCCCCGCGCCTTGGCCGTGCGCGACCGGAGACCTTCCACCGCATGGGAGCGAACCACTGCGGAGCTGCCCGGCAAGGCCAGCAATTGCTCAGGCCCATAAACAAAGACGCCCCGTGTGGGCAGATAGACCGCGCGATTGACAAGGATCTGGCCCGCGTCGGACCGGTTGCGCAGGCGGGCGGCCAGCTCCACCGTGGGCCCGAGGACGACCGGCCGGGCGCCAGGGCCGCGCCGGCAATAGGCCAACCCCGCGCTGACACCCACCCGTACGGCCAGCCCCTCTCTTTGCGCGGCACGTTGGATGGCAAGCGCTGTACGCACCCCTCGTTCTGGGTCGTCCTCGACCACCTGGTCCACGCCGTAGAAAATCAAAATGTCCTCGCCGGCTAACTGTTCCACCTGGCCGCCATAGACGAGGCTGGCCGCCTGGCTGATGGCCAACAGCCGCGTCAGTTCACCGGCCTCTTTATCCAAGAGCGCCACTTCGGAGGCGCCGTCGTCCAGGCTCACTGCGCCGGACATGACTCCACTTGCGACAGGGCCGACACTGACCACGGTAACGACGCGTATCTCATCTTTCTTGGGCAGCTCTTCCCCTGGCGGCTGGCTTGCGGCCGGCCGGGCGGGGAGAAGCCGGACCAGCCGCCGGGCGCGGATCGCCTGGTGGAGCTGTTCGGTTTCGGGTGCGGGCGCTACGCCCAGTTCTTCATCCAGCAGTTGCGCGCACTGAGCATACTGGCGCAGGGCCGCGGCCTGCTGCCCGTCCCAAGCATAGAGCTGCATCAGCCAGCGATGGACCGGCTCATGGAGCGGGTCCAGGGCGAGCCAGCGGCGGGCATAGGAGATGGCAGCGAGGTAGTCGTCTTGGGCGGTGTGGCCGCGCACCAGTCGTTCCAAAGCACCGGCCAGCTCCTGGCGCAAGGTTTCACTCTGAAAGAATTGCCAGTCGTCAAAGGCGGGGCTGTCGGGCAAGGAGAAACCGGCGAGAAAGTCGTTGCGATAGAGCGCAACCGCATTGTGTAACAAGGGCAGGCAGCGGGGACAGACGTCGTCTGGTCTGTGGCTATGGGCATGGGTTTCGGCCAGGAGTTGGTGAAACACCCCCACATCCATCCACAGATCGCCATCACGCCGAAAGCGGATGACGTCCCCTTCGGCCACCAGCCATTCTCCACCCAGGGCTTGATTTGCCTGATAGAGCGTGCGCCGCAGGTCTGCATGGGCATGGCTGGCGTCCATCTCCGGCCAGAAGAAGGCGGCCAGTTGTTCCCGATGGTGGGCCTCGCCGGTGACGGCCAGATAGATGATGAAGGCCAGAGCGCGGCGGCGAGTGATGTGCAGGGGTGCGCTGTCGCGTTCCAGCAGGGGTGGGCCGAGAAGATGCAACAGCAATGATGACATAAATGGGCCTCCTACCAGGCGGGTCAATCCTATCCCACAAAAGGAGGCGGATGACGCGGTGGGGAAGGGTTCGCAAGGCTTCAAGCTGCTATCGATAGTATACCACATAACTTGGTAAATCGTTCTGTTGTGCGACGCACAATGCGACGGTCTGTGCGATACCGGTGCGACGGACAGGAGCTACAATGAGTTTGTCGAGAGAACGCACTATCAGCCCCTCTGGGTTGGGGCGCCCAGCCAAGGGCGCAAGGAGATCGCAATGATGGCGAAGGTCGTCGTGTTCTATCCGCCGCCTGCCGATGTGGACGGCTTCCTGGCGTCCTGGCGGCGTGAACACGCGCCCTGGCTGGTGTCCCACATCCCTGGCGTAACCCGCACGGTCTACTCCAAGGCCCTGTGGACTTTCGACGGCGAACCGCCCTGTTTCCTGCTGGCGGAGTTCTACTTTCCTTCGCTCGAGGCGCTGCAAAAAGGCTTTCCGCCCGCCACAGCGCAGGAGTTGGCGGCCCACGCGGCCGCCACCTTGCAGGGATGCGCGCCGATTGTGTTTGTCTGTATGGAGGAAGCGGCGGGGGAAATCGGTGCTCGCCAGTGTCCGGTCCACGACGACCGAAAGGAGATACAACCATGTATCGCATGAATAAAGTTCTCACATGGTTGGTGCTGGCGGCGCTGCTGGTCAGCGCATTCCAGCCCGTTGTGGCGCAATCGCAACAGATGGCGCTGATTGACTTTCCTAACGCCTTCGTGGTATCCAACACAGACCCGCGCGGCTCTAGCTTTGCCGCCGAAGCAAGTTCGACCGCCAACCCCTATTTTGGCACTCATGGCACCTACTTTGCTGATGTGACAGGGGACGGGAAGGCCGATGCCATCGTGATCAATGTGATCAAGGATGGCCTAGTCTCTTACATTCGAATTACAGTCAGGCGTTCCGATGGCGCCGGCTTCCGGCCTAATGAGACATGGCTACAGGACCTTTGGCCAAGTGGAACCAGCTTCTTTGCGGATGTAACCGGAGATGGCAGAGCGGACTGGATTCTGGTCAAACCCACCAAGGTCGTTGTGAGACATTCAACTGGAACACAATTTGGGGCTGAAGCAGACTGGACCTCCATTCATGTCAATAAACTTCATGTCAATAAACTGGACGAAGGGATAGACTGGAGCTGGAAATACAAAAGAACGGATTTCCGTGATGGGGCATTAGTCGCCGAGTCCGCAAATTGGGTGGTTGCCGCCTTGACCAAGGCGGATTGGGAGCGATCAATGGTTGGTCGCGACGGAAAACCGGCACCAATAGCAGTA